>JBGTAJ010000046.1:0-22061 GCA_041749915.1 Flavobacteriales bacterium
GGTGCTTTTTGACCCCGATAAGGGCTTTCAAGTGGAGGTGGCCCACCGATCTGACGAGATGCCCTGTCCGCCCGGGGTTGGCGGCCGTTGTTTTCAGGGCACGGAGTTCCCGCTGGACGTATCCGACATCCCGACCGATGCCCCCGGCCAGTTGTATGCGGAAATGACCGTCAGTGGTGAGCTTTTTCTGGATGGTGAAGACCAACAGGCCGAACTGGTGTTCGTTGAGGAGAACGCATCGGGTAAGCTGAGCTACTGGTCGGAGAAATTGGTGAACGGAAAGTTCTCGCATCACTATCGAATCCCGCCCCGTGCACCTGATGTACGCAACAAGCTCTACATCTGGAACCGGTCCGGTAAGGGCCTGCGGATCGCGGACCTGCGTATGGAACTGCTCCGCGTGATGGGCACACGTAAAGAGGAACAACAGCAGATCCTTGATCCCGGACAGGGCTTTCTTGTGGAGCTCGTCCATCGTATGGATACACTGCCCTGCCCGACCGGGGTCGAAGGTCACTGCTTTCAGGGAGGAGAATTCCCCATGGAACTACTGGACCTTCCCCTGGGTTCGAAGGACATGTACTACGCTGAACTGGTCTTCAGCGGCGAAGCCATCTTGGAAGGCAACGGCGATGCGACCGAACTGGTGTTCACCGAAGAAAGCGCTGAGGGCCGCTTGAGCTACTGGTCGGAGAAGTTGGCGAACGGAACGTTCGAGCATCGCTTTCGCGTGCCTCCGCGTGCCTCTGATGTGCGCAACAAGCTATATCTCTGGAACCGTTCGGGACAGCCCTTCCGGATGAACGACCTGCGTCTGAAGGTGGTGCGCACCCTGCGGAAGTGAAGGGTCGTTGCCGGTTCTTCGGTCATTGTTCCCGATGAACTATTCCACGGAGATCTCGAGGATCTCACCCACGAGGTCCTTGGCCGGGAAGGGGATGAAGCCTTGCTCATAGGGGGTGCCGGGCCACCAGCGCGTGTTGTGGAATTCCTGGGTGATGATCAACAGCATCTGAACATTGCTGATCTCGGTGATGGACCGGTCCATGTAGCCCACTTCGCGCAGCTGATCGAGCTCGGGCCCGATGCGCCAGATGATCTCCTCGGGCCGCCAGTCGATCTCGAACCAGTAATGATCTCCACCGAAGAGCTCCATGTCTGAAGCTTCGGACTTCTGGGTGAGCGCCCTGTAGTTCTCATCCCAGCGATGGCTCACGAAGGTCTGGCCATTGCGATCCATGGGCTGACAACCCTTTCCGAACCGGGGCGGCGTATGGCAGGCCATATCCCAATTGGTGCAGGCCACGGTGATCTGGCCGGGTCGGTCCGTGCGCACTTCGCTCGTACTGTAGGTCCATGCGGTACGCTCATTCGGAAGGGCCAACTGCTGGGGGTAGCTGGGGGGGAAGCCCTTCTGCGGGCAATAGGGTGCGGTCTTCAGGACCTCAAAATCGATCTCGGAATACTCCACGCGCGGCACCCGTTGGTCGCCATCACCGCCATAGTAGTTCTTCAGGTACCCGTCCTTTTCGCAAGGCCTTCGAAAGCCGCCCGGTGCGCCGTCATTGATCAGCCAGATCGCGTTGGTGATCCCCACCCACATGTCCGAATCGTTCAGCAGGCGCGTCAGCTTGCACTTCACCCGGTACTTGCCATAGGCCAGGCCGTGTCGGGCACGGATGCCAACATTCTCCTTGCGCCAATTGCCATGGCTGCTCGCGGGGTTGCGCAGTTGAATGCGCTTTCGTTCCGGATCGCTGGTGACGGTGGCACAGGGCGTGCCGGTGGTCATGGGCCGCAATTGCACCATCTGGTCCGCAGGGAACAGGCAGCGGTAACGGTCATGGTCCGCCGGCGTGTACTCGTTCGAAAGCACATCGGCGATCAAGGGAATGTTCTCGAATCGGGTGGAGGGGTCGACGTAGTGGATGAACTGTTCGAAAGGTGCCCTCTTGAAGAGCTCGGGCGAGTTGCCGCAGTTCGGCGTGAACGCCACACCATCCACAGGCACCTCGCTGCGGATGTGCACACCTGCGCCAAGGTCGGGCCGTGCGCGCACGTGCAACCGTTCATCAGCCAGCAGCACATGTACCGCGGTGTCCCTGGATCCCGGGCCGTGAAGCCAGTACCAGAACGGGTCCACATGAAGCCCGTTCTCCCGGGCACTGATGTCGCAGACAGCGCGGGGCGGGGGTGAATGTTGGAAGTGGGACTCGGGCATCACCACTACCATGAAGCGGTACAGGCCCACCCGTGGATTGCGCGACCAACGGGCCGTCCGACCGAGCGAGTCCAAGTGTTCGGGTTCGTCCCTGGGGTCGCCACGGATGCGGAACCGGTCCTTAACCACAAGGCCGCGTTCGTCCGCAGGGGTGGTCAGGCGGAAGCCCTCCTTGGGGTCCTCCCAACTGCCGTAGAAGTTCTCATGCGCGAGCGGATGCTGGTCGCCGTTCTCCGCGGCATGTGCGAACTTGTAGGAATCGTTCAGGTAGTACAGTTTATAGCGGAAACGCGATAAGGTCCCCGTAGTGTCGTTCACCGTGAACTGAAAGGAGAAGCGACCTTCCGGCACTTGTCTCACACTGGGGACCACGAAGCCGCTGTCCAACGCATCCGCGTAGTCCAGGTCGATGACCTTGATGCCGTTCTCCTCGGTGGTCCAGTTCTCCAGGACCTTGAGACCGCCCGTGCGATCGCCCTGTGTGCACGCGGTGAGCAATGCGGCGAGGAGTATGGGTGCGTGCGCCCTCATGGTGTTTCCAAGGTGAGCAGAAGCTCCGCACCGATCGGTGCCGGGACCTGTGCGACGGTACGTCGGCCTGATGCCGCATCGATATCCACATCGAATGCGATGAACCGAAGCCCCCGATCACCGGGGGACACCAGCACGTGCTCATAGCCCAGGAGATCGCGCCCCACCTCCGGACACCATGCACGCACCAATGCACGTGCAGTACCATCGGCGTCCACCACGTGCCCGACAGCGCTTCCGGCCGGCAAACGAAAACGGTGCGCACTGCCAGGGGCCAAGGGGACCTCAGGTGCGATGATCGGGGGCGCTGCTTGTCCCACGAAGACCCCCCCGCTTTTCGGGTCAACATCGGCCACGAACGAGACCTTGGCGAAGGGAAGGGGCATGTGCCCGCCCTTTGGGCCTTCGATGCGAAAGGCCTCGCCTGTCGTCCTTCCGGGTATACGGCGACTGCGGAAGACGATATCCATGTCATCGACATATACCTGCTGCTTGTTCCGGTTCCAGAGGTACACGCTGATCACGTCATCCTGTGCAAGGACAAGTTCCGAAAATTGAAACTCTGCATTCAGGCGCTGCCACACGCCGGGCACGTGTTCCAAGGTATCCAGCTCCTTCCCGGCCCAGGCCACTTGCTGGCCCCTGCGCTCAACTGTTGAGACGATCGTCAGGGAAGGGTCGGTGGTGTCGGTCAGGAGCCATAGTCCCACGTTGACAGCCACCAGGCTGTCCGCCACGTTCACCACGCTGCGTCTGATCGCAGGAGTGTACTCCACACCCTCCTTGATCAGCATGCACGAACTTCCGGTATGTGCCTTTTGCCTGCTGATCCAATTGCTGTCGGCACTGTGCTCGAAGTCGAAGTGCAGGTTGGGCTGGATCCAGTGGTCTCCGATGGACATGGTCAGTGCCGATCGCGAACGGCAGGCAAAGTCATGGGGCGCTGGATCGCCCGTGGTGATCGTGGCGGTATCAGTAGGTAAAAGGGCGGTCCAGTTGGCGTGCTTTGCAGGTGTCGCCGGTAGGTCGTGGTTGCTTGATGGCATGCGCAGGCTCTCCTTCAGGCCTCCGCTCCAATACATGATCGTGCCGCTGACCAGGATCACCAGTGAACCGCCAAGGAGTAGGGCACGACGCGACGTCATGGAAATGTGCCGCCAAAGTAACCGTTGCAACCCGGTGACGCCATTTGGCGAACCTCTTCAATGACCCTTTGCTCTGACCGTGCAGGAAGCTCCGCGTTCCGACACAGCCATTGATCAACGGTTCAACTGAAGATCCGGATGTAGACCTCGCCAAGCCGGGACCACGTCCAGTCGGGTTTGTTCCAGTCCCAGGATGTGATGTCCGTCATGCTCAGGTTCACATAGATCAGCAGTGCAATGAGGATCGCTGATGACAGGCGCCACGGCCATGCGGTGCGCGAGAGGCGCTCCAGCAGCCAGGCCAATGGAATGGAGAGGAAGGCGTAGTACTCCACGAAACCACGGTGACCAAAGGCTCCGCCGAGCCACCAGCACCACCATGCGGAATAGGCGTACCATACCAGGGTGACCATCAAGAGGATGGGCACAGCTCCGCTCACCCTGCGGATGACCATCCATACAAGGGCTCCGCAGGCCAACGCCATCAGTGGGGTGTAGACCCACCAGCCATTGACCACCCCGACCAGCACGTCCGCGAGGTGTGGGTCCAAGGCATAAATGAAGTGCTCGTCCTTGTAACCGTAAGGGAAGATGAAGTACTTCCCGGTGATCAACTTCCAGTAGCTCATTTGGGGCACCCACACCAGCATGGCCAGCACCACGGCCAGGAGGGTGATGAGCCGGTTCTGGCCGAACCACTGCAGCCGACCCCGGACATCACTCCAGTTCGACACGAGATAGAAGGCCGGGAACAGGATGGCGACAACGTGCAATTGCCGGATGAGCAATGCGACCGAGCAGATGACGATGATGCCCAGCGTGCGCAGGGCCTTGGGCTCCTCCACATTCCGTACGACCAGGTAATGAAGGGCCGCGAAAAGGAAGTAGATGTAGGCGTGGGACATCACCGGTTCCTTCGTGGAGTAGAAGTACAGGTTGGTGCCGACCAACAGCAGCAGCGGGGTCGCCAGCGCGATGGTTATGGGAAAGCGGCGACGAAGGGCATGGAACAGCAGGTTCACTGCAGCGCCGGCGTACACGGCCATGCCGAACAGGTTACTGGTCGCATACGGTGCACTATAGCCATCGGTGTTCATGCCTGTCGCCCAGGCCATTCCATGGCCGACCAGGAACCACGGCAACTCCAGGAGCGCCACTCCATAGGTGAACATGCTCAGCCCGTTCAGGTTCTCGAGCTGGTGGGTCCAGGGAAGATGCGCCCACTCATGGGTACCCAGAAGGGCCGGGAGATAGTGATAGTAGCCCCAGCCATCGCTGGTGGGCTTCAGCACCAGGTAGAGGTCGTTCTGATGGAAGCCCCAGCTCTTGGTGAGCACCACCATGAACGCCAGCAGCGCTGCGAAGAACCCGACCCACTGGATCCGCTGGTCCGGATGTGACCGCCTGCTCCCTCCCATGCTACTTGGCATAATGGTCAAGCGAATATTGGGCATCGCGTCTCAGCATCTCGCGTACCGGAACCCTGTTCACCAAGGCCTTCTCCTTGATCGTTCCCAGCCAGCTGGAGTCGCTCATGATCCTGACCATGAGCTCTTTCAAGGGGTCGGTGGCTGCTTGGTCATCCGCGCGAAGAGATCGGATCGCAGTCAGCTCAGGGTCCCTGTCGAAGTCGAATGCATAGCAGGCCTTGCGGGCCAGCAGTGCACAGGCATCTCCATGGAAGGGCGTGTCGGATCCGTCGGTCTGTCGCGGAAGAATGTCGAACTCCACATGATGATCATTGCATACCTGCTCCAGTGCCCATCGGCGATCATCGGTATGAGCTCCCGTGGCGCGCTGGTCCAAGATCAGGCGAAGCGTGACCCCGGCCTCCTCGGCGTTCTTGATATGCATGAAAAACAAACGTTTGGTCAGCTCCTGAAGGGAACTTTCCCTCGCCTGTATGGCTTGCGCGGACATCACGGTATCCTTCAGCACCAAGGACCGGAACACGTGAAAACTGTAGAGTCCCGGGTCGGAGGGGTGGTCTTCAAGAAAGCGTCGAATGTCCGCTTCGACCGGCACCCCCTCCAACTTGCCCCCGCTCGGTGTCGGCGTATACCAGGGCTTGGGTCTGCCCACGAAGGTCCGTTGCAGGTGGTCCAGGCGGTCCACGTCGATCCACAGAAGGACCTGCCCTCCGCGGAAGTTCGGCAAGGTGCGCTCAAGCAAGAGCAGGTCCTGGTCCATGGAGAACCCGGGCACGCTGAGGTCGACGAGGTCCAGGCCGGCGCGAATGACCGGGTCCTCCGCGACCAGGCGCCCGGCTCCCAGTTCAGCCCATCCGGCCCCCAGCAGGACGAAGGGTGCCTTGCCGCTTCCGGCCCGGAACCCGGACGGAAGAAGTGTGGCACTATCCAAACCGCCGGACCAACCCAGCAGCGGGTGCGCTCCTTCCAAGTGAGAGGCGGCCGAGGTGCTCCAGAGCACGGAAAGCTTGGCCTGGTCGTCCTGTTCCACGATACGCTCCCCCACAGAGTAGCGCCAGGTGTAGATGTTCGGATCTCGCCATTCTACACAGGCCCCGTCGCCGAAAAGGCGGCCCCGTAACCACCATTCGGCGCAAGCGACAAGCCCCAGGAGGATCACCATCAAGCCCAGCATGCGCAGCAGGAACGCGTTAGGGCTCATGCTGAATGATGGGTCGATGGGCCGTTCATGGGGTGAAGAACGGATAGCAGGGGGAAATATGCGCAAGACCACACGGCCCATGGATCACAGGGGTGGTGCAGGTCCTTCAGGCTCGATCTGGAATACGCGGTCAAGGTCGCTGCAGGCAGAAAAAGAGGAGGTGGAAAAGTACACCTCTTCAGCGTGGAGCGGATGACGATCACACCAGAACGATGTGCTCCTCGGACACCAGGTCTTTCCCCGTCAAGCGCAAGAAGACCTGCGCGGTGGCCACCACATCCTTCTTGCAGTAGGTGGCGATCCGCTCCAGGTCCTTGTCGGCGTAGTAAACCCTGGCCACATCGGCGCCGCTGATGTCGTCCTTCGGGGTGGGAATGCCCAGGATGTGGGTGAGCAGGGCCAGCGAGGTGTAGGCCTTGCGGTCGCCGAAGCTCCAGAGGTTCATGGTGTCCAGGTGACCGACCTCCCACGGTTTCAGTCCGGCGATGTCAAGCAGCTTGGGCAGTTTGATGCGGTTCACCACGCAGCGCCGGGCGATCCAGGGAAAGTCGAACTCTTTGGCGTTGTGGCCGCACAGCCAGTGGTCATCCGTGTGGTAGTGCCGGTCCAGCAGTTCCACGAAACGCTCCAGCAGCTCACGCTCATCATCACCATGGAAGGAGGTCACGCGCAGGCCCAGCTGGCCTTCCTGCCGGTGCAGGCTGCCCACCCCGATGCAGATGATCTTCCCGAACTCGGCCAGGATGCCTCCCTTCTCGCTGTAGAGTTCCTCGGCCGTGCGTGCATTGCGCTCCTGTTCGAAGCGCGTCTTGTCACTGAACAACTTGGCGGTCCGATCGTCCAGTTCGCTCCATGCGTATTGCTGGGGAACGGTCTCGATGTCCAGGAACAGGATCTTGCTGAGGTCGCGGGCACTGTCGGGGCGCATGGGAGGGTTTTTTCAAACCTGAAGGTACGCTCTTCGGGAAATACACCGATCGGCCCCACAAGCTGAAAACGCTCCGGGACCGGCGCCCGGCCCCCAAGATGTGGCTGTACTACCCGATCATCACGCCCCGCTTGTTCATCAGCGGCAGGGTGGTGAAATTCTCCTCTTCGATGCTTCCTGCGACGAAGATGTACTTGCGGTCGAAGAGCTCCTGGCCGAGGTAGAAACTGAGCCAGTACTGGTTGTTCAGGGCGAACACGTCCTCCACGATACGTTCGATGCGGGCCCAGCTCCGGGGCTCCAGGGTGTCCAGGAAATGGCGCATCTCACTGGTGCGGCGCGTCTCGCCCTCCAGCTCGCCATAGCCCCGCGAACTGACCAGCACGTTCTCCAGCCGTTCATCCTTCTGGTTGATCAGGTACACGTACCAGGCCTCGTCCCCCTCCTCATCGGGTTCGCGCACCACCGCCATGGCGACGCCCTCCACCTTGGGTGCATGAATGTCCTTTCGCATCTGTTCCTTCCGCGTTCGCTAAGGGGTGCAAAGATCGGTACTAGGTTTTCCGCGCAGCCAGTTCACGGGCGATATCGATCCACTGGAACACATCCTGCGGATGGCCCGTGGCGTTCACCTCCTCACGTTTCATGCCCGTGCGCACCAGCACCAGGTCCTCGTGCGGGATCACCACCACATACTCGCCGTGGAAGCCGCGGCAGTAGTGGATGGGCTTTCCGTCCACCTCCGCCAGCCACCAGAAGTAACCGTAGCGCTTGTTGGGTGCGCCCTTGTCCTGGATGGCGGCCGGTGTGATGGAGGCCTGCCAGTATTCGCGGGGAAGCAGCTGCCTGCCGCGCCACATGCCACTGTCCAGGTAAAGTTGCCCGATTCGGCCGAAGTCGCGGGCCGTGGCATAGAGGCAGCAGAAGGCCTTGAAATCGCCCTCCTCACGGTCCTTTCCCCAGTAGGCGTCATGCTCGCAGCCCAGCGGTGTCCAGATCTTCTCGCGCACCAGTTCATCCAGGGGCTTGCCGTAGGCGGCCTCCAGCACCTCGGCCATGATCTGGGTGCTGCCACTGATGTAGTCCAGTTCCTTGCCCGGCTCCTCGCGGCAGGGCTGCATCAGGCTCAGTTCGCGCACGTTGGTGCCGTAGTAGCCCTTGGCGTTGTCGCTGAAGGGGTTGGCGCCGCTCTCGCTCCAGTCCAGACCGGTGCTCATGGTCAACAGGTGCCAGAGGTTGATCTTCGCGTAGCACCCCTCCTTGTATTCCGGCAGGAAGTCGCCCACCGGTTGGAACACGCTGTTGATCTTCCCTTCGCCCATGGCGATGCCGGTGAGCACGCTGATGTAGCTCTTGGCCACGCTGAAACTGTTGCTCACGCTGTCGGCGTCCCAGCCGTTGAAGTACTGCTCGAAGATCAGGCTGTCGTGCTGGAACACGGCGAAGCCCACGCTGTGCAGTTCCTGCAACTTCGCTTCCTGTTCGGCGCTGAGGGCCAGGTTGCCGTAGCGTGCGCTCTGTGGCCAGGGCTGCGGTGCCGTGGCCGCTATGGTGGCGTAGGGGAAGAAGTCGCGGTCGTCGATCTCCGGACTGTTGCGGCCCATGAGGTAAGTGAAGCGCACACCGCGCACCAAATGGTCGTTGCCGCTGAGGTAGGCAAGGGCGATGAGGATGAGGAGCAGGACGATGGTCCCGAGAAGGACTTTCTTCAACACGTGCATGGCCGGGGCGTTCGTGCCGAAGGTAAGGGGGCTTGCAACGGCTATTGTGCGTGCGACCGCATCGCCTTATTGGTGGCGCGTACCAGCAAGGGAAGGCCACCGATGACACCGACCACGAACACCAACATAGGCCAGGATGGATGCGTTGCAGAAACACCCGTCGCCACGCGGCCGATGCCTTCCACGATGTACAGGAGCAGCGCGGCCATAAGGAGGGACACGCCCCTCAGGTAGGTGGCCAGCGGCCGTGTGACCTCCATCCGCTGATGATCGGCGAGCATCAGGAAACGTGCTTTGTTCGGGATATTGATCAGTTCGGGCGAGTGCTTGGCTATGGAAGGGATGGCGCGGGCAAGCAGGATCATGCCGGAGACCACAGATAGGGCGACACCGGGGAGCAAGCCCCAGGTCACGGGACTTTTTCTGGCCCAGCCATCCGGTGAGCCAGCAGCGTCGAAATGGATCGGGAAGCGGTCCGGCAGGAGCGGGTACCAGTGGATGGCGCGAAGGACAAGCAGCACACACAGACTGGCCGTCAACAGCAATACAACCCGGTGCCAATGGGTCAGGATCATGCGGTGGAAGTTAGCTCACCAGCTCCACATCGAACAGGTCCGCCAGTTCCATCTTCAAGCGGTTCTTCACCTCCTCCATGTCCAGCAGACCGCCCAGCTCCTTGGCCATGCAGGTCACGCCCTTGTCGGTGATGCCGCAGGGCACGATGTTCTCGAAGTAGCCCAGGTCGGTGTTGACGTTGAACGCGAAGCCGTGCATGGTGACCCAACGGCTCGCGCGGATGCCGAAGGCGCAGATCTTCCGGGCCTTCAAGGGTTCGGTCCAGTCCAGCCACACGCCGGTGAGGCCTTCGATGCGACCGGCCTTGATGTGGTAGGCCTCCAGCGTGCCGATCACGGCCTCCTCCAGGGTGCGCAGGAAGCGGTGGATGTCCGTGAAGTGGTGATCCATATCGAAGATCGGGTAGCCCACGATCTGTCCGGGTCCATGGTAGGTGATGTCGCCGCCACGGTCGATCGGGAAGAACTGCACGCCCTTCTCTCGCAATTCCTGTTCGTTCAGGAGCAGGTGGCTCTGCTTGCCGCTCTTACCCAAGGTGTACACGTGGGGGTGCTCGCAGAAGAGCAGGTGGTCCTCGGTGGGCACCTGTTCATTCTCCGGCAGGTTGCGGTTGGCGATCTTCCGGTCGATGGTGGCCTGGAAAAGCTTGGTCTGGTAGGCCCATGCATCGGCATAGTCGATCAGGCCGAGGTCTTGGAAGTGGACTTGTCTCACGGGGCAAAGGTCTTGCAGAAGTGGCGAGTTCTAAACAGACGAGCGGCCAGTAGGCTTACCCACTTGCCGCTCGTCAACTCGTCGCTTGCCTCTTACTTCATCTCCGCCAACTTCCCCTTCAGCATGTTGATCACGCCGATCTCCGTGGGGTCCACGCCCTTCTTCTCCGCCCAGTAGTAGCTCACCCAGTCGCCAAGGTGGATCAGGAAGAGCTGGCGCGCGAAGGCGGTATCGCCCTGGCTCCACACGTCGTGGATGTGCGGGGTGTATTGCTTGAAGACCTCCTTGTTGATCTCCATGCGGATCTGGCTGCGTTCGTGGTCCTCCTTGTGGCGGAAGATCACCACGGCGATATCGGCCTTGCCACCGGCCCAGCCCACCAGCTCGTTGTGGTTCATCTCGGGGATGGCGTGGTGCCAGCACAGCTCCTTGCTGTTCTCGTTCACCTGCTGCCGGAAGCGGATGCTCACGGCCTCGGTGCTGGCCTCGCTGTAGATCACCAGGCGTTTGCCCACCAGCTTTTCCGTCAGTTCCTGTGCCATCTTCTTGATGGCGTCCTGCTCATCGGCAAGCATGTTGGCCGCGGTCTTGATCGCGCCCTCAAAACCATCACCGATGATCCCGAAGTGGTTCAGGATGAAGAACTGCTGCACCAGTGAATAGGCCAGCATGGTGCGGGGCGGGTTGCCTCCGGGGATCAGGATGTGGTCCAGTCCGCGTGCCTTGGCGAGCTCCAGCATGGTGCCACCGCTGGTGATCACCACCACACGGGCGCCCTTGTTCAGCGCCTGCTCCATGGCGGCCAGGGTCTCCTCGGTGTTGCCGCTGTAGCTGCAGGCGATCACCAGGCTTTTGTGGTTCACATAGCCGGGCAGGTAGTAGTTGTTGTAGACCTCGATGGGGCACTTGGCCTCCTTGTGCACCAGCTGGGCCGCGATACGCCCCCCGATGCCGCTGCCGCCCAGGCCGGTGACGACCACATTGCCGTAAGGGCCGCCGGGGGCCTTCAGCTCTGCCTTGCGCCCGATCTCCAGGGCTTCTTTCAGTTGGCGTGGGAATGCGTCGATGAGATTGTACATGGGTTTCCGTTGAAGGTGGTGCGAAATTAGACCGCTCATACGGTCCTTCCTGCCAATGGTTTGCAAATGCCTTATGACGTACGTACATTTGGTTCAACGCACGTACGATGAAGACCAAGCTCACGTTGTTGGTGGATGAAAAGGTGAAGCGCAAAGCCCGCGCCTTGAGCCGACGGCGAAAGACCAGTATCTCGGCGGTATTCTCCGAATTCATTGAACGGGAGGAGAAAGGCCGCAAGGACCCCTTGATGGAGTTCTGGGGGATCTGGGCGGATCGTGATATCGATCTGAAGAAATTGCGCGAGAAGGCATGGCGACAGTACTGATCGACACCAGCGTCATCATCGGCCTCGCGCGGAAGGAGCCTGCCGCCTTGGATGCCTTGTCCAGACTGGAAGGACATGAGCCGGTGATCTGTGATGTGGTGCTGGCCGAAGTCGTCTCAGGTGCGCGCAACCGGAAAGAGGGTGATCACTGGTTCGCGCACCTTTCCTCGAACTATCATGTGCTACCCTTCACCATGGAGGTGTCCGTGCACTTTCGGGAGCTGACCAAGAGCGCCTGGAAACATCGGGGTGCGCACATCAGCGACCACCTGATCGCCGCCACGGCAATGGCCCACGACTGTGCGCTACTGACCCTGAACCGGAAGGACTTTGAACCGCTCAAGGGGTTGATGCTGGCCTGAAGGTCAGGGACTACGGGTATCTTCGCGGCCTGCCTGCCGCTAGGCAGGTCCATTTTCAGACGTATTCATGTCCCACAACCCATCCGATCAGGAGCTCGTCCGCCGCGAAGCGCTCCAAAAGCTCCGTGCCCTCGGTATCGAGCCATTCCCTGCCGCCCAATACCCGGTCACACACACGGCGGTCAAGGTGAAGGAGGAGTTCAAGGGGGTGGGACATGCGTCGGAAGGGCAGCAGCCTGAGGCGAACGTGGTGCTGGCCGGAAGGCTGATGAGCGTGCGCATCATGGGCAAGGCCAGTTTCGCCGTGCTGCGCGATGCCACCGGTGATCAGCAGATCTACATCAACCGCGACGAGATCGCCCCCGGCGAGGACAAGACGCTCTACAACGAGGTCTTCAAGAAGTTGCTGCACCTGGGCGACTTCATCGGCGTGAAAGGCTTCATGTTCACCACCCAGACCGGCGAACTGACCCTGCATGTAAAGGAACTGACCGTGCTGGCGAAGGCACTGCGTCCCCTGCCCGTGGTGAAGACCGACGACCAGGGCAACGTGCACGATGCCTTCGTGGACCCCGAGCAGCGCTACCGCATGCGCTACGTGGACCTGATCGTGAACCCCGGTGTGAAGGAGACCTTCCTGAAGCGCTCCCGGGTGTTCGATGCCATGCGTGCCTCATTCCAGGAGGCCGGGTACCTCGAAGTGGATACGCCTGTGCTGCAGGCCATCCCCGGCGGAGCTGCGGCCCGTCCGTTCGCCACGCACCACAACGCGCTGGATGTGCCCTTTTACCTGCGCATCGCGAACGAGCTCTACCTGAAGCGCCTCATCGTGGGGGGCTTCGACGGCGTGTTCGAGTTCAGCCGCAACTTCCGCAACGAGGGCATGGACCGCACGCACAACCCGGAGTTCACGGTGATGGAGCTCTATGTGGCCTACAAGGACTACATCTGGATGATGGACTTCATCGAGGGTGTGTTCAGCAAGGTGGCCAGCGCTGCGAACGGCACGCCGACCGCCACGTTCCAAGGCAGGGAGATCAGCTTCGCCGCGCCCTTCAAGCGCATCACCATGGTGGGCAGCATCGAGGAGAAGATCGGCCTCAACGTGTTGGACATGGAGGAGGACGACATCCGGGCCTTGTGCATGAAGCACCACATCGAGGTGGCCCCCAGCATGGGCAAAGGCAAGTTGATCGACGAGCTCTTCAGCACACTGGTGCAGCCCGAACTGATCCAGCCCACCTTCGTCACCGATTTTCCAGTGGAGATGAGCCCGCTGTGCAAGAAGCATCGCGAGGACCCGCGTCTCACCGAGCGATTCGAGCTCTTCGTGGCCGGCTTCGAAGTGGCCAACGCCTACAGCGAGCTGAACGACCCCATCGACCAGCGCGAACGCTTCGAGGAGCAACTGAAGCTGATGGAACGAGGTGACGATGAGGCCATGTTCATCGACCAGGATTTCCTGCGCGCACTGGAGTACGGGATGCCACCAACGTCCGGCATCGGCATCGGCATGGACCGTCTGGTGATGCTGCTGACCGACAACCCCGCGATCCAGGAAGTGCTGCTGTTCCCCCAGATGCGGCCGGAAAAGTTTGACTAAGGTCACACAGGCGTCCTGACCATGTCATGTCTTGAATGCACAGGCAAGATGCCTGTGCGACCTTATCGTCAAAGCAGCACCCGCCACACCATCGCCGGAACTCCGCGATGCACGGTGTCCTTCTCGTAGGTCATGCCATTCCGCTTGGCCACCGCCTGGCTGGCGAAGTTCTCGTGGTCGATCAGCGATATCACCGACGATACGACATTGTGCTGGCGCGCGAATTCCTTGCAGGCGATGGCGGCTTCCGTCGCATAGCCCTTGCCCCAGGCGGATGGCAGCAGGTGGTAGCCCACTTCCAGCTCATCCACACCATCCACCACCTGCGTCAACAGGCCGATCATGCCCACGGGTTTGCCGCTGGCTTGTTCGATGATGGCATTCAGTCCTGAGCCGTCGGTCCGCTGCCGGTCCAAGGCCCGCTGGATGAACTCGCGGCAACTGTCCTCGCTCCCCACCGTGAGGGACATGAAGCGGATGGCATCGGCGCTGCTGATGTACTCCATCCACCAGTGGCGGTCGTCCATCGAGATCGCACGGAACAGGAGACGTTCGGTCGTTACACCGTGCATGGAGGGGATGCGCTTGACCATGCGCGAAGATCAGTCGATCCGCTCCACTTTCTCCATCACGTCGCCCACCTGCAACTGCCAGACGATATCCATGCCTTCCACCACTTCCCCGAAACGGGTGTAGCGGCCATCCAAATGAGGCGTGGCGCTGTGCGTGATGAAGAACTGGCAGCTCTCCGTGTCCCTTCCAGCAGAAGCAAGGCCTACCGACCCAGCAGTGAACAGCTTGCGACCGATCTCCGTGCGCAGGGTCCAGGGCATGCCACCGTAGCCATCGCCTCGCGGGCAACCGCCCTGTACCACGAAGTTGGGCACCATGCGGTGGAAGGCCTTGCCGTTGTAGTAGCCCGCGGTGACGAGTGAATCGAAGGCGAGGCTGCTGCCGGGGCATTCGTTTACATCGGTGGCGAGGATGATGATGCCCTTTTCGGTGGTGATGCGGTAGCGTTGGCCTTGGGGAAGGGTGCGGAGCTTGGCGGTATGGATGGGGTGGTTGAAGAGTGGCGCAACGTGCTTGGGTGCGGGGAGGCCATCACGCAGGGCGCTCACCTGATCAAGTAGTAAACGCGCTTCCAGATCGCGGATGGGAAGCAGCGCGGCAAGCGATCGTTGCTCTGTGGCGGGATCAAGCATCTCGCGAAGGGCCAACGCCTCGTATTCCAGCAGCAACTCGGCAACGGCACTGATCAAACCGGCATCGCCCGTGGCCATGGCCGCGCGGACGACAGCACCAAGCTGCTTGTACTGTGCCTCCACGTTCGCAAATCGAGCCGTGGCCATGAAGTCACGCGCTTCCTTCACCAAGCCTTGGAACGCGGCCTGACGCACCACCGCAGGAGCATCGCTGCTCAGGAGGGTGAGCAATTCGTTGTGGAAGGCTTCATCCACCTGCGAAGCCCGTGCTTCGATGGCAGCGGCACGCTGGTACGCATCCTCTGAGGTGTTTACGATGGCATCGAGCACAACCCGCACACTGTCGGCCAATGCTGCATCGCCGTGCTTCATGGCCATGCCCAACAAGCGTATCCGAAGACCGGCATCCAACTCCGGTCCGATCGGGTCCAGGTAGCTGCGGCCACTGAGCGGTGGCCGGTCCTTCAGCAGGTCCCACGCGGCGTAGCCCAGCGGATGGATGGCGGTCATGGCCAATGCCAGCGTGTCGAACACTGGGCCCACAACAAGGCCCAAAGCACGCAAGGCATTGACCTGGACCCCGGGGTCCGAGTCCAACACCATGGTCCTCTCCAAGTAGGGCCACTGCCCGCGATCACCGGACTTGCCCAAGGCCAGCACAAGGAACTGACGCACATCGGCGGAGTGAGCTGGTATCCTATCGCGGATCTCGTCGACGATCAGGCTCAAGGTGCTGTCCGGCAGACGCCGCAGCACATCCGCCGCCCGTGCCCGCTCATGGCCAATGCCGCTGTCCAAATAGTGTAGGATCGCATTCGGGTCCTTCAACATCCCGTTCCGCTGCATCGCCAGGAAGGACGCGCTCAAGAACGCCCGCTGAACGACGGTGTCGCGTTCGTTCACCGCCACTTCGGCCATACGTTGTATGGATACGCTGTCCGCAACGAAGCCCAATTCGAAGATGGCCGTGCTGCGTACCCCGGCAACCGGATCGGTGAGCGCCTTCAACAAGCAACCCACGGACGCGCTGTCCTGCACACTCGCAAAAGCCAGCGCTGCGGCTTCACGTACCATGGCGGAACTGTCGACCAACAACGCACACAGCGCTTCGGTATCCCGATGCTCCTGCGCTTCCAATACAGGCCAAAGCCGTTCCTCCGACCAGCGGTTCGGTGCGGTTTCCCGGGTTTGTTCGGCAGTCGTGCAAGCGACAAGAAGCGCTACGAGAACGGTAAGAAGTGTGCGCATGGTCATTGGTCCTTTCCGAAGTCGATCGCGGTGCGGCTCTTGAACAGATCAGTGACGTCCCAGCCGAAATAGCGCATGGCGGCGATCAGCACCATGGTGGCAGTTGCCTCATCCAGATTGCCAACGAAAGGGATGTTGTCCGGTATGAGCTCGAACACCCCGAGCGTGGGGTTCAAGAGGTAGAGAACGGCCAGCACACCGGCCAGTCCGACGAACAGTTTCTTCATGGATGGTGGGTCATGCCAGCGTCATACCAACGTATTCCGGTCCACCGAAGGTATGGTCCCTCGGTATCTTCGCAGCCGTCATGAACATGCTCTTCCGTCCGCTGCTGATCGCCAGCCTCTGCGCACCCGCCGTGGCCAGCGCCCAATTGATGTCCGACGCCGATGCCAAGGACCAGATGAAGTACGATGTGAAGTACCTGGCCAGCGACCTCCTCGAAGGGCGTGAGACCGGCATGCCGGGTGAGAAGCTGGCGGTGGACTACATCGCCGGGAAATTCGGTAACGTGGGCCTGATGCCCTACGGCGACCAGGCGAGCTATCTGCAGGCCTTCACCTTCAAGGCGCAACCGGTCCTGGGCCCGATGAACACCATGCAACTGGGCCGCCGGAAACTGAAGCAGGGCGAGCAGTTCTTCCCCATGCCCTACTCAGCCACGGGTGCCGCACGTGGGAAGATCTACAAGGTGGGCTATGCCATCCAGGCACCCGAACTGAAGCACGAGGACCTGAAGGACCTGGTGCTCACCGACCGCATCGCCGCCATCGCCATCAGTTCGCCGGACGGCACCCATCCGCACAGCAAGTACCTGGCCTACCAGGACCTGCAGGCACGCGCCGAGAAAGTGATCGCGCTGGGTGCGGTCGGGATCGTGTTCTACAACGATGATGAGAATGCGACGGCCCCGGAGCCCACCCTTGCGCCCAAGGTGTCGCCCCTGTCCGTGCCGGCCGTGTTCCTCACCGGCAAACAATACGAGGACCTGCTGGTCGACAACAACCCCTGTGTGATCAACGTGGACATCATCCGCGAGGAGCGCACGGGCTACAACGTGGTGGGCCTGCTGGACAACGGTGCCGCCAATGTGGTGGTGATCGGTGCCCACCTGGACCACCTGGGCTGGGGCGACGAAGGCTCCCTGCACCGCGGAGAGCGGGCCATCCACAACGGGGCCGATGACAATGCCAGCGGGATCGCCGTGATGATGCAGCTGGCGCGTGACCTGGCCGAGATGGATGAGGCCCGCACGAACGACTACCTCTTCATCGCCTTCAGTGGGGAGGAGAAGGGGCTGTACGGATCGAACTACTGGACCAAGAACCCCACGGTGCCGATCGCGGAGCTCAACTACATGATCAACCTGGACATGGTGGGCCGCCTGGACAGCACCGGCGCCATCGGTATCAACGGGGTGGGCACGTCGCCGGCCTGGGAGGAGGTGCCGCGTGTGCTGGTGGGCGACCTCAAGGTGAAGACCACCACCAGTGGCATCGGCCCCAGTGACCATACCAGCTTCTTCCTGCAGGGTGTTCCGGCCATCCACTTCTTCACCGGCACCCACGCTGATTACCACAAACCCAGTGATGACGAGGACAAGATCAACTACGAGGGCATGCTCCGCATCACGCGCTACATCGAGTCGCTGCTGACCTCGTTGAGCGACGATGGCAAGATCGCCTTCACCAAGACCGAGGAGGTGAACACCGAGAACACCCCTCGCTTCAAGGTCACCCTGGGTGTGGTACCGGACTATCTCTACGATGGCAAGGGCATGCGCATCGATGGGGTGACGGAAGGCAAGCCCGCGGCGAACGCCGGCATGCGCAAGGGCGATGTGGTGATGGGCATCGGTGCGGTGGAGGTGAACGACATGATGGGCTACATGAAGGCCCTCGGCCAGTTCAACAAGGGCGACACGGCCCCGGTGAAGGTCCTGCGGGAGGGCAGGGAGGTGATGATGGAGGTGACCTTTTGATAGGCCTACAGGACGGTACGGCGTTTCGGGTAACCACCCGCACCGTCGACGCTCCGGGTCGACCTGATGGTGCACTCATCACCTGTGTGCCGCACATCACCGATCTTCACGCCCAATGACGAGCACAGAACAACGGATCGCCGTGATCGGCGCCGGTAGCTGGGGCACCGCCCTGGTGAAGTTGTTATCCGCCAATTCCCCGAAGGTGGGCTGGTGGGTGCGCAAGCCTGCCACCATTGAGCACATCCGCAAGTACGGGCACAACCCCGACTACATCAGTGCGGCCCAGTTCGACGCCCAGCGCCTGGCCATGGACAGCGACATCCACGCTGTGGTGAAGGACGCCGATGTGCTGGTGATCGCCGTGCCCAGCGCCTTCCTCAAGGGTGCCCTGGACCAGTTGGACCCCGCCGAGCTCAAGGGGAAGACCATCTTCAGTGCGGTGAAGGGCATCGTGCCGGAGACCAACCAGATCGTGGGGGAATACCTCTTCCAATACTGGGGCGTGGAGGTGAAGGATTTCGGGGTGATCTGCGGTCCCTGCCACGCCGAGGAGGTGGCCATGGAACGGCTCAGCTACCTCACCATCGCCTGCCAGGTCAACGACACGGCGAAGATGATGAGCGCTGCGCTCAACGGACGCTTCCTGAAGACCACGCTGAGCGACGACATCTATGGGACGGAGTACGGCGCCATCCTCAAGAACGTGATCGCGGTCTGCGCCGGCATCAGCGTAGGACTGGGCTATGGCGACAACTTCCGCGCAGTGCTGGTGAGCCGTGCCATCCAGGAGATCGAACGCTTTGTGACCGCCGTGCATCCCATTGCGCGTGACATCAACGAACCGGCCTACCTCGGCGATCTGCTGGTGACGGCCTATTCCACCTTCAGCCGCAACCGCGAGTTCGGCACCATGGTGGGCAAGGGCTATAGCGTGAGGGCCGCCCAGCTGGAGATGAACATGGTGGCCGAGGGTTACCATGCCGTGAAGTGCGTGCACGAGATCAACAGCAAGCTGAAGGTGCATATGCCCATCACGGAGACCACCTACCGCATTCTCTACGAGAAAATGGCCCCCGCCATGGAGATGCGCCTGCTCAGTGACCTCCTGGCCTGATGGCGTTGCTTCGCTTCCACTGGGATTTCTTCGGGCCTGACGCACCGACCACGGCCGAGCACTTCCTCCGGCATGTGGATGAGTTCTGCGCAAGGCAACAGATCAGCGGCTATCGTCACTGGGTAAGCACCCTGCCCATCCGAGCCACCGCCACGCTGGAATGCGATGAGCAGCACCTGAAGGTGGTGCGCGACGCCCTGCGACCCAAGCGCGGCGAAAAGGTGGTGGAGGGCTGAGCGGTCAGCGCACGAAACGCACCGTGCTCCGCAGGTCCTGCATCCGGAGCTCCACCAGATAGGTCCCCGGGGCCAGACCCTTGATGTCATGGTGCAGCACCTGACGGCCCATGGGCACCTTCGCAGCAAGCAGGGTCCGTACGGTGCGGCCACTGCTGTCCAACAAGTTCAGCTCCACCGTGCCGGCACGTGGCAGATCAAGGGAGACCATCAACTGTTCGTGGTCCGGTGACAGGCTCACGCCGATCACCTCCTCAACGGCATCCACATCCGTGGCGCCCACGCCCGTGTTGGTGTCGCGGATCAACAGCACCCGGAAGGTCCGCGTGGTGGCATCGCTTTGTGTGCCCGTGTTGATGAAGAAGATGTTCGCTGCGCTGCTCTCGATGCCGCCCACGATGTGACCCGCCACGACCGTGTCGCCAACGAGCTGGTCGAGATCGATGATGTTGTCGAACAACTGCGGAACGTCAGGCATCACGATGAACTCCGCACTGGACCCCAGCAGGGCGGGCATGGTGCCGATCGCCGTCTCTGCCAGCGCCCCGGATGTGGTGCGCTCCACCTTGCTGATGGTGTTCACGAAGGGCACGTTCGGGTCATCCCACAGCTGGCCGTTCGCATCGAAGTAATACCGCCCGATCCCCCCGAAGAAGATGGTGCTCATGCTGTTCGCCTCACTTGAATAGGCCGGCAGGTGGGCCGTGTGATACTGGTTGAGCAACTGCTCGAAGTCCGGCACCACCGTGTATCCTTCAGCGTCAATATCCACGATGTTCAACCAAGGGATGTCCGATGCGTACTGGAACACTCCGGAGAAGGCCGTGTATCCCTGGGTGCCGTTCGGATAGACCTGCGGAACAAGGTTGTAATCCCGGCGGTGCAGGTTCACGGTATCCACCGTTTCAACGTAGTCGGTCACGGACAACGCGGTGCCGTCATCGGCAATGCCGAAGCGCCGGATGGCGTTGGTGTACTCCTGGATGAACCCGGGGCCGAAGTCGGGACCTTGGGGATTGTAACGCCCGATGAAACGCTGACCACCGACCAACAGGAATGCATTATTCAACTGGCCCAGGTAACCGCCTGTGACGGCCATGCGCTGATCGGTGATGAAGCGGAAGTGGGGAGCGATGGGCTGGGCGGTCTTGATGGCCGCGATGGCCCCCGGCACATTAATGGCGCTGAGCACCGGGTGGGTGATGTGGTCGTTGACCGTGGCGGAGAAGCCGTAGCCACCCATCACGTAGAGCATGTCACCCCGTTGTTGGAACTCCATGTTGGTGCTCTGCAGTTGCTCGAACTGGGCGGTGGGCAGGGTCGAAAGGGCCGCACTCCACACCTGCCCCAACGCGGGGTTCACCACGTAGGCCTGTGTGTTGTTGTCCGCTGCCAGGAAGGCCGCGAAAGGCTGGCGACGATGCAGGCCGTCCGTCCGTCCGCCCACAAAGAGCCACTCGCCTTCGTGCTGTGCCCAGGCAAAGGACTGGATCCCCGGCATGCCCGGTACGGTGATCTCTTCGAGGACCATGCGCCGGTCGCCCAGGTCCTGTGCGTGGCTGGAATGGATCAGGGTCAGCGTGAGAAGTGCGGAAAGTAGGGTGCGCATGGAGTGGAGTTCTGAAGGCAAAACTCCGGCACGCCGGGCGCCGGCATGGTGACGATCGTCACAGAGCGGTGGTCCTAGCGCAGAACCCAGCGCAATATCCGCTCTTTCCAAGGGGCATAAGGCGGGTACTGGATGCCCGGATCGATCAGCGTGCTGGCGTGCACCAGCGACTTGTGGTGCGAGAAGAGGTCGAAAGTGGCCTGTCCATGATAGCGCCCCATGCCACTGTTGCCCACACCCCCGAAGGTGAGCTCCGGGTTGCCGAACTGGAGCATGCAGTGGTTGATGCATCCACCGCCAAAAGGGATCTCTTCGGTGAAGTAACGCTGCGCCTCGCGGTCACTGCTGAAGACATAGGTGGCCAAGGGGTGTGAGTTCCGCCGGGCGATCGCGAGCACCTCCTCCCGCTCGGTCCAGGGGATCACCGGCAATACCGGACCGAAGATCTCCTCCTGCATAGGTGGGCTATCCAGCGGCACATCGGTGAGCACCGTGGGGGCGATGTAGCGTTCCGTCGTGTCATGCGACCCGCCGAAACGGATCTGACCATGGTCCAGATAGCCCTTCACCGTGTTGAAGCGCTTGTCGTTCACCAAGCGACCGTAGTGAGGGCTTTGTTTCGGGTCCATGCCATAGAAGCGTTCCACGTGCTTCGCGGTCGCGGTCAGGAAACGATCCATCACATCGCGGTGCACCAGCACATGGTCGGTGGCGATGCAGGTCTGCCCCGCGTTGAAGTAGCGGCTCCAGGCGATGCGCTGGGCGGCGCGGTCCACATCGGCGCTGCGGTCCACGATCGCGGGGCTCTTGCCGCCCAGCTCCAGCGTG
>JBGTAJ010000047.1:0-4985 GCA_041749915.1 Flavobacteriales bacterium
CGCAAGCCCGCCAGCGGTGATCGACCGGAGCAGCCCGCAGGAAGGCAGGAGCGCAACGACCCGCGCCAAGATCGTCGTGAGCGTACCGACCGGGAAGCCGGCGAACGCCAATCCGAGCAGCGACGCGACCAGCCGCAGGACCGGGACCGACCACGGGAGCAGCAACGCGACCAACCAAGGGACCAGAACAGGGATCAGCAGCGCGACGCGAACCGTGACCAGCCACGCGATGGTAACCGCGATGGAAACCGAGACGGACAGCGCGACCAGAACCGTGGTGATCAGCGACCCGATCAGCGGGGTGGCGAACAGCGCCAGGACCGCGACCGCCAGGACCGCCCGCAGCAACGCGAACAGTTCAACTTCGAAGCCTTCGTGGATACCGAAGGTGTGCTGGAGGTGATGCCCGAGGGCTACGGCTTCCTGCGCAGCAGCGACTACAACTACCTGGCCTCGCCGGACGATGTGTACATCACCCAGCAACAGATCAAGCAGTACGGCCTGAAGCTCGGTGATACCGTGCAGGGCTTCGTGCGTCCACCACGCGAGGGCGACAAATTCTTCCCGCTGGTGAAGGTGGACCGCATCAATGGCCGCGATCCGGAGTGGGTGCGCGACCGCGTCCCCTTCAAGTTCCTGACACCCTTGTTCCCCGACGAGAAGTTCAACCTCGCCGGCAAGGGCCACAGCCTCAGCACCCGGGTGCTGGACCTCTTCGCCCCCATCGGCAAGGGCCAGCGCGGATTGATCGTGGCACAGCCCAAGACCGGCAAGACCGTGCTGTTGAAGGAAGTGGCCAATGCGATCGCCGCGAACCACCCGGAGGTCTACCTCATCGTGCTGCTGATCGATGAGCGGCCAGAGGAAGTGACCGACATGGCGCGCAGCGTGAACGCCGAAGTGATCGCCAGCACCTTCGACGAACCGGCCTCACGCCATGTGGCCGTGGCCGGCATCGTGCTGGAAAAGGCCAAGGCCATGGTGGAATGCGGTCACGATGTGGTGATCCTGCTCGACTCCATCACCCGCCTGGCACGTGCCTACAACACGGTGCAGCCCGCCAGCGGCAAGATCCTTTCCGGTGGTGTGGACGCCAACGCGCTGCAGAAACCCAAACGCTTCTTCGGTGCCGCACGGAAGATCGAGAACGGTGGATCGCTCACCATCCTCGCCACGGCGTTGGTGGAGACCGGCAGCAAGATGGACGAGGTGATCTTCGAGGAGTTCAAGGGCACCGGCAACATGGAGCTCCAGCTCGACCGCAAGATCAGCAACCGTCGCATCTTCCCGGCCATCGACATTCTCGCCAGCGGCACCCGTCGCGACGATCTGCTCCACGGCAAGGAGGTCATGCAGCGCACCTGGATCCTGCGCAAGCACCTGGCCGACATGAACTCCATCGAGGCCATGGAATTCGTGAAGAAGCACATGGAAGGCACCAAGAGCAACGAGGAGTTCCTCGTGAGCATGAACGGATGATCTAAGGAGGAGGAGCAGGAACAGGGGCGGGAGCAAGCGATCGTCGATCTGCCAGTATGTTTGACATCCCTTCAACCTGATCGGCAATGAGCGGCTTCAAGGAAATGACCGTGTACAAAAAGGCCTTCGAGATGGCCAACCTGGTGTTTCTCCTATCGAAACGATTCCCCGTTGAGGAACGGTATTCGTTGACCGACCAGATCCGCAGGTCATCCCGTTCGGTATCCGCGCAGTTTGCCGAAGGCTACAGGAAGAAACGATACCCGCTGCATTTCATCTCCAAGATGACGGACTGCGATGGAGAGAACGCCGAGACCCAGGTATGGCTGGACCATGCTGTCGCTTGCGCATACGTCACTCAAAAGGATATCGCACCGATCATCTCGCTTTCTGAAGAGGTAGGCCGCATGCTTGGTGACATGATCGAGAACCCCGAAAAATATGGCGTAGCCAAACAGGCGTAAGCCAGTACTCTATTCCACTCCTGCTCCTGTCCCTGTCCCTGCTCCTGCCCCTGCCCCTGTCCCTGCTCCTTTCCCTGCCCTCGCTCCTGCCCCTACCCCTGTCCCTACCCCTGTCCCTACCCCTGTCCCTGCCCCTGCCCCTGCCCCTGCTCCTGCCCCTGCTCCTGCCCCTCTGAACTCACCATGCTACTCGCCTTCCTCGCAGCACTGGCGGTCTTCATCCTTCGCTTGGTCCTGTTCTCCATGGACCGACCTCCGGAGGGAACGGACTTCATGCTGGTGCACTTTCTGGCCATCGTCACCGTGGTCTTCTTCGCGGGTCAGCAGGCACTGGGGCGTGACCGGAACGTTTCCTTTCCTGACCTGATGCGGGACGGTTTCAAGAGCGCCGCGCTCTATGCCCTGCTCTCCGGATCGCTTCTCCTGGCCTACTACAACGTGGTGGAGCCTGAGCACTTCCATCAGCGTGTGGAGGAGATGGTGCAGCGCGGCATGGCGGAGGGACAACCGGAGGAGATCATCAGGCCCCGGCTGGAGAAGTTCTTCACGCCCTTCAATTATGCGAGCATCACCTTCTTCGCACTGCTGGCCATCGGCGGCATGCAGGCGCTGGTGATCGCCATCCTGCACCACAAGCTGCTGCGGCGCTACCGGTAGGCGGCACGGTCAGGCGATGAAGGCCTCGCTCAGGGCCTGAAGGTCGAGGCCACCGAAATTGCCACTGCTCATCATCAGCAGTACGCTGCGGGGCTGGATATCCTGGCGCACCGCCCCCATCACAGCGATGGGATCGGTGATCACCTGCAGATCGGCGCGACCGAAGGCCTGCCGGATGCGTTCCGGAGGAATGGGTGGCAGGCGCTTCAGCTGCACCGCGTGCGGATCGTAGAACACGATGGCCTTGTCTGCAGCAGCCATGGTATCGGCGTACTGGTCCAAGAAACCCTCGCTGAGACTGCTGTAGGTGTGCAGTTCCATGCAGGCCACCAACTGCCGGTCCGGGAACTGCTCGCGCACGGCCTGCACCGTTGCCTTGAGCTTGCTCGGTGAATGCGCGAAATCCTTGTAGACCGCACGCCCCGGCACCTCGGCCAGTTTCTCCAGGCGCTTCGCGGCGCCATGGAAGGTGGAGATGGCCGAGTAGAACTGCGCATCACCGATCCCCAACAGGTGGCACACATGGCGCGCCCCTTCGAGGTTCATCAGGTTGTGCCGTCCGAACACGTTCAGCGGACGATCGCCCTGTGCGGTATCGAGGTGGGTGACCCCATCAACGATGCAGTGCTTCGGTGTGCCGTAAGGGATCCGTTGTGCCTTCACCTCCGGCGCCTCCGCAAGGCTGCGTACCTCCTCATCCTCCTGGCAATAGACCAACTTCCCTCCCGGCTCGATCAGGTCGATGAAGATGCGGAACTGGTCCACATAGCTCTCGAAGGTCTTGAACACGTTCACATGGTCCCACGCGATCCCGCTGATCAACGCGATGTCCGGCCGGTAGAGGTGGAACTTGGGCACGGGCTGCAGGGCGCTGGCCAGGTACTCGTCGCCCTCGATGATCGCCACGGTGCTGGTATCGCTCAGTTTCACCATGCAGTCGAAGCCCTCGAGCTGTGCGCCCACGAGGTAGTCGAACTCCACACCGGCCTGGCGCAGCACATGCACGATCATGCTGGTGATGGTGGTCTTGCCGTGGCTTCCGCCGATCACCACACGCGTCTTGTTCCGCGTGCGCTCATGGAAGTAGGACGGGTAGCTGAACACCGGGATCCCCAGTTCCTGTGCGCGCAACAGCTCAGGGTTGTCCACACGGGCATGCATCCCCAGGATCACCGCGTCGATATCGTTCCCGATCCGGTACGGGTCCCAACCCAGCTTGTCGGGCAGCAGGCCCAGGCGGTCCAGGCGACTGCGGCTTGGCTCGAAGATCTCGTCATCGCTCCCCGTGACATCGAAGCCTTGGTTGTGCAGCGCAATGGCCAGGTTGTGCATGGCACTGCCGCCGATGGCGATGAAGTGGACGCGCTTGCCGCGTGGACCGGAGGTGTTGGACATGAAGCGTTGGAGGCCGGCTATCAGGCCAGTGGGGCGAAGTTGCGAAAGCGTGCACTCCCGCTGCCGTCCACACGTTCCGAGTTACCGCGACCGGTCTGTTGAAAGTCTCAAGGGCATCACGCAGGGAAGCGGCACGGAAAGCGATGCCGATATTCGTACCATGAAGTTGCACACGATCGACACGGGGTTCTTCAAGTTGGACGGCGGTGCCATGTTCGGGGTGGTCCCCAGAACGCTGTGGAGCGCCAAGCACCCGCCCGATGCCAACAACCTGTGCACCTGGGCCATGCGCTGCCTGCTGATGGAGGACGGCGACCGCCTCACCCTGATCGACAATGGCATCGGCGACAAGCAGGATGCGAAGTTCTTCGGGCACTACGACCTGCACGGCTCCGACACGCTGGACGGATCTCTGAAGAAGCTCGGCTTCTCCCGCGATGACATCACCGATGTGTTCCTCACCCACCTGCACTTCGACCATTGCGGCGGAAGCATCGTGCGCAAGGGCGACGGCTTTGCGCCCGCTTTCGCCAAGGCCCGCTACTGGAGCAACGAGCCCCACTGGGAGTGGGCCACCGCACCGAACCCGCGTGAGAAGGCCTCGTTCCTGAAGGAGAACATCCTGCCCATCCAGCAGAGCGGACAGTTGCAGTTCGTGGAGATCGGCCGGCGCAGCGCGGAGGAGAACGTCTACCTCAACAAGGTCCTTCCGAACATGGATGTCTTCCTGGTGAACGGACACACCGACGCCATGATGATCCCGCACATCCGGTACAGGGGCCGCACCGTGGCCTTCATGGCAGACCTGCTCCCCAGCATCCACCACATCCCCCTGCCCTGGGTGATGGCCTATGACACGCGCCCACTTCTGACCATGGCCGAGAAACGCGACTTCCTGGAAGTGGCGGCGGATGAGAACATCGTGCTCTTCTTCGAGCATGATGCACAGCATGAATGCGCCACGGTGGAACGCACCGAGAAAGGCATCCG
>JBGTAJ010000048.1:0-87103 GCA_041749915.1 Flavobacteriales bacterium
TCGGGGCCGGTCTTCCCAATGCGCCCGGACCGCCAGTTCATAGGCCAGGGCCTGAACCTCCTGCGAGGCTTCGATGAACCCTCCCAATGTGGTGGGCCGTTCACCCTGTTCGCGTTCAATGGCCTGAAGGATAGGTGCATCCGTGCGGTAGCTGCGTTGCCGGAACGCCAGCGCCGGGGAGCCCAAGTAGAGCATATCGGGGTCGATGTAGCGGGCCAAGGTGCTGCTGTCCGGATAGCTCTGGAAGCCATATTCGCTCACGAAGCGTCCCACGTTCCCCTTGAAGGATGCGAAGGTGCTGTCGCCATGCCACACACCCCAGTAATGCAGGTCGCCGCGGCGCAGACCTTCGTCGTTCCCCCAATTGCTCAGGGGGCTTGTGGTGGTATAGGTCCACGGGGCGGTCAGCTGCGGAAGTAGAACACTGAACAAGTGATGATGGTCCTGCCAAACCCGCGCTGAATCGGCGCCGTGAAGTCCGTAGCGCTGCTGCCATCCCCAGTTGTTCCAGGCCACGTCCAGCTCGTTGTTCCCGCAGAACAAGGCCAATGAAGGATGCACCGCGATGCGCTTCACCTGCTCCTTTACCTCGGCGGTTACGGTCCGTATGAAGGCGCTGTCCCCGCCCGGGGCCATATACCCGAACATCAGGTCCTGCCAGACGAGTATGCCGGCCGTGTCACAGGCCGTGAAGAAGGCATCGGGTGGGTAAACCCCTCCGGACCAGACCCGGACCATGTTCATGTGCGCATCGGCCATGTCCTTCACCAAGGCCACCCACACACTGTCGCCTCCCCGGGGTAGGAACATGTCCGGTGGCACCAGGTTACAACCCCGCATGAAGACCGGTCGGCCATTGACCAGGAAGCGGAAGGGTTCGCCGTCCTTATCGGCTGTCCTGTCCAATTCCACCTCCCGGAATCCCAGAGGTCGCTCAAAGGTGCTCAGGAGGGTACTCCCGGACCGCAGCCCAACGCGGAGCTGATGCACACGCTGGCCGCCCTCCCCGTTGGGCCACCAGCGTTCGGGGCCTGACAGGTCGAATTGCAATACGGGCAGTGATCCGGAACCTTTGGGGACCGTTGCACTGGCCATCAGCTCGCCATCCAGGTGGACCGAGGCGACCAGATCTTGGTCGGTGCGCCGGTTCGGCAGTTGCTCGAAGAAGGGGCGCACCACTACGGAGAGATCCTCCCCCCGCCATGTGGTCGTCACTGTGGAGGTCATTCGGCCCACGGGGCCGGACAAGCGCAGTTCCACCGGTTGCCAGATGCCGCAGGTGACCATGCGCGGCGCGAAGTCCCAGCCGAACTGATAGGCGGCTTTCCGCACATAGGGGGCGATTCCCGATGGGTCGCTATCATGTGGGAGTTGGATGCCGTAGCGTTCCCGTGCCTTGGCGCCTTCCTTCACTGGCGAGCGGAAGTTGACCACCAACCGGTTCTCCCCCACCCTGAGCAAAGCCTTGATCGGAAAGGTCCACACCCGGAACATGTTGTCGGTACGACCGATGACCGAATCGTTCACCACTATTCCGGTGAAGGTGTCCAATCCTTTGAATACCAGATCGATATGTTCGTTCTCCAGGTCGTCTTGACGGATCACAAGCGTCCTTTGGTAGCTCCAATTGCGGTCCTCCACCCATTGGATACTGTCGACATTGGAATTTCGGAACGGGTCCGGGATCAGGCCATTGCGCAGGAGGTCCGTGTGTACCACACCAGGGACCTCCGCTGGGAACCACTGCTCCTTTCCATCCTCAGAGAAATGCCAGCCCTCATTCAGTGAACGGGTCGAGATCTGTGCTGAGGAGGGCACGATGCTGAGGCAGAACCCGACGATCGGCAACCAGTTCCTCATCGCAGGCCTGCCTTGACCAAGGCGTTGAGCACCCCCTCGATCTTCGCCGCATCGGGTTCGCTGAGGAAGTTGATCCCGGCCTGTGACGAGCTCATGGAAGCTCCAGGAACGGGTCCCGTAACCGCTCGCTGGGCGGCGAAATGGATCTCCTGGGCACCGGTGCGCTCCACCAGTTCCACCACATTGGCCGGCCCGATGCCGCCCGCAATGGTCACTGCACAGCGCTCTCCGGCGTGCTTGATGATATGTTGGATCATGGACAGCCCATCGGTCGCCAGTGTGGCGCCACCGGAGGTCAGGATCCGATCGATCCCCAGTTCCACGCACTCATCGACCACACGTATGGGGTCCGTGGACCGGTCGATGGCCCGGTGGAAGGTGATCTCGCTTTCCGGTGCAAGGTCGATCACGGAGCGAATGATCGCGACGTGCAGGCCACCGGTTTCATCGAGCGCACCGGTGACCAGGCCCAAGGCCCCCCCTCCGAAC
This sequence comes from Flavobacteriales bacterium, assembly GCA_041749915.1. Classification (GTDB taxonomy): domain Bacteria; phylum Bacteroidota; class Bacteroidia; order Flavobacteriales_F; family PHOS-HE28; genus PHOS-HE28. Next base: position 2,350 of record JBGTAJ010000048.1, read on the forward strand.
ACTTCGGCATCGGTCAGGAGCACTGCTGCATCCGCTGCGGAATAGAGGAATCCACCAGGGGTGGGCCGAATGAGCACGCGGACCGGGACACGCACTGCGTTGCGCACGGTATCCACCAGACCCGAACTGGGTGTGATGCCACCGCAGGAGAGCCAGCTGCAGATCTCCAAGCGATCAGCACCACAGGATACCGCGACCTCGGCCTCCTCCACGGAGGCCACACACACTTCCACCTGCACTTGCATGGCCCGAAAATAGCGTTCCGTTCCCCAGCGAAACTTTGGCCCCCGCCGAACGTACGAATGCGCCGTATGCGCATGCCGTCCCCCCCCATCAGGTTGTTCTCCTCCGCCCGATCGATGGTCTTTGTCCTGCTGGTCGGGCTGGCGAACAATATCGTTGCTTCGAACGGAGCGGGATCTCCACTGGAATTATTGGCCAGCGCCAAGGAACAGCTGGCCGAGGCGGAACGAACCAATGACCTGCGTGCAGAACACTCAGCCTTGCGCATGAAGGTTCAGGCGGAGAGAGCTTGTGGTCTTCAGGCGGATGTGCTCCGCACGAGTTTGAGGGCGTTGGACCTTTCCCGGAGCCTTGGTGATCCGCGTGCGATGGCCACGGACCTGCGTGACCTGTCCATGACCTACAGGGTCAGCGGGCAATTGGACAAGGCGGTCATGGAGGCGCGTAATGCCTTGGCCCTTGCCTTGCCCTTGCAGGATGACGTCCTCATTCATGAGCACCGACTGTTCCTGATGGACACGGAGATGCAGGCCGAACAGTACACGGAGGCCCTCCGTGTGGGTGAAGAGGCGATGCAGCAGGCCGAGGCCCGTGGAGATGTGCAGGCCCAAGGGTGGATCTGGCTTCAGGTGGCCCGCGTGATGCTGGCCCAACACAAGTACAATGATGCGCTACCGTTCCTGACCAAGGCGACCCGTGTGCTGGGTTCGGAGGGTACCGTCGAACAGCGGTTCCTCCTTGCTGTGGACCAGACGAAGGCCATGAACGGGATAGGCAGGACGGAACAGGCACAGATGCACCTGGAACAGGTGATCAAGCTGGCCGGCCAGTTGGGTACGTTCACCTTCTCCAAGACGGCATTGCACCTTCGGTACGAATGCGCGATGGGTAGAGGCAGTTTGGGCGAGGCATTGGCATTCCTGCAAGAGCTCAAGGCATTGGATGATTCCCTGCATCATGCACAGGTCGCCCAGTCCATTGCGGCATTGCAAGTGTTGCATGAAGTGGATGTACGGGAGAACGCCAATGCTGAACTGCGTGAAGCGAATGCGCTCAAGGAAACCACCCTGGCGGAGGTCCGCACGGGCAACCATGTACTGCTCATCCTGGTGGCGTTGCTGGTGGCGCTGGCCATCGCACTGGTGTTCACCAGCCGCTACAGTCTCCGGATGGTGCGCCGGATGAAGCTGAAGAACGAGCTCATCCGGGAGCAACATGATCAGATCCACGCCAAGAACCTGGAACTGGTGAGGCAGAACATGCGACTTTCCGAGACCCTCGTCAGTGAGGAGGAGAAGGAGGTGATGATCCGCGAGATCCATCACCGCATCAAGAACAACCTGCAGATCGTCGATAGTCTGCTCGGCATTCAGATGGGTCATCACGGTGATCCCCAGCTCGAACGCCAGTTCCGCGAAGCACAAGGGCGCATCCGTTCCATGGCGCTCGTGCACGAGACCATTTACCGGGCCACCGGTTCGCACAAAGGACCCCTGCGTGATCATTTGGAGAAACTGGCCAGGAACATCCTGGTCGCCTTCGGGGCGCACGACCGCATCTCCGTGCATGTGGATGTGGCCCAGCTCGACCTTGCCGAGGAGGTGTTGCTGCCCCTGACCTTGCTGGTGAACGAACTGCTCACCAATTCCATCAAGTATGCCTTTGCCGGTCGTGACACCGGGCGCATCCAATTGGTGGTCCGTCCAGCGGGCGATTCGGTGGAGCTGCTCTACAGCGACGACGGCGTGGGCAGTCAGAGCCACCTGGCCAAGCTCCCCGGCAAGGAGCCGTCCTTCGGTATGGAGCTCGTGGGCATCCTCGCGCGGCAGTTGAACGGCGAACTGCGCACCCTTCGCGGCCAGGGCACGTCCATCAGCCTGGTCTTCAGGCCCGAGCTGAAGCTGTTCCGGAAGGCTTCCTGAGGCGCCCCACTGCCCTGACCTATCTTCGCGCACCCGGTGGACCGGGCATCATTTGAACCTGGCCGGAGAGGCCACCCCTATGGACTTCCGAACGTTAGGACTTTGCGAGGAACTGCTCGATGGCCTTGATGCCATGAACATCAAGGCGCCCACCCCGATCCAACAGCAGGCCATCCCAGCCGCACTCGGCCAGCGCGACCTGATCGCCTGCGCCCAGACCGGCACCGGCAAAACGGCCGCATTCCTGCTACCGCTCATTGATACCATCATCAGCTACCGGCCCAAGGTGGACGGGTCCATCCGGGGCCTGATCGTGGTGCCCACGCGCGAACTGGCCCTGCAGATCGATCAGCAGATCCAGGCGATCGCCTATTTCACGCCGGTCACCTCCATCCCTCTCTATGGCGGAAGCGATGGCGCCAATTTCGACCAGCAGAAACAGGCCCTTGTGGGCGGAGTGGAGATCGTGGTGGCGACGCCGGGCAAGTTGCTCAGCCACCTCAACCTGGGCTATGTGCCCATCAGCGGCCTGGAGTTCCTCATCCTGGACGAAGCGGACCGTATGATGGACATGGGCTTCGTGGATGACATCAACCGCATCATCACCTTCCTGCCCAAGGAACGGCAGACCCTGCTGTTCAGCGCCACCATGCCTCCGGGCATCCGGGATCTGTCCAAGAACCTCTTGAAAGACCCCGTGGAGATCACCATCGCGCTGAGCAAGCCCGCCGCCGGGGTCGATCAGCAGGCCTACGTGATCTTCGACATGCAGAAGGCGCAGATCCTGGAGCACATCCTGAACACCAGCGAGGCCACCAGCATCGTGATCTTCGCCGGCCGCAAGATCGAGGTGAAGAACCTGAACCGCCACCTGCAGAAACGCGGGTTCAACGCGCGCGCCATGCACAGCGACCTGGACCAATCCGAACGGGAGGAGGTGATGCTGAGCTTCCGGAACCGCAAGCTGCGGATCCTGGTGGCAACGGACGTCGTGAGCCGCGGGATCGACATCGACGACATCGACATGGTGATCAACTACGATGTGCCCCGCGACCCTGAGGACTATGTGCACCGCGTGGGCCGCACAGCCCGCGCTTCCAAGAAGGGCCAGGCAGTGACATTCGTGAACGAGCGGGAGATGCGCGAGTTCGGTCGCATCGAGTCCCTGATCGGCTACGAAGTGAAGAAGATGCCCATGCCCGAGCAGATCGGCAGGGGCCCCGGATACGACCCCAAAGGACGGCCGGCCGCTGCTGGAAACGGCAACGGCCACCGCCGTAGTGGAGGTGGCCGTCGACCGAGTGGTGGTGGCGGAGGTGGTCGCCGTTAGCGCGATCGGAACTTGTCCTTGTTCGCGGCAAGCACAGCCTGCGCGTCCCAACTCTTGGCAGCTTTGCCAATGCGTTCGATCGTGATCTTTTCAATGCGCACATCCTCGTTGGGCTTGTCCCGCTGATCGCGCGGTACACCAGCGATCGCATCGACCACATCCTGTCCTTCGGAAACGTAACCGAACACGGCATGGCGACCGTTGAGGTGGGGCGTAGGTCCGTTGGTGATGAAGAACTGGCTGCCATTGGTCGCCGGACCGGAATTGGCCATGCTGAGCGTGCCCGCACGATCATGCTTGAGTTCCGGATTGATCTCATCAGCGAACGCGTAGCCCGGATTACCCATTCCAGTGCCGGTAGGATCGCCGCCCTGGATCATGAAACCAGGTATGACACGGTGGAAGATCAACCCATCGAAAAAGGGAGTTCCTTCGGATTTTGCCGTGTTCTTCATCTTCCCTTCCGCAAGGGCAACGAAGTTGGCCACTGTCATGGGCGCCTTTTCAAATTCAAGCTTGATGGTGATGAGTCCCTTGGTCGTCTTCATCTTGGCGAAAAGCCCTTCCTCGTTGTTCTCCACGGTGTTGTTTGGGGATAATTGTTCTGCGACAGCGTTCTGTTCCATGGATACCGGGGCCTGGTCGCCTCCTCCGGGTCCACATGCTGTAAATACCAGGCCCATGAAGGCCGCGATGGTTGTTGTGATCGGCATGGTCATGTTCGGTCTGATGTGCGAACAAAGGTAGCGGTGCTGTTCATTGCAGCATGATCTCCTCCATGGCCTCCAGCTTCTCATCACTGAAGGTGCCATGGGTGCGATGGATCACCCGCCCTGATGAGTCCAGCACGAAGAAGTATGGAATGTCCTTGTTGTCCAGGTCCAGTGCTTCCTGGAGGGGCTCCAGGTCATCCTTGGAAAAGAGCACATGGTCGACGATCTCCGGCTCCGCGCTCTTGCGGAACTTGCGCAGGCTGGGCTCATACGCCGCCTTGTTCGCACCCACGAAGAGCGGCACGAAATAGACATCGGCCTCATAGGCACTGGCGAAGAGGCCATGTTTCGCCACAAAGCGCAGGTAGGCCGGTCCGTACCACTCCTCCAGCAGGGGCGAGGCCTTCTGACCGTAGGCAAGGCCGATGATGGTGAACTTGGACGAGGTCTTCACCGGTAACGTGACGGTCACACCGTTCGCGGTTTCACCTTGCAGGGTAGGGAAGACATCCTGGGCCACAAGAGGCTGGATCACGAGGAGGCAGGAGAAGAGCAGTGCGTTCCGCATGGATGTCAGGTTGGACAGATGGCCAGCGATCATCATGCCGATCACCGGATGCCGTCCTCTGGGTTCCTTCCCTTGTAGGGCCTGAACCAGTCCTTCATCCGTTCGATATCCCCTTCCAGGTCGGCGGTCAGTGGGAAGGGGTCGGAGATGACGATGCGTTTCTGCGAGTAATCGAAGGCGCACAGGATGATGGGCACGCCCGCGCCGGTGGCGATCCTGTGGAACCCGCTTTTCCAGTGGGGCTGGTACTTCCGCGTGGCCTCCGGGGTGATCGCGATGCGCGTGATCTCGCCCCGCTGGAACATGGCCACCACCGCATCCACCAGGTTGTTGTGCTTGCTGCGGTCCACCGGATATCCGCCCAGTGCCCTGAAGATCCAGCCCAGTGGTGGGGTGAACAGGGACTGTTTCGCCAGGTACTTGGCCCCGTCCATGTGCGAGAGGCTGCGCACACAAAGCCCCACGAAGAAATCCCAATTGCTGGTATGGGGAGCGACCACCACGATGAAGCGTTCCAAGGGAGCGCTGCGGAGGTCCTCGATCCGCCAGCCTGCAAGCGTGAAGAAGAAGAAGCGGTAGATGGACCTCATGGCTTCACCGTGCCTTCTGCAAAGGGCTGCAACCATTCGATCGCCTCCGCTTCATTCCGGAAGACCGCCGTGGGAAAGGGCTGAACATGATGCGTGTAATACAGCTCTGCCAAGCGCTGGACGGCCGTCGAGGGGGCCACGGTCGCTTCGGCGATGGTGACCGTCGCCACGCGCGCTCCATGATCGGTGATGTTCACATCGATGTCGGACAGGTTCTCCTCGTGCAGAACGACCAGTACGGCAGCCCCCTGCTCCACCGAGGCTTGGTACCGGGCCTCGACGACCTCGGCCACGCCGGCATTGTCCAAGTGGCAACCGGGCCTGAAGCGTACGATGAGCACACCGGAGGGCAGATGCTCCAAGGTGGCCAGGCGCAGTTCGATGGGTTCCATCAATGCCATGCAAGGGGGGGACTTAGGCCCGCAATATAGCCGTGTGGAGAGTACGGAGGCGGACCCGGGAACCCCGTCACACGAAGCCGCGTATCAGGGCGCCATGGAGGGGGCGCGATTTGCAGTGTTGGACGTGGAGACCACGAGCGGTGATCCCCGTGTAGGGCAGGTGATGGAGGTCGCCGTGATCGCCATGGACGGCAGTACCGAACGGCTGCGATGGAGCTCGCTGGTCCGTCCCCGGGGATCGGTACCGCCCTTTATTCGCCGATTGACGGGCATCTCCGACGGCTTGCTGCGGGACGCCCCCCGCTTTCATGAGGTGGTGAAGACATTGGAGACGGTGACCCAGGACCGGATCGTGGTGGCGCACAATGTGCGCTTCGACATGACCGCTCTTGAGCACGAGTTCGCCCGCACGGGCCTGGTGTTCGACCGCCATACCCTGTGCACCGAACGCCTGTCGAGACGCCTGATGCCATCTCTTTCCCACTACAACCTGGGCAGCATCTGCAGGCATCTGGGCATCCCCTTCCTTTCCGCACACCGCGCGCTCAGTGATGCGGAGGCCACGTCCAAGCTGCTGGCCCATCTCCTGGCCGAACATGGCAATGAGGTGCTCATGGAACACGTGGGTACCTGGCCCCAAACGGTCGCTTAGTCCAGCAGCACGTTCGTGCGCCAAAGGGTCCACATCAGCAGGGATGCGGACAGCCCGATGAGCCCCGCCCGGAAACCCCAGGATGATCGCCGCACACTGTCCGTGGTGAACTGCAGCCCCAGGCCCTTGGTGCGATGGCGTCCCCACCAGCCGAATACGATGGACAGCACCGCCAGCACAAGGGCGAGGGAAACCAGATGACGCGTGAAGGCGAGCGGGACGGAGAGCGCGCCGAAGATCAGCGTCACCATGCTCAAGGGTAATGGTCGTGCCTCGTCGGGGGTCATGTGCTCAGGGTCATCAAAGTATCGTGGATCTTCACAACCTGTGGGATCACCAGGACGCTGCCGTCGTTCAGGATCACGTGGTCGGCTGCGGCGTGCAGTGCCTCATCGCTGGCCTGGTGACGCATTCGCGCCTTGACCTCCTCCGCTCCCACTCCGTCCCGTTCCATGACGCGTTGGATGCGCAATGCTTCCGGCGTGCTCACCACGATGGTCCGGTCGAAAGCGGACTCTCTTCCGGACCCGACGACCAAGGCTGATTCCATGATGACATAGGGTGCGTGCTGCCCGGCCGCCCAGCGACGGAAAGCTGCCCTGACCGCAGGATGCACCATCGCGTTCAACTCCGCCAATGCCTGGTCATTCCCGAAGACGCGTTTGGCCAATGCCCGCCGGTCAAGTGTGCCTGAAGCATAGAGGTCGGCACCGAAGCGCTCGGCGATGGCCTTCTTCAGATCGGCGTCACCGTCCTGCAGCGCACGTGCCTCCCGGTCAGCTTCGAACAACGGCACCCCTAGCACTCGGAAAACCCGCGCCACGGTGCTCTTGCCGCTGCCGATGCCACCCGTGAGGGCTACGGTGATCATGGGAGAAGTGTTGTGGGCCACATCCCGGAACGAAGGTCGTGGCCACTGGCGCGATGAGCGCTCAGCTCTTCGCCGTGGCTTCGTTCAGTTGCATGGAGTTGTCCATGGCGATGGCGCTCTTCTCGAAGCGGATACGCACGTTGCCGTCCACTTCCAACAGCACGGTGGTGTCGTTCACTTCAGAGATCCGGCCATGCAAGCCGCCGATGGTCACCACCTTGGTGCCCTTCTGCAGCGCTTCCCTGAATTTCTTGGCGTCCTTGGCCTTCTTCTGTTGAGGGCGGATCATGAAGAAGTAGAAGACCACCATGAGGAGGCCCATCATGATCCAGAAGCTGGCCGGGTTCTCGCCCGTTTGTCCTTGAAGTAGCATGTTCTGTGGTATGGAGGTGAGTTGTAAGGTCTAAGGTGATGTGGTGGCGGGGCCGATGACCTCCCCGCTCAGCGTCAGCACATGGCTGGGGGGCACTGTGTTGGCCACCACGGTGACGGTCTTGTCCTGGCGCCCGCTGCGGCCTTCACTATCAAAGGTCACACTGATGCTGGCCTTTTCACCGGGTTTCACCGGGTCCTTGGGCCAGTCCTTGCCCACCGTGCAACCACATGATCCCCGCACGTCGGTGATCACCAGTGCACTACCACCCGAGTTGGTGAAGGTGAAGGTCCGGTCCACCTTGGAACCTTGGGCGATCCGACCCATGTCCGCATGGGTGGAGTCAAAGGTGATCTGTGGCAGATCGTCCGGATCGACCTGGCCTTCTCCGGTCACCGGGAAGTTCAAGTGTTCCGTGCTCACGTCCGCATCCCGTTCACTATGGTCCGTGATGCGGCACGCGGCCTGGGTCAGCACCACGGCCACCATTGCAATGGTGGTCCATGTGGAGGGCCGGATAATGCCTGAGGGCTGGTGCAGAGTGGTCCGGGGTGACATGGGCAGCATGTTCATTCAGCTTTCCAGAAGTCCGCGGCCCACCTTGTGGATGCGACCATCAGCCTTCATCTCAATGAACAACTTGTCGAGTACGCCATTGATGAAGTTCTTGCTCTTGGGCGTGCTGTAGGCCTTTGCGATCTCGATGTACTCGTTCAGTGTCACCTTCACCGGGATCTGGTCGAATATGCGCACTTCGGTCAGGGCCATCTTCATCAGGATCATGTCGCTCAGGGCGATCCGGTCACTTTCCCAGTTGCTGGACTTCTCCGCGATGGCCTTCTCGTGCTCTTCGCCTTGCTGGATGGTCCTTCGGAACAAGGTCGACACGAACTCCTGCTCCTCCTGCCGGTCGCGCGTCAGGTCATCCAGCACGGTGTCGGCATTGGAGCCTTCGCGCACCAGTTCCAAGGAACGTTTCACCATGAAGGCCGCCAGGTCAAGGTCCTCCATCCAGTAGATGGTGCGTCCATCGAACACCTCCTGCAGGTCCTCGCTGTTGGCGATCTGGTCGGTGAACATCCGCACGAGATAGCCCTGGTCGCGACGGTAATCCTGCGTGGGCTCGGCCATGTACGCCATATGCTCGGGGCTGCTCTCCACGTCCCGGAACATCTTGGTGAACAGCTCGTGGTTGCCCACCCAGCTGATCTTGCGCTTCTCACATTCCAGTCGCAGCCGGTCGCTGGCCGTCAGTGCCTTCAGCAGCGGATTGTCCACGAAGCGCCGGTTGGGGTTCAGGTCCTCCGGGGTGGGCAACCGCTTTTTGCCGCGCTCCTCAATGCGGAGCTCGGCGATATGCCGCAGTTCGCCGAAGACCAGCAACAGCGAGAGGTACAGATCGTAGGTCCGTTCGATGCTGTTGAACAGTTCCTTTTCGATCCGGGCGGCACTGGCATCATCACCCTGCCAATACGCGTAAAGCGATTGGTAGACCTTGATGCGGAGATAACGGCGATTGAGCATGTAGATGGTTCAGAAACGGATGCCTGCCGAGCGCATGCTGCTGATGCGGTGTTCGGCGGCCTGGTTCGCGGCCAGGTACGTGGGGATCGCGAGGTCGGCGCTGGCCTTGAAGATGCGGATGGCCGTGTCGTAGATGGCTGCGGTCTGGTTCATCGCCGCCTTGTGGTTGTAGCCCTTGCGCTCCCATGCGCAATTGATGATGCCCCCGGCATTGATCAGGAAATCAGGCGCGTAGAGGATACCCTTCTCCATCACCGCCTTGCCGTGGATGATCTCGTCCGCGAGCTGGTTGTTGGCAGCCCCGGCGATCACGCTGCACTTCAGGCGCTTCAGCGTGTCGTCGTTCACCGTGGCACCGAGCGCGCAGGGCGAATAGATGTCCATATCGAGGTCGTAGATGTCATCCGACTTCACGATCGTGATCGTCGGGAACTCCGCCTTGATGACGGCCAGTTTCTCTTCATGGATGTCCGTGAGGAACACCTTGGCGCCCTCCTTCACGAGGTAGGCCACCAAGGCCTTGCCCACGTTGCCGGCACCTTGGATGCCCACCTTTCGTCCGTTCAGGTCATCGCTGCCATATGCGGTCTTCGCGGCGGCCTTCATGCCACAATACACCCCGTAAGCGGTCACCGGGCTGGGGTCGCCGCTGCCGCCCATCTCCTCGGGCAGGCCGGCCACATTCGTCGTCTCCTTCTGGATGTTCACCATCTCGGTGGTGCTCATCCCCACATCCTCAGCGGTGATATAGCGGCCGTTGAGGCTTTCCACGAACTGTCCGAAGCGCCGGAACATGGCCTCGGTCTTCTGCGTGCGTGCATCGCCGATGATCACGGCCTTGCCGCCGCCCAGGTCAAGCCCGGCCAGCGAGCTCTTGTAGGTCATTCCCCGGCTCAGGCGCAGCACGTCATGCAGCGCTTCTGCCTCGGTGGCGTAGGGCCACATGCGTGTGCCTCCCAGCGCGGGGCCCAGCGTGGTGTCGTGGATGGCGATGATGGCGCGGAGCCCCGTGGGACGATCGAAACAGAAGAGCACTTCCTCGTGATCGTACTTCTCCATGCGGGCCAGCACCAGTTCGGCGGTGGCGGTCTTTGTGCTTGTGGGGACCATGGTCGTGGGGGTGGTCAGTGATCGGGGTTGTTGTTCACCATCGGTCGGGAGTTCCAGTACGCCACGCTCCACAAAGGTCATTCGGTCAATGCGCCACGTACTATCCGCTCCTCGCTCCGCCCCTACCTTTGCAGCACTTCCGAGGAAACACCGCCCGAAGGGGCGGCGCAAAAGTAGGAAGTTCCTCCCCGCTGCATGCGTCCGTTGTTGAAGCTGAACCCCTACTTCGCCAAGTATCGTTGGCACATCCTCCTGGGGGCGCTGTTCATCGGCCTGAGCAACCTGTTCGCCGTGTATGCACCCCAGGTCGTGCGCGAGGCCATCGACCTCATCGCCGATGGCATTGCGCAGATGAAACTCCCCGTTGACCAGCGGCACCTGCCCGTGCCTGACATGCTGCAGGTGTGGGTGGGCTGGACAGGCCTGGACCTGGAAGGCCGGTTGCAGGACCTGCATGACGACGATGCGGTGAAGGGTACCGTGGTCTGGCTTGCCGGAATGCTCGGCATCCTCTACCTCGTCTTCGCGCTGTTGAAGGGTTTCTTCATGTTCCTCATGCGCCAGACCATCATCGTGGTGAGCCGGTTGATCGAATACGACCTGAAGAACAATGTGTTCGCCCATTACCAGAAGCTGGACCGTGCCTTTTACAAGCGCAACAGCACCGGCGACCTGATGAACCGCATCAGCGAGGACGTGGGAAAGGTGCGCATGTACCTCGGTCCTGCGGTGATGTACACCATCAACCTCGTGGTGCTCTTTGTGATGTGCATCGGTTTCATGCTACACGTGAACCCCGAACTGACCCTGTGGACACTGGCCCCGCTGCCCGTGATGAGCGTGGTGATCTACTATGTAAGCGACATCATCAACCGGCGCAGCATGGACGTGCAGGAGCAGCAAAGCCGCCTGAGCACCCTGGCACAGGAGAGCTTCAGCGGCATCCGCGTGTTGAAGGCCTACGCCAAGGAACCCATGGCCGTGGGGCGTTTTGCCGAAGCGGCCGCCACCTACCGCGAACGCAGCCTGGCCCAGGCCAAGGTGGATGCCCTCTTCATGCCGGCCATCATGCTCCTGATCGGGCTCAGCACGGTGCTCACCATCTTCATCGGGGGCATGAAGCTGATCAACGGCGACCCTAGCGTGACGGTGGGCAACATCGCCGAGTTCGTCATCTACGTGAACATGCTCACCTGGCCCTTTGCGTCCGTGGGCTGGGTCACCTCGCTCATCCAGCAGGCCTCGGCCAGCATGGTGCGCATCAATGAGTTCCTGGATACCGAACCCGCGATCCGGGAGGAAGCCGACGAATTGCAGGAGATGCATGGCGCGGTGACCTTCCAGAATGTGAGCTTCACCTATCCCGACACCGGGATCACCGCGCTCAGGAATTTGTCTTTCCACATACCGGCGGGTGGCACACTGGCCATCGTGGGGCACACGGGGAGCGGCAAGAGCACCATCGCCGAGCTCATCGGACGCATGTTCGACGCCACTTCCGGTACAGTTCTCATCGATGGTGTGCCCATCCAGCGCATCAAACCGGAGAAGCTGCGCAGCCAGTTGGGTTTCGTTCCGCAGGACGTATTCCTGTTCAGCGACACCATCCGCAGCAACATCGCCTTCCGGCTTGAGGCGGTCAGCGACCTGCAGGAGCGCGTGGAGCAGGCTGCCCGCGTGGCACAGGTTCACGAGAACATCATGGACCTCCCCAAGGGCTACGACACGCTGCTGGGCGAGCGCGGGATCACCTTGAGCGGAGGGCAGAAACAGCGCGTCAGTATTGCGCGGGCCGTGATCGGGAGGCCCCGGATCCTGCTCTTCGACGATGCCCTGAGCGCCGTGGACACAGTCACAGAGGAGGCCATTCTCCGTGAACTGCGCAGCGTGATGAAAGGGCGCACCACCGTGATCATCAGCCATCGGATCAGTGCCGTGCGTGATGCCGACCACATCCTGGTGCTGGAGCAGGGCGCGGTGGCCGAAGAAGGCACGCACGAAGGGCTCCTCCAGCGCAACGGGCTTTACGCTCGCCTGCATGAGGAACAGCTGCTGGAGGAGGCCCACGGCTGATCACCGGTGGCGCGTTCCAGGTGGCGCTCTTGATGGCATTCCCGGATCTGAGCACGGAGCGGACCAATTCCACGGTGCCGCGAACAGCCCAGGGTCCCCGTCCTTGGGTGTTTTGCATATCTGCCGATCTCTTCTATATTTGGATTGTACCCATGCCAAATGTGGGGCCTCTATTCCGATGGTGGACGATCGCGAGGACGTGTATTCCAAGGCCGTGCGGGCGGGTAAACGCACCTACTTCTTCGATGTGAAAAGCACGCGCGGACGTGACCTTTATCTCACCATCACCGAGAGCAAGAAGCACACGCACGAGGACGGCAGTGCCACATATGACAAGCACAAGATCTTTCTCTACAAGGAGGATTTCGACAAGTTCGTGGACGGCCTGCGCGACGCGATCGATGAGATCGACCGGCTGCGGGCCAATGGCGACTTTATTCGTGAGGACGGTGCGGGTGCTGTGACCAACGGGGAGGACGCTCCCTCTTCTTCGTCCCCTTATACCGACGTGAATTTCGAGGACCTCGACCGCAAGGATATCTGAGGTCCTGCCTGTAGTACGCGTGGCATCAGTTCACGAGGCGATGCGCAGGGCGCGGTCCTCCTCCACCTCAAAGAGGTAGCTGCCCTCCCCGGCGATGGCCAGGCCGAAGATGTCCTGGTCCAGCCAGGTGAACAGGAGCCGATCGCTGCTCACCAACACGCTCCGGCCCTGCACCAGGCCCAGGCTCAAGGCTGGATGTTCCTCCGTTTCGTCTGCGGGGTCCACGACGGTGAGCTCCACAAAGAGGTCTTCTCCATCCATGGACACTTCCATCCAGGAACTGATCGTGTGGTGTACCTGCCCATGGGTGAGGATCCCCTTTTCCATGCGCTGCACATCGCTTCGTACGGCCACGATCCGGTCGAACAGGGCGTGCAACTGCTGGTCGATCAGCGGCTCACGGCTCCAGGTGCGCAGTTTCAACGATGGTCCTGAGCGGCCATCCACCATGTAGGTGTGCTCCGTCATGTCCTGCATCATGGTGTCGAGCAAAGCGGAGACGGCCTCCTGGAAGTAACGGGCGGCCTGCTCGGATTGAGCCTTGCCGGGTTTGTAAGTGACGTGCAGGGCCATGCGTGTGAAGTGTTGAAGGGTTACGCTACTTCCCCTTCAACGCAAGCGCTCCGTAAAAGTGACGGGGATCTTGGGGAACGGCGCCGGGCGATCGGGAACTGGCGTCACCGTTCCACTGTTCAAAACTCATCGACTTATCAACACGGACATAGGGGGCTTGTGCCGGTACTTTGCCGGCGCCTCATAAGCGTTGACCCAACGGCTGGGGCGCCAACTGAACCGAGCAGAACACATGGCCAAGATCATCTCCATCGTGAACCAGAAAGGCGGCGTGGGCAAGACCACCACCGCCATCAACCTGGCCGCCAGCCTGGGCGTGCTGGAGCGTCGCACCCTGCTGGTGGACGCCGACCCCCAGGCCAATGCCACCAGCGGTGTGGGCTATGACCCGCGCAACGTGAAGGCGAGCATTTACGAGTGCATCATCAACAACACCCCGGCCAGCGAGGTGATCCTGGGGACCGATAACCCCAACCTCGACCTTCTCCCCGGCCACATCGACCTGGTGGGCGCTGAGATCGAGATGATCGACATGCGCGAGCGTGAGCAACAGTTGAAGGCCGTGCTGGAACCGCTGCGTGAACTGTATGATTTCATCATCATCGACTGCTCCCCTTCCCTCGGTCTGGTGACGGTGAACAGCCTGACGGCCAGTGACAGCGTGATCGTGCCGGTGCAGTGCGAGTACTTTGCGCTGGAAGGCCTGGGCAAACTGCTGAACACCATCAAGATCGTGCAGCAGCGCCTGAACACCGAACTGGTGATCGAAGGCATGCTGCTGACGATGTACGACAGCCGCTTGCGCCTGGCCAACCAGGTGGTGGAGGAAGTGAAGACCCACTTCCAGCAATTGGTCTTCGATACGGTGATCCACCGCAACGTGGCACTGGGCGAGGCCCCCAGCCATGGCCAGACCATCATCATGCACGATGCCAGCAGCAAGGGCGCCACGAACTACCTGAACCTGGCGCGCGAGATCCTGCAGAAGAACAGCCTGACCCGGATCCCGGACAGTGAGCGCACCATTGCGATAGCGGACGAACAATGACCAAGAAGAAAGGCCTGGGACGCGGCTTGAGCGCCCTGCTGGAGGACCCGAGCACCGACATCACCACGCGCAACGAGGCGATGAACGCGCCACCGCGCAGCGCCGGTCCCATCGGCACCATCCTGATCGCGCAGATCGAGCCGAACCCCTTCCAGCCCCGTACCCATTTCAGTGATGAGGCGCTGGCGGAACTGGCACAGAGCATCAGCGAGCTCGGCATCATCCAGCCGGTCACCGTCCGCAGGGTGGGCTATGACCGCTATCAGCTGATCAGCGGTGAACGCCGCTTCCGCGCCTCTCAGTTGGCCGGCTTGGCCGAGGTGCCCGCCTACATCCGCATCGCCAACGACGAGGCCATGTTGGAGATGGCGCTGGTGGAGAACATCCAGCGCGAGGAGCTCGACGCCATCGAGGTGGCCATCAGTTTCCAACGGCTGATCGATGAGGTGAAACTGACCCAGGAGCAACTGAGCGAGAAGGTGGGCAAGGACCGCGCGACGGTGGCCAACTACCTGCGTCTGCTGAAGCTGCCACCGGAGATCCAGTTGGGGCTGCGCCAGCGCGCCATCGGCATGGGCCATGCGCGCGCCCTCATCGGCATCAGTGATCCCGCCAAACAGGTGGAACTGTACCACCGTATCGTGGAGAGCCAGATGAGCGTTCGCGCCGTGGAGGACATGGCCCGAACCGCCCTGCCCAAAGGTGTGAAAGGCAGCGCCAGACCGGGACTGCGCCCCAACAAGGACCTGAGCAAACAACTGGCCCAGCGTTTCGGCAGCAAGGTGAGCGTGAAGCAGAGCACCGAAGGCAAGGGCAGGATCGAGATCCCCTTCCGGACCCCGGAGGAACTGCAGCGGATCCTGGCGGTGCTGGGCTGAGTCCTCGCTTCCGAATGTTCCGCCAGGTCGCCCCCCTGTCCGGCAATGACCGCTTTGTGACGAACTTTGCATCGTGGCAATCCGCGCTCTGCTCCTCGCCAGTAGCCTGTTCCTGCACGTGGCGGTGGCATTCGCGCAGGAGGATACCTTGGCCATTCCCGTGCAGGCGGACAGCCTGATCATCACCGGCGGTGTTCCGGAACCCATGATGGACAGCACGGCCGTAGCGCCCGCACAAGCTGCTGACACCCTGGACTGGCGGGCCCGGCATTCACCGCACAAGGCTTCCATCCTTTCTGCCGTCCTGCCCGGCGCCGGGCAGATATACAACCGCAAGTACTGGAAGGCGCCCATCGTCTGGGCCGGACTGGGCACCTGCGTCTATTTCATCCAGGAGAACAGTGCCGAATACCGGCGCTACAAGGATGCCTACATCGCCTTGGTGGACGGTGACCCCACGACAACCGATGAGTTCAATGGCCAGTTCAGCGCTGCCCAGGTGCTGGATGTGACGGATACCTACCGGCGCTGGCGTGACCTGAGCTACATCGCCTTCGGCCTGGTGTACATGCTGAACATCGTCGATGCAGGTGTGGACGCGAACTTCGTTCATTTCGATGTGAGCCGCGACCTGAGCTTGAACGTCGGGCCATCCATGGAACTGGCCTCAAGAGGGGCGGCCGGCCTGTCGTTCTCTCTGGCCCTGCGTTGAAGCATCGCACCCGGCCACATGTGCCGGGCGTTTACCTTCGGCGCCGGCCCTGAGCACTTGATCATCCGTACGGTGTCAGCGTATCCAGGACCAACGGACCAGAACTCTCCCTACCATGCGCATCGCACTTTATGGATATGGCCGCATGGGCAAGGCCATTGAGGCCATTGCCCTCAGCCGCGGGCACGAGGTGGTGCTGCGCGTGGATGCCTCCAATGCAGGCACCCCGCCCACCGGTTCCGACGTGGCCATCGAGTTCAGCAGGCCGGAGCAGGCGCTGGGCAACATGCGGCTGTGCCTGGAACACGGCGTTCCCGTAGTGGTGGGAACCACCGGTTGGTACGACGAAATGAACACCGTGCAGGCGCTTGTGCGTCGAACGGGCGGGACGCTTCTGTGGGCCAGCAACTTCAGCATCGGGGTGAACCTGTTCTTCCGCGTGAACCGCATGCTGGCCGGGCTGATGGACCGCCAGCCGCAGTACGGCGTGCACATCGATGAGGTCCACCACGTCCGCAAGCTGGACGCTCCCAGCGGGACCGCCATCACCCTGGCGCGGGACATCGACCTGAAGCATCGTGCGTATTCCGGTTGGGCCCTGGCACCGGCCCCTGCTCCCACCGGTACACCTACCTCAGTCCCCATCAACGCCGAGCGCATCGGTGAGGTCCCCGGAAAACATTCCGTGACCTGGACCGGCCCGGATGACCGCATCACCATTACTCACGAGGCCTTTGGTCGCACGGGTTTCGCGACCGGCGCGGTGGTGGCCGCGGAATGGCTGCAGGGCCGCAACGGGCTGTTCACCATGGATGATGTGCTGGATGTCTCCTGAAACCCTCCGTTCATCGTACCCGATCACCACTTGTACCGCCGTTCACAGCATTTCACGATCGGTCCGAGGCCTACGTCAGTCGTAGTTCGCACCTTCGCTGACCGCATCCATCCCCGCAACCCGCGATCATGATCCCCTACCTCTTCCTCTTCGCCTATTTCGCTGTGCTGATGGCCAGCCTGTGGAAGCTGTTCCAGAAGGCCGGCAAGCCTGCCTGGGCCGGATTCGTTCCGGGGTACAACATCCTGGTGTGGCTGCAGATCACCGGCAAACCCTGGTGGTGGATCTTCCTCTTCGTGGTGCCGGGTGTGAACCTGCTCATGTTCATCATCATGAACGTGAACATCAGCATCGTGCTAGGCGAACGGGAAGTGAAGGACCATGTGCTGATGGTGTTCGTTCCCTGGTGGAAGGTCCCCCAGCTGTGCTACTCCGACAAGACGTTCGTGGGCCCCATCCCCGTGGCGCAGCGCAAGCGGGGCATGGTGGGCCAGTGGGGCGATGCGATCCTGTTCGCGGTGATCGTGGCCACCGTGTTCCGCACCTTCACCTTCGAGGCCTTCACCATTCCCACGCCATCCATGGAGAAGAGCCTGCTGGTGGGTGACTACCTCTTTGTGAGCAAGCTGAGCTACGGCCCACGCCTGCCCATCACCCCCATCACCTTCCCTTTCACGCACCACACCCTGCCGCTTACCACCAGCACGCCCTCCTTCGTGAACTGGTTCAGCCAACCCTACCGCAGGCTTCCCGGTTTCGGGACCCCGCAACGCGGCGATGCAGTGGTCTTCAACTTCCCGGAGGGTGATACCGTGGTGGCCAATTTCCAGAACCAGAGCTACTACCAGATGGCCCGGCAATACGGCCGGGAGAAACTGCACGACCCCAATGCCCGCATCGAGAGCTATGATGAGCTCGGTCGGCGTACCATGAAGCCCACCGGAGGCATCCTGGTGCGCCCGGTGGACAAGCGCGAGAACTACATCAAACGCTGCGTGGCCATCGCCGGCGACAGTCTGCAGGTGGTGCATGGGCAGGTGCTGGTGAACGGGAAGGCCTCGCCCCTGGCGAACACCGGACAGTACGCCTACGAGTTCCAGCTAAAGAGCTCCTTCCGGCCGGACCTGCTAAAGAAACGCTTCGACATCTCGCCCAGTGATGTGCAGGACAACGGCCGCATGGCGCTGATCCCCATGACGGACGAGGTGGCGGAGAAAGTGGGGAAGTTCGACAACGTGGTGAGCATGACCCGTCAGGACCACCCCGAAGGGTTCTACGATCCCTATGGCAGCTGGCCCATCTACCCCAACACCCCGGAGTATCACTGGACGGAGGACAACTTCGGCCCGATCTGGATCCCGAAGGCCGGGGTGACGATCACCCTGACTGAAAAGAACCTGCCCCTCTATCGCCGTGCCATCACACTATACGAAGGCAACACGCTGGAGGTGAAGGACGGCGCCATCCTGATCAACGGTGCGGTGTCGGACACGTACACATTCAAACAGGACTACTACTGGATGATGGGCGACAACCGCCACCGTTCACAGGACAGTCGGTTCTGGGGCTTCGTGCCGCATGACCACGTCGTGGGCAAGGCCGTTCTCGTTTGGTTCACCAAGGACCCGTACACCGGCATACGCTGGAAACGATTGTTCACCCTAGTGAAGTGAGCGGGGACGTGATCAACCGGCTCTTTCGCCTCGACCTGTCTTATTGAATGGAGGTCGGGCCAGGGTCAGCGACCGGAAGGGTTGTGAAGCAGCGCCGGCCTGCTCTGCGGGATTGGATGCGTGCCCTGGTCCCGGCCCTTGGGCTGCTGGTCCTGCTGCACCTGTTCGTGGTGCGCTGGGCCGTGGTGGAGAACACCAGCATGTACGCCACGCTTCGTCCGGGTGACCTGGTGATGGTGCAGCGCTGGGCCAAGTGGACCGGTGTCGGCCGCGGTGACATCGTCCTGTTCCGCGACCCCTTGAAGGACCGGTTGCCCTTGTGGCGCCGCCCGCTCATGGTGAAGCGCATCGTGGGCATGCCGGGTGACACCGTGGAGATCCGGAACGGCGTGCTGACCATCAATGGACAACGACAGGATGCCGCCCCGGGCGAGACCCGCAGCCACTTGGTGCGCTTGCGATCCGGGGCCTCTCCGGCCGGGGTGTTGCAGTTCCTGGGCCTCGAAGGCATGGCGATCATGGAAGGCAGGTCATTCATCGAACTGCCGCTGAACGACAGCCTTGCGCAGGAACTGGAACGACGTCCCGACGTGGTGAGCGTTTCACCGATGGGGCCGTCCACGGGCTCACCGGGGCACATCTTTCCGTTCAGTCCACGCTACCGGTGGAACGGGGATGACTACGGGCCCGTGGTAGTGCCGGCAAAGGGCGATACGGTGACCATCACCATCGATAACCTGCCGCTGTATGACCGGATCATCAGCCGGTATGAAGGACATCGCTTGGTGGCCAACGGCAACGTGCTCATGTTGGACGATGCGCCGCTGGAGCACTATGTGATCGAACAGGACTATTTCTTCGTGCTGGGCGACAGCCGGCATCACAGTGCGGATTCCCGTTACTGGGGCTTTGTGCCAAGGGACCATATGGTCGGAAGGACCGATCTGGTGATCACCGGTCACGGCGCCAACGGTGAACGGAGCGGTCCGAGAATGCTGGAATGAGGGGTATTTTTAGCCCCATGAAGATCTGGTCCGGTGGGTTTCTCGTGGTTGCGGCCTGGGTTCTGGGGGGATGTGGTGGAGCGCAGGACAAGGATGCCTGTACGAAGTTCTTCACGCCTTACCCGGACCTGTTCGCCAATACCGAGCGTAGCGTGAAGAACGCAGATCTGTTGGATGCCATGGCCAAATACCGAGCCGGAGACTATGCCGGTGCGGAGGAACTGCTGAAGGCCTATGTGGGACGTCCTGCTTCGAAGGACATCGCACTGATCTACCTGGCCAGCGCTCAACTGGCCCAGGGTAGGCCTTACGATGCCGAGCTGCAATTGGACCACCTGGAGGCCAGCAAGCTAAAGGACATGAGCGATCAGACAGAGTGGTATACGCTGCTGTGCTGGGTGTGCAGCGAGCAGCATGATCGTGCGGTCACCGAGGCACGGCGCATCGCGGAAGCGGGTCGGCATACCTACCAGCGTGAGGCCCGGGAACTGCTGAAGATGTTGGAACAGTGACCTACGAGGAGGCGTTGCAGCAGCTTACCGAGGCGTTCCGGCGACCGCTGCCCGGGCACGACCGTTTCCTGCGGATGTCCGGCTATCCCCGGCCCGATATGGACCAGGTCCGTGCGATGGTGCCCTCGCCCCGGGAGAGCGCCGTGCTGGCCATGGTCTACCCCAAGGGCTTGATGGCCCACGTGATGCTGATGGTGCGGCCCCAGTACGACGGCGTGCACAGCGGTCAGGTCGCCTTTCCAGGAGGGCGTCGCGAGGAAGTGGACGCCACCTTGGAGGATACCGCGCTACGTGAATTCCGGGAAGAGACGGGCGCTGCCATTGATGCTGTCACCGTCCACGGTGCCCTTTCACCGGTGTACATTCCGCCGAGCCGGAGCCTGGTGACGCCCTATGTGGCAAGCACCGCCGAACTGGGTCCCTTGGTGCCCGACCCCTACGAGGTGCAGGCGCTCATCGAGGCACCGCTGGAACTGCTGTTGCGCGCTGACATCCTGAAGAAAGGAGATCGCTTCGTGCAGGTGATGGATCGCACCATGGAGGTCCCCTACTTCGACGTGCAGGGCCACATGGTGTGGGGCGCCACGGCCATGATGATCGCCGAACTACGCGACCTGTTCGGCGGCCAGGGGTGATCCCACTTCGCGCCGGAACTTGTCGTTGGGGCGGGTCCCCTGCTCATCCGCACTGTACGCCGGTTTGATCCGGCGCACGAAGTACATGTCGATCGCGCCCTTGTTCTTGGCCGCGACCTGCCCACGGGATTCGCACTCGAAGCGGTCCTTGATGAGCTCGTATGTGGCACCGCTGATGTTCACTTCTCCGGGTGCACCGCTGCTCTCCATCCGGCTGGCCGTGTTCACGGTATCGCCCCAGATGTCGTAGGCGAACTTTCGTTTGCCCACCACACCGGCCACCACCGGTCCGCTGTGCACGCCGATCCGCAGGATCCACGGGGTCTTCCCCTGCGCCTCGCGTTCGCGCCGCCAATCGTCCATCAGGTCCCGCACTTCCAAGGCCGCCAGGATGCACTTATGCGCATGGAACGGGTCGCTGGTGGGAACGCCGGCGGCGCACATGTAACTGTCGCCGATGGTCTTGATCTTCTCGATACCGTAGTTGCCCACGATCTCGTCGAAGCGGATGAAGCACTCATCCAGTTCGTTGACCAGCTCTTCCGGCGTCATCTTCTCCGCCGCCTGAGTGAAGCCCTTCATATCCGTGAACAGCACGGTGACCTTCTCATGGCGGCGTGCGGTGGCCTTGCCCTTGTCCTTGAGCTCCTCGCTGATCTCCTTGGGCAGGATGTTCAGCAGCAGGTCCTCGATCCGGCCCTTCTGGCCTTCGATCTCCTTGCTCTGCGCCACTACTTCCGCGGTGCGCTCTTCCACCTTGCGCTCCAGGACCTGGTTGCGCAACCGGAGTTGGCGCTCGCGCACCTTGATGTAGCTGAACAGCACGATGCCGATGGCCAGCACGAGCGCGGTGTAGAACCACCAGGAACGATACCACGGAGGAAGGATGATGAATCCCAGTTGCGCTGGGGGATCGCTCCACAGGCCACTTCGGTCCATGGCCTTCACCTGGAAGGTGTAGTCGCCTGGAGGAAGTGCCGGGTAGTACGCCTCAGCGGTCGTGGTGATGGGCTGCCAGTCGTCATCCAGACCATCCAATTTGTACATGTAGCGGACGGCTGCGGGATCACTGAGAGAGACGCTGCCATAGCTGATGCGCACGTTCCGGTCGCTATGGCTCAAGCGGGATTCCGTCAAGGAGCGGTCCTCGAGGTTCACTTTCCATCCGCGCAAAGCCACCAAGGGGGCGATGGAACGTTCTGCTCCTTTCTCACTGCCCACGCGGGTGGCACCGTTCACCGTGCCGAACCACAGGTCGCCCGTGCGCGTGGTCCACACGGCGTTCGGCTTCACTTCCAGCCCGGTGAACCCGGCACGCTCGGTGAAGGCGATGAAGCCTCCCTTCTTGGGCCGCCACTTGTTCAGGCCCCGGCTCGTGCCGATCCACACATGACCATGATCATCGATGCCCAATGCCTTGATGTTGTTGTGAAGCAGCCCTTCGTTGGTGGTGAACTCCTGCACCACCTTGCCGTTCTGAAGCACCATGATCCCCTGCCCTTCCGTGCCCACCCAGATGCGGCCTTCGAGGTCCTGGACGAAAGCCGTGGGAGTGAACAGGCGGCCAAGGTCCACGCGCTGTGCCTGGCCATTGTCAATGCGTGTGATACCCTTCGCCAAACTGCCAGCCCAAATGGTGCCTTTGGGGTCGCGATAGAGCGAAACAATGTTCCTTCCGGCCAGGCCTTCACCTTCGGTGTATACGGTCGGCACGGTGCCCGATCCGGGCAGATAGCGACGAAGACCGTTGACACCACCCACCCAAAGCTCGCCAGACTGGCCGACCTCGAGGGCGGTCACACGGTTATCGCCAAGGCTGGCCGACAGCTCGACGTCATACACCGCCTTGCCGCTTCGGGGGTCATAGCGGATCAGGCCTCCGTTGTGCGTGCCGATCCACATGTAGCCTTTGTCGTCCTCCCGCAAACAACGTATGAAGTTGGTAGTGAGCGTTCCCTGCTGTTGGGTGATGGTCTGTGCCACACCGCCACCTTGTTTGCCGGATATGATGACGATGCCGCCGTTGGTGCCGAACCAAGTTCGCCCTTGGGAATCTTCGGTCACGGCGAACACCTGCGGATCGGAGAGCCCATCGGCTTCGCCGAAACTGACGAAACGATCGCCCTTGAAGATGTCGAGGCCGCTGTCGTTGGTGCCGATCAACAAGTTGCCTTCCCGGTCGCGAACGATGCACCGCACGAAGTCGCTGTGCAAGCCATTGCTCTTGCTGAAAGTGCGCAAGCCATCCTTGGCGATCAAGCACACCCCCCCTTCCGTGGTACCGGCCCAGATCTGTCCTTCGCCGTCCTCGCCAAAGGCGAAGACGGTGCCATCGGAAAGACCATTGGACGGATCATAGCGCGAGATCAGCTTTCCACTGGCATCGAACTGGAACGCTCCACCACCAATGGTACCTACCCATATTGCTTTCCGACTGTCCTGAAAGAGCGTTATGGCTTTGAAGATGTCGGTCACACCGGGCAGTTCCACCAAGGCGAACTGCTTGGACCCGGGATCGTAGGCGCGGATCGTGCCGGCATCCTGCACGAAGCAGAGCCGGTCATCCTGCAGCTTCACCACACCGCGCAGCACCTTGCGAAGACCGGCAGCCTCCTCGAACTGCTGCACCTTCAATGTGCCACTTTCATCGGGGGCACCCTCCACCCGGAACGCTCCGTGGCCTGCGGTGCTCAGCCAGATGGAAGCATCACTGGCCTGTGCAATGCCCGTGATGTCGCTGTGCATGCCGGTTGCCACCGCAAGCGTTCGGAACCGGTGACCGTCGTAATACGTGAGACCACCGTCCAGGTGACCGATCCAAAGCCCACCATCCTTGTCCAAACAGAGGGAAGGAACGCCATTGGCCGCCAGCCCGTCCTGCGTGCCGTAGTTGACCACCACATTACCGTCGTAGCTGGAAAGGCCCGTCTCCGTGCCGATCCAGATCAGGCCAAAGGGATCTTGCAGGGCGGTATACACCTTGGAGGTGAGCCCCTGCTGCACCGCAACGTTCTCGAAGAAGTAGCGCTGCGCGATCCCCGGAACGCACGCCACTAATGCCAGCGCAAGGAGCACCGAACGGGCATGGTGAAGAACACCGGAGGCGGAACGGTGGAAGGGCAATGTTCGGGACATGCGCGGGCTAGCGGGTCAGTTCGTAGAAGGAGGCGTCGCTGCCAGCGGCATCGGAGACCACCACCGTTTTATCGACGCTCTCACTGTAGTTCTGCATCTGGGCCTTCAACGAGCCATAGTTGAAATAGCTGTAGATGTCATCCTTGCGGGCATCCACCGGCACCCAGTAGGCCTTTCCGCCCACCGATCGTCCGTGACCGGAGTACCACACGAGGATGGTGCTCACCTTGTTGGTGCGCACCAGGTCGCGCAGTTCGATGTTGAAGAAGCGCTCCAACTGTTCCTTGCTAAGGTTCTTCTTGGTGATGGTCTTGGAGATCGAGTAGTTCGCGAAGGCCTTCTGCATCTTCGACGCATCGGTAGCAGACGACTGGATCGCCGGAAAGTTCCGGTAGTTCGCGTTCTCGATGTGGATCACCCAGGTGTTGCCGTTCCGCGAGGCGGATACTGCCGGGGTGGCGGTTGTGCCGGTTGGTCCGGGCTCTGAAGGTGGTTTGGCGGCCACCACCGGTTCGGCTTTCCGCGCCAGGCGATAGATCTGGTCCGTGCTGTTGCCGTGCTGGTCCTCCACATGGACTGCGAAATGTTCCTTGTCCTTGACATCCAGCTTGATGCTGAAGTCCGGGTTCATCTGGTCGGGGGCGTAGCTGGCGTTCACGCCGTCCACGGTGACCAGGCGGATCAGGGATGCATCCGTCACCTTGCCTTCCAGGAAGACGCTCTCCTTTCCGGCGGTGATCGTGACGGTCCGGTCGGCATCAGCTACGGGCGCGGTCAGGGATACCAAGGGAGCAAGGCCTTCGGTGCGTTCCACGCGCAGCACCACGGAGGTGAAGTTGTCATAGGCATCGACCGCCTGCACCACGATCTCCGAATCAGCAGGTCCCCAGGGGATGGAGGTGAAGAACTGTGGATCCTTTTCCTCCTTGTCGAACTGAGCCGGAGTCCCGTTCACCGTGATGGACTTCAGGTGGCTTTTGTCCAGCACGTAGCCGGTGACCTTCAGGTAAGCCAACGATGCCGACACCTGGGCCACACTGTCCCGGCTGAAAGGCTCCAGTACGGTAAGCCGGGGAGGGTCGCTTTCCCGGTTCATCTCGAACACCTGGAGGGCGATCCGTGCGCGGGAAGCCTCGATCACATTACGCTGGTCGGCACTGTAGGTGGCATCGCCTTCCATGACCTTTTGAGCGGTCTCCAGATCCTTCACGGCCCCATCCATGTCCAGGTTCGCCTCCCGGCATTCGGCGCGTAACAAGAGCAGGTCCACATCCCTCGGATGCTCCAACAACACCTTGTTCAGGTCGTTGATGGCGTTCTGCTGCTGGCCGAAGCCCTGGTAATAACGTGCCCGCTGTTCGTACACGGCACGATCGGTGCGCCCCAGGGCCATGCAGCGGCTGACGTCATCGATGGCCTTGGCATATTCCTTCTGCAGGGCCAGGGCTTTGCTGCGGGTGAACAGCGCATCAGTGCTTTGTGGGTTCAGTTCCAGTGCGCGCGTGCATTTCTCAATGGCCTTCTCCAAGGTGCGCATCTGCATGGTGGTGCCGCTGTATTGCTGGTACAGTTTCAGCTGCACCTCCGACAAGGCCACGTAAGCCGGTTCGTAGAGGTGGTTCCACTCGATGACCTTGTCCAGGTCGAACTCCGCCGTGGCATAATCCCGGGTGGCGGTGCGTACGAGCCCATGCAAGTAATAAGTGTCCGTGGTGGCCTTGAGCGCGAGTGCTGCATCGGACGCCTGGGTGGCAGCGTCGAGGTTGTTCAGCGCAAGGGCGGCCCTCACCTTGGTCTGCAGGGCGGGCATATGCTTGCCGTCCATCCGCAATGCCCGTTCACAGTAGTCCAGTGCCAGTGTGGCGCTGTCGATCTCTAGGTAGGCGGCCGCAGCCGCAGCGGCGTGGTTCGGTTCAGCAGGGTCCAGTTCGGCGATCTTCGCCCGGTCGGTGGCTACGGCCAATCGTTTGCCAAGCAGGGTGTTCACCTCCGCCCGGGCCTCATAGGCCTTGATGAGGTTCGGGTCCACCTTGATCGCCAGATCATACCGTTCCAAAGCACGGTCCAACTCGTTCGCTTTGCGAAGGACATCGCCTTCCTTCAGAAAGGCCTTGCCCCCTTGGGCCGAAGCAAGCAGGCTGAAAGACCCGACAAGCAGGCACGTGAGCAGGGACCTGCGGACCGACAGGCCCCATCGTTCCCGAACGACACGGTACACACCTGGCAGGCGGACCATCATTCCGTGCCGACGAATTTGTCCATCACCTCCGGTGTCACACCCGTGCTGCTGAAACCGCCATCGTGGAAGAGGTTCTGCATGGTGACGTACTTGGTCAGGTCACTGAACAGGGAGATGCAGTAACGGGCACAATCCTCGGCGGGCGCATTGCCCAATGGGCTCATGGCCTGGGCGAAACCGAAGAATCCGTCGAATCCTTTCACGCCCGAACCGGCCGTGGTCCAAGTGGGACTCTGGCTTACCGTGTTCACGCGCACCCGATTCTCCTTGCCCAAGCGGTATCCCCAGCTTCGGGTGATGGATTCCAGCAGTGCCTTGGCGTCGGCCATGTCCCCATAATCCGGGAAAACGCGTTGCGCGGCGATGTAGCTGAGGGCCACCACGGAAGCCTCATGGGCCAAGGCGTTCTGCTTGTGGGCGGCCTGCAACATGCGATGCAGGCTCATGGCGCTCACGTCCAGGGTCTGCTTGTACCACTCATAGTTCAGGTTGTCGTAGCTACGTCCCTTACGCACATTGGGGCTCATGCCGATGCTGTGCAGGAGGAAGTCCACCGGACCACCGAGCACTGCCTGGCTTTCCGTGAAGAGTTTCTCCAGGTCGGCATCATTCGTGGCATCCGCTGGAACGATGGAGGCACCGATGGCCTCGGCCAGTTTGTTGATCTCGCCCATACGCATGGCCACCGGGGCGTTCGTCAGAATGATGGTCGCCCCTTCTTCATGAGCAAGTTCGGCCACCTTCCAGGCAATGCTCTGGTCGTTCAATGCACCGGAGATGATGCCCCGTTTTCCCTTCAACAGTCCGTTGGCCATGGCAGCTTTTGATTGATGCTGGCGAAGATAGGCGGTCCAACATTTTTACGTGGGATCCTCACCGGGAGGGACGAACGATTTTGCATTTTCGAGCCGTTCCTGTAGTTTACGCTCCAAACCTGCACCGATCCATGTTACGAACCGCTACCCTGTCCGCCGCGCTATTGTTGTCGGTGACCCTTGCCCAAGCACAGTGCGTGACCACTTTCCCCTCGAACGAGGCCTTCACCGGCTTCACTGTGGGGACACCGGGGACACTGATCAACAATTGGTCCAACCTCACCATCGATGACATCGATTGGAACGTGGACAACAACGGTACCCCTACGGCAGAAACGGGACCCATTGTGGACCATACGTTGAGCAATACCACGGGCAATGCCAAGTACATGTACGTGGAGAGTTCCGGTGCCAGCAACACGCCGGCCAAGGTGGCCATCCTGCAGTCGCCGTGTTACAACATCTCAGGGCTGTCCAGCCCCTACCTCGTGTTCTGGTACCACATGCGCGGCAGCCAGACGGGGTCATTGCAGGTGGATGTGAACGCGGGCGGCGTGGTGACCCAGAGCCTTTGGACGGCTTCAGGGAACCAAGGGCTTTACTGGAAACAAGGCTGGTTGAACCTGGCGCCATGGGCGGGGCAGGCTGATCTTCGGATCCGCTTCAGGGCCATCACCGGTTCGGGTGAACTGAGTGATATCGCCATTGATGACGTGTTCGTCGGGAACCTTACCCCGAACTTGGGATGCAGTGAGCCGACGGCCAACAACTTCAGTGCCGCCGTGAACCTGAACAACGGCACCTGCAATTACAGCTGTCCGGCCGGCCAGAAGCGGGTGCGCATCGATATCATGAACGACAGCTATCAGGGCGAGACCTCTTGGACCCTGACGAACGGCAGTACCAACGCGACGATCGTCAGTGGGAACAGCACCACGAACCGCACAGGCACTTCGGTCTGTGTGCCTGAGAACACCTGCCTGGTCTTCCGCATCAACGATACTGCCGGCGATGGCATTTACCATAATACCTACGGTTTCGGGGCCTACTACGTCTGGCTCGATGGTGTCCTGATCAAGCAGGGCGGACAATTCGGCTCCTTCGAGGAGACCACCTTCAACTGCCCCCCGGGATTCAGCTGCAGTTCCGCACTGCCACTAACACTTGCCCCGATCTCGGGAACGTACCCACAGACCCTGGCCACGGTGACCACCACAGCAGTGGAGCAGTGGTATGATTGGACTCCACCAGAGACCGGTGCGTACACCATCACCACCTGCGGAACGAACAGCTGCGATACCCGCCTGTGGTTGTATGATATGAGCTGCGCGTCGATCGTGCTGAGCGATGGCGTGGAAGGTGCCACTTTCGCGGATGACGATGAAGGGGGCTGCGGTCTCCAGGCACAAGTGAACGCCAATATGCCCGGAGGGGTGCTCCACCACATGAGGGTCGGTGACAATGCCGGCGCATGCGGTGGATCCGTGACCTTCTCCATCGTCTACAATGGCCCCGTGGTGGGTTGCATGAACTCCCAATCGTGCAACTACGACCCGCTCGCCACCGTGGCCTGTGTGGATTGCTGCATGGCCTTCGGCGATCCGGAATGCCCTGAAGGTCCCGATCTGATCATGAGCTCCTCAGCCCTGCAGAGCAGCCTTTCCCTGTCCACTGTGAACATCACCGATGCCTGCGCACCGCAGGAAGGCTGCACCGGCGGAATGGGTCAACGCTATGTGCTGCGCTTCACCACCCGCATCGAGAACATCGGCACCACCGACTACTACATCGGCAACCCCAGCACACAAC
Source organism: Flavobacteriales bacterium (assembly GCA_041749915.1). Taxonomy (GTDB): domain Bacteria; phylum Bacteroidota; class Bacteroidia; order Flavobacteriales_F; family PHOS-HE28; genus PHOS-HE28. The sequence continues at coordinate 31,132 of JBGTAJ010000048.1, forward strand.
CTTGGATGTTCAACTCGAACAACTGCCATGGCCACTCCCACTTTTCAGGCTATGCGGATTACATCCTCTTCGACCAGGCGGGCAATGCGATCCCGGTGGGCTTCAAGAACGGCTTCTGTGTGATCGACGTGGGTTGCTATCCCGGTAACACCGGCCAGTTCGGTTGCAGCAACATGGGCATTTCCAAAGGCTGCTATGACATCTATGGTTCAGGCACCACTTGCAACTGGATCGACGTGACCAACGTGCCCGCCGGGCAATACACGCTGGTGCTGCGCACCAACTGGCAACGCGCTCCAGATGCCTTGGGCCGTCACGAGATGGACTACACCAACAACTTCGCCCAGGTCTGCATCAACCTCACCCGAAATGCCCAGAACGTGCCCTCGTTCTCTGTCGTCACAAACTGTGCACCCTACACGGACTGCCTGGGCCAGCCCTATGGCGATGCCCGCTACGACTGCATGGGCACCTGCGCAGGAACCGTGAAGGACGGGGACCTGAACAACGACCTGTTGCAAACTGCACCGGATGCCATGGAGTACGTGGCGGCCATCCTGGGCGATGACATCTCCCCCAACGCCTGCAACGACCTCAACGGTGACAATGCCATCACGGTGACGGACGCGGCGTTGATGGTGAATTGCTACACGCAGCGCGACATCCACAACGCAGAGACCATCGTGGATTATCACCCTTGGTGCGAGTTCCCTCGCGGATGGCTCAGTGCCGAAGACCAGGTGGACCTCAAGCTCGCCAACCTGGACCCCGTGGCCAAGACGGTGGATGTGCTGATCCGTAACCCGAGCTGCAGGGTTCTCGGTTACGAATTCATGATGGGTGGGCTGCAAGTGCAGACCGTCACCAATCTGGCCCCCAACCTGGTGGGCGACATCGTGATCAGTTCCGGACTGGGTGGTTCGCGGATCATCGGTCTTTCCTACACGGACAGCAGCTTGGTGAAGAACACCGACTTCACACCCCTGTGCCGCATCAATTATCTGGCCTTGACCGCAGGCAACGTTTGCATCAGTGACATTGTGGACATCGTGAACGATCAGGCCAACAATGTCATGACCAGTGTCGTTGACGGTTGCCTTACGGTCCCGAACGTTGTGGCGGTCAACCCCAAGGTCTTCCTCGAAGGACCTTTTGATGCCGCTCAGACCCTGATGCGTGATGACCTCCGGACCCAGTCGTTGATCCCGAACGTGGAGCCTTACACGGCCCTTGGCTATACCGGAGGACCAGGTGGGGAGACCATTGCCGCCGGCGTGTTGGACGTGACAGGCCCGAATGCCATCGTGGATTGGATCTGGGTGGAAGCCCGGTCCACGACCTCGCCGCATGCTGTCCTCGGTGCCCGCGCTTCGCTTCTGCAACGCGATGGTGATATCGTTGCCACGGACGGGACTTCGGCCGTGTTGCTGCCGGTGGTACCCGGCAACTACCAGCTGGCCGTGCGCCACCGCAATCATCTTGGCATCATGACGCTTGCTCCCGTGGCGTTGTCCAGCAGCGTGGTCGAAGTGGACCTGCGAACTGCTTCCGTGACCATGTGGGGTACGGAGGCCCGCAAGCAGGACGGTGCATCCATGCTGATGTGGGCAGGAAATGCCACTCCCGATGAAAAACTGAGCTATGCCGGCCAGTCCAACGATCGCGATCCGATCCTGAGCGTGGTGGGGGGCTCGCTCCCAACGGGTACCGTGGTGGGCTACTACCTGGAGGATACCAACCTCAGCGGCGTGGTGAAGTACACCGGTGCCTCGAACGACCGTGACATCATCCTCTCCAACATCGGTGGGACGGTGCCGACTGCAACACGCCAGGAACAGTTGCCCTGATCGGGTCCGAACACCGATGAAGCATTGGAACGCGCCTTTCGGGGCGCGTTCTGCTTTTCCATCCTGGGACACTTTGGGCATTGCGCCGCATCTACCGATCCCGCTACATTGCCGACCCTTAAGAATTCAACCATGTTGAGCGTCCGTATAACCTTTGTCAGCACCCTTCTTCTCGCGTCTTTTTCAGGGCTCCATGCCCAAGTGGCGCAGGGAGGGGTTCCCTTGTCCATCAGCCGAAGCACGAGCCTACCGGTACCCGCAGGAATTCGCTTGCCGGATGTGGACCTGGGCCTGCTGGCTGCCCAGGATGCGATCAACGACCAGGACAAGTCGATCCCATATCGCTTCGGATACAACCACGCCACAGATCTTGGCATCGAGAACTCGGGCACCTGGACCGAATTGGAGGATGGCTCGCGGCTGTGGCGGATGGGCATCGAATGTCCCGGTGCCTTGAGCATCAATTTCGAGTTCACCGAATTCGACATCCCGGACGTGGCCAGGGTCTTCGTCACCAATGAGGCGGGCGAGTATATCGGTTCGTTCACCAATGCCAATGATCATGGCGACCATGTGCTGGGGGTGCAGCCTTTGCGGGGTTCGCGGATCACGGTGGAATACCAGGTGCCCACCGGTGCATCGCTGGGTGCACTGCGGATCGGTCAGGTCACGCACGGTTACCGCGACGTGTTCAACTACGGCCGTGGGCTCGGCGATTCCGGTTCGTGCAACAACAACGTCATCTGTCCCGAGGGCGATCCCTGGCGAGACCAGATCCGTTCGGTGGCCATGATCGTGGTCAACGGTAGCGGGATCTGCACCGGTACGCTGATCAATAACTGTGCGGCGAACGGTACCCCCTACTTTCTAACAGCCAACCACTGTCTTCCCGGCAACCTGAACGTAAGCACCTGGGTGTTCCGCTTCAACTGGGACAGCCCGGTGTGCGGCTCGAACCAGAACGGCCCCACCACACAGACGGTGAGCGGCGCATCGCTACTGGCCAACAGCGCTGGAACGGATGTTGCCCTGCTTCAACTGAACAGCACGCCACCGGGGAGCTACAACGTGTACTACAGCGGGTGGGACAAGAGCGGTGTGTTCCCCACGAACCAGACGGCCATCCACCACCCCGCCGGTGACATTAAAAAGATCAGCTTCGACAACCAGGCGGCTGGCCAGGCCAGCTATGGCGGTGCGCAGTGCTGGCGGATCTTCAATTGGGAGGATGGGACCACCGAACCGGGCTCCTCGGGAAGCGGGCTATGGGACCAGAACAAGCGCTTGATCGGTCAGCTCTATGGAGGGCAGGCGACCTGCTCAAACAACGTGAACGACTACTACGGCCGCTTGGACCTGAGCTTTCCGCTGCTCCAACAATGGCTGGGAAGCTGCGGGAACACGGTGAACGGCTACGACCCGAACGCCCCCACCCTGACCTTGGATGCCCAGGTCACCGGATTCACGGGTGTTGCCGCGAATACCTGCACTGCAACGGTAAGCCCCAGCGCCACGGTGCGGAACGGAGGCACCACCACCCTGACCAGCTTCCAACTGAGCTGGACGGCATCAGGCGGGGCATCCGGAAACATCCCATGGACCGGTTCGCTCGCGAGCGGTGAGTCGGTCTCTCTGGCCTTGGGCAGCGTGGGTCTGGAACCTGGCGCGAACACGATCATCGCCACGGTCTCTTCTCCCAACGGAGGTGTGGACCAGAACGCCACGAACAACCAATCCCAAGTGGCGGTGCAGTATGGCAACAACCAGCTGACCTTGAACCTGGTGCTCGATCGTTACGGAGCGGAGACCACCTGGCAGATCCGCAACGGCGCCACGATCTATGCCAGCGGTGGTCCGTACACCAACCAAGCGGCCAACGGCCAGTTCCCGCTTGCTCCCATCACCGTCTGTGTTCCCGATGGATGCCATGAGCTGGTGGTGTTCGACAGCTACGGAGACGGACTGTGCTGCGCCTATGGCAATGGCAGTTTCTCCCTGCTCGATGCACAGGGAGCTGTACTCGCTTCGGGGGGCACCTTCACCAGCAGTGTCACCTCGTCCTTCTGTGTCAGCGGTGAGATCGCCGTAAGGCCTCGCGTAATGTTGGAAGGCGCCTACGGCAATGGCCCATTGATGAGCGATGCATTGCGTTCAAACGGACTGTTGCCCCTCACCGAGCCTTACACTGCGCTAGGGTACACCCACGTGAGCGGTGGAGGCGAGACCACCACGGCACCGGTGCTCTCCGTGACGGGTGTGAATGCCGTAGTGGATTGGGTGATGGTGGAACTTCGGTCCACCACGGCCCCTTATGCGGTGCTTGCCACCCGGTCCGCACTGGTACAGGCCGATGGCGATGTGGTGGATACCGATGGCACGTCAGCGGTGGCTTTCACCCTGGCCCCGGGCAACTACAGGCTGGCTATCCGGCACCGCAACCACCTCGGTGCCATGACGGCCTCCAACATCGCGCTGAGCGCGACCGCTGCCACGGTCGATCTCACCTCAGCGGGGGTGGCAACCTATGGCACCGGTGCCCGCCGGGACGTGGCCGGTGTGCAGGTGCTTTGGACCGGGAATGCCATCAACGACGGACAGTTGTTGTACACCGGACAGGGCAACGACCGCGACCCCGTGCTGGTGCGCGTGGGCGGATCAGCCCCCACGGCCACTGTCAGCGGCTACTGGCGTGAGGACATGAACATGGACGGCGTGGTGAAGTACACAGGCCAGAACAACGACCGCGACCCGATCCTGAGCAACGTGGGCGGCAGCGTGCCCACCGCCGCGAGGGCCGAGCAATTGCCATGAACCGGAGTTCCGTAGTGTAACAGATAAAGGGCCGTGAGGCCCTTTATCGCTGTTTGAGCAGTACCCGCGCGTTCTCCAAGGCCTGCTTGGTGAGCTTTCGCCCGCTGAGCATCTGGGCGATGGCCTCCACGCGCTGCTCGGCGTTGAGCTGGTTCAGGGTGGTGATCACTCGGCCATCGGTACCGGACTTGCTCACCAACAGGTGGTGTGTGGCCTTGCTGGCGATCTGCGGAAGGTGCGTGATGGCGAGCACCTGGCGCTCCTTCCCCATCCGTGCCATCAGGCTGCCCACACGGTCGGCCACTTCACCGCTCACGCCCGTGTCGATCTCATCGAAGATCACTGTGGACAGACCCTGAGAATCGGCGGCCAAGGAGATCAAGGCGAGCATCACACGGCTCAGTTCGCCTCCGGAGGCCACCTTGTCCAAGGGTGCAGGCGCACGGTCCTTGTTGGCGGTGAACAGGGCCCGCACGGCATCCAGACCTTGTGGACCGATGTCCACCTTGCGGTGGTCGAACTGAAGCACGGCGTCGGGCATTCCCAGGTCGTGCAGGATACGCTCCAGCTGAAGGGCCAACGGCTTCACCGCTTTCGTGCGTTCCTTGGAGAGCTCTTTCGCCAATGATATGGCCTTGACGGAATGCTCGGTCGTGCGGGACGCGAGGTCCTCGATACGTTCGTCCAGGGAGCTGATATGCCGGGTGCGCTGCGACAGATCGTCGCGGATGGCGATGAGATCCGCAGTGCCTGATACGCGGTGTTTCTGCTGCAGGCGAAGGAGTTCATCGAGTCGCTCGCGTTTCTGCTGCGCTTCGCGTGGGTCCAGGTCCACACGGCCGATCAGGTGTTCCGCCTCGTCGGCGATGTCCTTGAGCTCGATGTACGCGGCGTTCAACCGTTCGAGCAGGGTGTTCACAGCGGCATCCAGGCGTGCGGGACGGGTCAGTGCCTGGCGGAGTGCGGCCAGCTGCGCCTGTAATCCCCTTTCGGCACTGATCCCCTCCTCCACCAGTTTCAAGGAACGCTGAAGTTCCTCGGCATGGTCTGCACGGGCAAGCTCCTGCTCCAAACGCTCCTGTTCTCCCTCCTGCAGCCTGGCCTGGTCCAGTTCATTCAATTGGAACTGGAGGAAGTCCATCTCGGCCTTCGACCTCGCGGCTTCCGTCCGGAGCCGTTCCAGGTCTCGCTCCAGTTCACGCCATTGGATATATTCTGCCTCATAGGCCCGCAAACGTTCGACATTGCCTGCGAGATGGTCCACCAAGCCCAACTGGAACCGGGTGTCGTTCAGCAACAGGGTGTGATGCTGGCTGTGCACGTGGAGCAGCCGGGTACCCAGATCTCGCAATTGTTCCAGCTTCACCGGAGTGTCATTGATGAAAGCCCTGGAACGGCCACCGGGTTCCAATTGCCGGCGCATGATGGTGTGCGCTTCATAGGGAAGCTCCTGGCCGGTGAACCATGGCGCGAGGTCGAGATGCCCCAGGTCCACCTCGAGCTCGATCACGCAGCGCGCGCCGGGGTCACGCAGGGCACCGGCCTCTGCGCGCTCACCCATGGCCAGCGCCAAGGCTCCGATGAGGATGCTCTTGCCGCTGCCGGTCTCGCCGGTGATGATGGTGAGCCCGTTCTCCAGTGGAAGGTCCAGGGCCTCGATCAACAGATAGTTGCGGATGTGGAGTCGCCGTAGCATGCCGGTAATTCTGTCAAGGACGTGCCGGGAAAGATGCGCACATCCGGCGTCATTTCCACACCGGTGGTTCAGGATCCCCGCATGATCCCCTGGTACTGGCTGATGTGGCCGGGGTCAATGATCTGGAGTGTGTTGAAGACCTTGGTCTTTTCCTGCGGATCGCCCTGCTTGAACAGTTCCACCAGCTCATTGTACTTGGCGTTGAAGAACACCTGGAGGTTGTAGCTCGCCGGTTTCGCCTGATGGACGGATTTGAGCTTTTCGATCTGGGCTGCGATCAAGCGTCGTGATGCTGCGGCGTCCTCGGTCATGGTGTCCATCCCCTCACGGTGGTAAGAATAGAGCAGGTCGCGGAACGGGCGGAACACGGGTTGTAATTGATTGTCCAGCAACCAGTACCGGTTCCGCTGGTCCTCGAAGGCCTTCCACCCGGGCTCACTGGTGCTTTGGGCATTGTTCAACACCTGCTGGGCCTGGTTATAGAAGTCGGTGCCACCCAATGGGGCGAAACTGTCCGCGTCCACGCCCAGCACGAAGTAGGCGTAGAACCCGAGGATGCTGCTCAGGTTGTTCAGGAAACGCTCCGGCGCGAACTCGATCTGGGTGTTCTCGAGGAAGTTGAACTTCACCTCGTTGTCCACAAGGTCCAACACAGGGCTGTTGTAGTCCGAACCAAATACCGGCCTTACGTAGATGACCTGAAGGGTGCCCTCGAAACGATCGGGTGCTGGCTGGCTGCTGATGGTGAGTAGGAGGTTGATGTCCAGGCGCTCACTGGGTGCGAAGTTCAGGTTGGTGAACCGGCGGTTCTGGAAGAATTCCTTGATGGCCACCTCCAATGTCTGGAACACACGGGGTTGGGCGTTGGCCACCTGGGGAGCGATCACACTCACCTGGCAGTTGAACTCCTGTGCCACCCCGGCAGGGCCCATCATCATGAAAAGGAGCGGTATCAGGAGCTTACTCATGCTCATATGATCTGTTCAAGGCGGTCCAAGATAGCACAGGCCACGGCGGCCTTGCTCATCAACGGCAGTTCAACCGGATCAGTGCCCGGCGAGAGCAATGTCACTTTGTTCGTGTCATGTCCGAAACCCGCACCGCTGTCCCGCAATGAATTCAGGACCAACAGGTCCAGGTTCTTCCGATGGAGCTTGTCCGTAGCGTGCACCAGTTCATTGGTGGTCTCCAGCGCAAAGCCCACGAGGCGCTGGCCGGGGCGTTTATTGCGTCCCATGCCGGCCAGGATGTCCATGGTGGGTTCCAAATGCAGGGTCTGCTCGGCACCGACCTTCTTGATCTTCTGTTCCGCCGGGTGGGCGGGCCTGAGGTCAGCCACCGCAGCGCTCATCACGATGATATCACTGTCCGGGGCGGAACGATCACAGGCCGAGGCCATTTCCGCGGCGCTGGTCACATCCACCCGGGCGATGCCCGGATGATCGATCTGCAGGGCCACGGGACCACTGACCAGGGTGACCATTGCTCCACGCTGGGCGGCCTCCAAGGCCAGGGCAAAGCCCATCTTTCCGGTGGACCGGTTGCCGATGTAGCGCACGGGGTCGATGGCCTCCTGGGTGGGACCTGCGGTGATCAGCATTCGCCGACCACGCAAGGGGCTGTTGCCCATGAGGTCGGCTATCAATCGGTCGACCACGGCGGCAGGTTCGGTCATCCGGCCTTCGCCGCTCAATCCGCTGGCCAGCTCGCCACGGTCGGGACCGATGGTCCGCACACCGCGTTTCAGCAGGATGTCGAGGTTGGCCTGGGTGCTCGTATCGCGGTACATCTCCAGGTCCATCGCCGGCGCGACATAGACCGGGCAAGTGGCGCTGAGGAAGGTGGCCAGTAATAAATTGTCACAGAGACCATGGGCCATTTTGCCCAAGGTGTTCGCACTGGCCGGGGCGATCAGCATCACATCCGCCCATCGCGCCATGTGCACATGGTCGTTCCAGGTACCCTCTCCTGCGCGGTCGATCAGTTCCGTCAGCACTGGCCTGCCGCTGAGCGTGGCCAGGGTCAGGGGGGTCACGAAGTCGTGGGCGGACCGGGTCATCACCACCTGCACATGGGCACCGGCCTTGACCAGTTCACGCACCAGCACGGCGGATTTATACGCGGCGATGCTTCCGGACACGCCCAGAAGCACTTTGCGGAGCAGCGACCGTTCGATCATGATGGCGGTCCGTTCCGCTCCGAGGTTCAATCCTGATCAGGGGCGACCTCCGGGGTGGCCGCATCGGCGCGACGGTGGTAGATCTTGCCGTCCAGCATTTCCTGGATGGCCAGGGCCGCAGGCTTGGGCATCCGCTCGTAGTGCTTGCTCACCTCGATCTGCTCGCGGTTCTCGTACACTTCCTCCAGGTTCTCACTGCTCACAGCGAACTCCTCGAGCTTGGCACTGAGCTCTTCCTTCACCTGAACGCTGATCTGATTGGCACGCTTGCCCAAGATGGCCACGGCCTCGTAGATGTTGCCCGTTTCCGTGTCGAGCAGGGATACATCACGGGTCACGGTGGTCTTGGCGGCGGTGGTCGGCTTGTTCATCATGGTGTTGGTCTGTTGTTCTCCCGTTCCAGTGCGGCACTCAGCTCTTTGTTGATCCGTTCGGCCTCTGGCAGGGAACCGCTCTGGGGAAAAGCGTCCGCGAAATTACGATATGATCGGATCGCTTCGTTCAGGCGCTCCCTTCTCTTGGTCTCAATGCTGTTGAGCGCCAGCTCATGGTCGGCATGGAGGATGTCCAACATGGCCTGTTCCCGGAACCGGGAGTTCGGCCATTCGCGGTTGAAGTTGCGCAGTGCCACACTGGCCGCCTGGTAGTTCTGCATGTGGAAATACTGCTGCGCGGCCTCATAGGCCTTCACCTCCAGCTTGTTACGCATCCGGTCGATCAGGGTGTTGCAGCTGTCCTTGAGCGTGGTGCGCGGATAGCGCACCATGAACAACTGCATCTGGTCGATCGCGCTCCGGGTATCCTGCTGGTCCAACTCGTGGCCCGGAGAGTTCTTGTAGAAACAATAGGCCGCCAGGAAGGAACACTCCTCAGCGTACTTGCTCGTGGGGAAGGTCCGAACGAAGTTGGACAGGTAGTAACTGGCCAGTGTATAGTCCTTCAGTCCGAAATGGGCCTTGGCGTGCTTGTAGTTCACCTCCTCGCTGCGCTGTGTACCCCTCGTCAGCACGATCAGCTCCTCCAGCAGGGGGATCGCACGGTCCCAGCTCTCCTTGTCAAAATACTCCTGGGCCGTGGTCCACTTGTATTCCAGGTCGGTGCTCTTCAACGCACGGTTGAAGTCGCTGCAGGAGACAAGCACCAGCGAGAACAGTAGAAGGAGGAACGGTCGGTTCATGCGGCGTTCGAACGTGCGGCCCGTCCGGCGGGCGGCAAAGATAGTTCCCGGGGGATGAACGATCTGGCGTTGGCATCAACGGTATCCATCATCAACGTAGTATTTGCTCACCGTTACATTTGACCCGCCGTTCCGCTGGAGCGGCCCACACCACCAGGAACCATTACACGCCGCCCAGCGGCAAAGGCACCATCGCCATGAACGACATCTTCGACAAGCTTCGCAAGGACCTCGGCCACATCGGTCGCCACGCCAAGGAAAGTCACGGTTACTTCAGTTTTCCCAAATTGGAAGGAGAGTTGGGGCCTCACATGACCTTCCGCGGCAAGCCCGTCCTGGTCTGGAGCCTCAACAACTACCTGGGCCTGGCCAACCACCCCGAAGTGCGCAAGGTGGACGCTGAAGCCGCCGCCCAATGGGGCATGGCCTACCCGATGGGCGCCCGCATGATGAGCGGCCAGACCAAGTACCACGAACAGCTCGAAGATGAACTGAGCGACTTCATGGGCAAGGAGGATACCTTCCTGCTGAACTACGGCTACCAGGGCTGCATGAGCGCCATCGAGGCCCTCCTCTCCCGCCACGATGTGCTGGTGTATGACAGCGAGTGCCACGCCTGCATGATCGACGGTGCCCGCCTGCACATGGGCAGGCGATTCGTGTTCCAGCACAACGATATGGCCAGCCTGGACAAGCAACTAGAAAGCGCCCGCAAAGTGGTGGAGCAGACCGGAGGCGGCATCATGGTGATGACCGAAGGCGTGTTCGGCATGGCCGGCGACCAAGGCAAGCTCAAGGAGATCGTGGAGCGCAAGGCCAAGTACAACTTCCGCCTTTTTGTGGATGATGCCCATGGTTTCGGCATGATGGGCACTGATGGACGTGGTGCTGCAGAGGCTCAGGGCGTACTGGCCGATGTGGATATCTACTTCGCCACGTTCGCCAAGGCCATGGCCACCATCGGGGCTTTCGTTTGTGCTCCGGAGGACGTGATCATGTACCTGCGCTACAACATGCGCAGCCAGACCTTTGCGAAGAGCCTCCCCATGCCGATCGTCATCGGCGCGTTGAAGCGCCTGGAGATGATCCGTACCATGCCCGAGCTGAGCCAGAGGCTCTGGACGATCACCAAGGCCCTGCAGGACGGTCTGCGCAATGCTGGCTTGGACCTGGGCGATACCAATAGTTGTGTGACCCCCGTGATCTTGAAGGGTAGTCTTCCCGAAGCCTCTAATGTGGTGGTGGACCTGCGCGAGAACCACGGTATCTTCTGCAGCATCGTGGTCTATCCTGTGGTCCCCAAGGACGTCATGCTGTTGCGCCTGATCCCCACGGCATCGCACTCGCTGGAGGACGTTGAGCGCACCGTGAAGAGCTTCATCTCTGTGAGGGAGAAGTTGGAGTCCGGTGCCTACAAGAGCGAGAAGGTATTGGACATGAAGTAGCACCTACACCCCACCTAAGCGCAAAAGGCCCCATTCGTGGGGCTTTTTCGTTCCGGACCTGATGCAGGCTTTCGGCACCGAAGGCTCGCTACATTCGCACAGCATGCCCGCCTCCTCCGCTCTTCTCAGGAACCTGCTGATCACCTTGTGCGTCCTGGCGCTGCTCTATTTGGGTCGCACCGTGCTGATCCCCTTGTTCTACGGTCTCTTGGTGGCCCTGGTGATATACCCGCTTGTCTCGCGGATGGAGCGTGCTCGCTGGCCGCGATGGGCGGCGATCGCCATGGGGCTTCTTGTCGTCGGAGTGGTCTTCGGTGGCTTGGTCAGTGTACTGGTCTGGCAGCTCAACGGCTTCCTGGGTCAGCTGCCGCAGCTCACCGGTCAGGACCAGAGCGGCTTCGGTGCACTGTGGACCTGGTTGAACGAGTTGCTCTCCGACCTGAGCGACGATCACCACAACGAATGGTGGGGACCAGCATTGGACAACCTGCCGGGAAAGATGTCTCCCTACTTGGGCACGGTGCTCAATGCGCTCTTCGGCATGTTGTTCAACCTTTTCATCATCCCGGTCTTCGCAGCACTGCTCCTCTACAACCGGTCCACGTATGTGGCTGCCCTCACGGCACTGGTCAGTCCGCAGTGGGTGCACCGGGTTCCGCAACTGCTGCACAGTGCCGTGACGAACTATGCCCGCTTCATCCTGGGCATGTTACAGGTCTACCTCATCGTCGGGGCATTGAACACGGTGGGCTTTCTGCTACTTGGTGTGCCCAATGCGCTGCTTTTCGGCATGATCACAGCGGTGGCCACCATGATCCCTTACGTGGGTATCATCTTCAGTTCATTGCTCCCGATCACCCTGGCCTGGACCGCCACGGGAAGCCTGTGGATGCCGGTGGGGGTTGTCTTTGTGCTGGGACTTGTGCAGTACCTGGAGGCCAACCTGATCTTCCCCAAAGTGGTGGGCGGTAAACTGGGATTGAACACCCTGGCCTCCCTGCTGATCATCTTCGCAGGAGGGTTGCTCTGGGGCATGGCCGGCATGATCCTCTTCCTGCCTCTGGCCTCCATAGCCAAACTCGTCAGCCAGGAGGTCCCGGAATGGAAAGCGGTCCGCTTGATGCTGGGAGAGGAAAAGTCCTAAGTCTTACTTCACATGCCCCGGATACTCGTCCTGTTCGCACATCCCCGGTTGGAGAGAAGCCGGGCCAACCGCGCACTGCTCAAACGCTTTCCCGAGCACCGGGACATCACCTTCCGGGACCTGTACCAGCTCTATCCGGACTTCAATATCGACGTGACGAAGGAGCAGGATCTGCTTGCTGCCCATGACATCGTGGTGCTTCATCATCCCCTGTATTGGTACAGCATCCCTTCCCTTCTGAAACAATGGATCGACCTGGTTTACGCCTTTGGCTGGGCGTATGGCCCGGGCGGTACGCAGCTTGGGGGCAAGGTCTCCTTCCACGTGCTGACCACGGGTGGTGCCACGGAAGCATACTCCGTCGATGGGTTCCACGGATCAACGCTGGCGCAGTTCCTATTGCCGGTGAAGCGTACCGCCACCCTGTGCGGTATGACCTGGCTGCCACCGTTCGCTGTGCACGGCACCAACCGGCTGAGCGATACCGAACTGGAGCGGATCGCGGAGCAGTACGGCTTGTTGTTGAGCGGTCTGGCCAGCGGGTCATTGGTGCCCAGGGAACTTGTGGAACTCGAACGGTTGAACCAGGCCGTGCCTTTGACCATCTGATCGATCCATGGCCAGTTTTCTCGCAGACGCTGTCGTATACCTCGGTGCCGCAGTGCTCTGTGTGCCCATCGCCAAGCGCCTAGGGTTGGGCAGTGTGCTCGGTTACCTCCTGGCAGGCATGGTGATCGGTCCCTACCTCTTGGGCTTCATCGGTCAGGAGGGCAAGGACATCATGCATTTCGCCGAGTTCGGTGTGGTGATGATGCTCTTCCTGGTGGGGCTTGAGCTGGAGCCCCTGCTGTTCTGGAGGATGAGGAAACAAGTGCTCGGTTTGGGCGGTGTGCAGATGGGGCTCACCACCCTCGTCCTTGGCGGAATGGCCCTGACATTGGGGTACACGTGGCAGGCTGGTCTTGCCTTGGGCTTGTCCTTCGCCATGAGCTCCACGGCCATCGCCCTGCAATCACTGAAGGAAAAGGGTCTCATGCACACGGCCGCCGGCCAGAGCAGCTTTGCCGTCCTGCTCTTCCAGGACATCGCCGTGATCCCCATACTGGCCCTGCTGCCGCTGATGGCCATGGCTCCGGTGTCCGCGGCAGGTCCTGGTCATTGGTTCGACGCACTGGCAGGCTGGCAGCACACACTGGTGGTGGTGGCCGCCGTGGGCGGCGTGGTGGTCGTGGGCCGGTACGTGGTCGTGCCCTTGCTGCGCATGGTGGCCCGTACGCGCCTGCGGGAACTGTTCGTGGCCTCCTCGCTATTGCTGGTGGTGGGCATCGCCTTCCTTATGGAAAGCGTGGGCCTGAGCCCTGCCTTGGGCACCTTCCTGGCCGGCGTGGTGCTGGCCAACATCGAGTACAAACACGAGATGGAAAGCGACCTCGACCCGTTCAAGGGCCTGCTGCTCGGGCTGTTCTTCATGGCCGTGGGGGCTTCCATCAACTTCGACCTCATCCGGAACGCCCCTGGCGCCCTGCTCGGCACCACCCTGCTGGTGATGGTCGTGAAGGTCCTGCTGCTGTTGGCCATCGGGCGTCGGGCGGGCATGGCCTTCGACCAGAACATGCTGTTCGCGATCGGGCTGGGGCAGGTCGGAGAGTTCGCCTTCGTGCTGCTCGCGTTCATCGCCCAGTTGGGGATCCTCGATGGACCCGCGATCGATACGCTGATGGCCATCACGGCGCTCAGCATGACACTTACGCCACTGGCCATGCTCGCCAATGAAAAGTGGATCCTGCCCCATTTCGGCACCAAGGCTAAAGAAGAACAGCCCGCTGATAGCATCGATGCCAAGCATCCGGTGATCATTGCCGGCTTCGGTCATTTCGGAAGTACGCTGGGGCGTTTGCTGCGAGCCAACGGGGTGCAGGCCACGGTGCTCGACAACGACAGCGACCAGGTGGACCTGTTGCGGCGCATGGGCTTCAAGGTGTTCTATGGTGACGCAACCCGGCACGAACTACTGGAGGCGGCCGGCGCGCAGGAGGCCGAGATCCTGGTCTGTGCCATTGCACCCGAAGCGGCACCGCTGCTCGTGGAAGTGGTCCACAAACACTTCCCGCACCTCAAATTGCTGGTGCGTAGCAGGGACCGGAACGATGCGTACGAACTCATGGACCAAGGGGTCCTGCACGTCTACCGGGAAACGCTGGACACCGCGGTACGTATGGGCGTGGACGTCCTCAAGGAACTGGGGACGCGTCATTACAGCGCCTATCGCGCAGGACAGAACTTCATCCGCTACGACCAGGCCGCGCTGAAGGAACTGGCGGCAAAGCGCGGCGACAAGGTGGATTACATCGCGAGCGTTCGGGAGAAGATCGCCGACCAGGAGGACCTGCTCCGTAAGGACCTGCAGCACGACCCTTCACTTGGCGATCATGCCTGGGACAGTGAGGCGATGAGGCAGGCCAACAAGCAGAACTGAGGAGGACCGGTGCTCATGCTATTTATTTTCCATGGGAAATAGCTTGACCTACCTTTGTGCTCGTCAGCCTCCTCCATCTCTTACATGGATCGTCGCACAGCCCTTCACCTCATGACCATTGCACCACTGGGTGCCGCCTTGACCCAGCGTGAGCTTGGTCGCGTGGTGGATGGTTTCCCCTCCACTCCTGCCATGCCGGTGCTCTTTCTCGGGCATGGCAGTCCGATGAACGCGATCGAAGAGAACAGCTTCACACAAGGCTGGCGGGCTGTTGCCAAAGACCTGCCCTCTCCGAACGCCATCCTCTGCATCAGTGCACTTTGGGAGACGACGGGCACCTTTGTCACCGGCATGGAGCGGCCACGTACCATCCATGACTTCGGTGGCTTTCCTAAGGCCTTGTTCGATGTGCAATACCCCGCACCAGGAAGCCCAACGCTGGCAAAGCTTACACAGGATGCAGCCACCAGCGCGCACAGCGGCGTGGACCATCAATGGGGTCTTGACCATGGAGCCTGGAGCGTGATCATGCACCTGTTCCCGAAGGCTGACGTCCCGGTGGTGCAGCTCAGCCTGGACCGCCGTCTTTCGCCCCAGCAGCACTATGACCTTGCCCGTGACCTGTCCGGCCTGCGCCGCAAGGGCGTGCTCATCATCGGTAGTGGCAACATGGTGCACAACCTGGGCGTCATCGATTGGCAGAACCCCGACGGTGGCTACGATTGGGCCGTGGAGGCGAACACCCGGATGAAGGAACTGGTGCTGGGTGAAGGTCACGCCCAGTTGGCCAACTACGCCGCACAGGGAAAGGCCTTCCAACTGAGCATCCCCACACCGGAACACTATCTGCCACTGTTGTACACCCTGGGCTTGAAGGATCGGAACGAAGCGGTGTCGATCTTCAACGACCGGACCGTGATGGGAAGCATTTCCATGACCAGTATCCGGATCGGCTGATACACGAACACGCTACCTTGCCGCCATGCATATCGCCCTACTCTCCACCAGTGTCCGGGATGGCCGGATGAGCCACCGTGTCGCCCTTCATCTGCAGCGCTCCATCACCGCGGAGGGCCGGCATACAGTGGACCTGATCGACCTGCTGGACCATGACTTCCCGGTGTTCCACGAGCGATTGAAGTTCATGGCCGCTCCGGCACCGGAGGTGGTAGCGTTCGCGGAACGCATCCGCAAGGCGGACGGGGTGATCATCGTGACGCCGGAATACAACGGCAGCTATCCGGCCAGCCTGAAGAACATCATCGACCTGCTCACCGAGGATTGGAAGAAGAAGCCCATCGCCATCAGTTCCGTCTCCGGCGGTGCCTTCGGCGGTTCACAGGTGCTGACCCAATTGCTCTTCACCCTCTGGAAGATCAGGGCCTGGGTGGTGCCCGGTGCCATGCAGGTGCCCACGGTGAAGGAGAATTTCAACGAGGACGGTTCGCCTGCGGATGCGGAGGCCTGGGCCCGTCGCACCAAGGCTTTCCTGGAAGAGCTCGAGTGGGCCATGGAGGCCAAACACCGGATGAACGGCTAATGCCATGGCATCCAAGGTGCCGGTCGCTTCGCGGGTGAACTGGGCAGCGGTCGGGCTACAGATGGTTGTCTTACTATGCCTTTTCCTGCTCGTGGGCTTTCTCGGTCTGCATCTGATGTTCGCCCCGGTGATCTACCTCACTTGGTCGTGGGGTACGAAACTGTGGCTGGCCCGGGACCATCGCCGAAGTATCGGCCTGATCAAGGCCGGTCGTTATGCGGAGGCCATCCCCCACTGTGAGGCTAGTGCAGCTTGGTTCGAACAACGTTCATGGGTGGACCGCTACCGTGCACTTGTCATGCTGTCTCCTTCGGCATGGAGCTATCGCGAGATGGCCCTCGCCAACCGCGCCTTCTGCTTGGGTCTGTCGGGCCGGGGGCAGGAGGCCATGCTGGCCTATGAGGACATGCTGTTGGAATTCCCGGGAAGCGCTCTGGCCGGTCCGGCACTGACCATGATGCGCGCTGCGCAACAGGCCTAGCTCACGCCTTCGCAGGCACCAATTGGAAGATCCGCTGCAGGGCCTTCACCGTCTGTTCCACATCAGCCTTGGTGGTGTAGCGACTGAAGGAGAAGCGGATGTTCGCGCCCTGCACATCCGGGTACAACGCGGCAAGGACGTGGCTGCCTTTGTTGCTGCCGCTGCTGCACGCACTGCCACCGCTGCAGGCGATCCCCTCGATGTCCAGGTTGTAGACCAGCATCTCCGCCTTGCCGTCATCCGGGAAACGGACGTTCAACACCGTGTAAAGGGAATCGTCGGAGGTATCACCATTGAAGCGCACACCCGGGATGGCCTCGACCAGCAAGGCCTTCATCATGGTCTTCAGCCCCTGGACGTGCGCGTGGTGCTCCTCCAGGTGTTCGTAGGCCAGTTCCATCGCTTTGGCCAGCCCCACGATCCCGGGGATGTTCTCGGTCCCGCCGCGCATGTTCCGCTCCTGCGAACCGCCCAGGATCATCGGCTTGAGGCCGGCCCCGCTGCGCATGTAGAGGAAGCCGATGCCCTTGGGGCCGTGGAACTTGTGCGCTGCGCAGGTGATGAAGTCCACCGGCAGATGTTCCAGGTCGAAGGCATAGTGCCCCATGGTCTGCACGGTGTCGCTGTGGAAAAGGGCCCCGTATTCGTGACAGAGGCTGCCGATCGTCTGCAGGTCGATGCGGGTGCCGATCTCGTTGTTGGCATGCATCAGGCTGACGAGCACCCCTTGTCCGCGCGTGGCTGCAAGCAGTTCACGCAGGTGACCAAGGTCGGGCTTGCCGTCCGCTTCCAAGCGCAACCAATGGATCGTAACACCCTGCTGCTCACCAAGCTTCGATGCCGTCAGTTCAACCGCATGATGCTCGATGGCGGAGGTGATGATGTGCCGGACGCCAAGGTCGCGCACGCTGGATTGCAGGACCATGTTATCGGCCTCCGTGCCGCCACTGGTGAAGATGATCTCACCGGGTGTGCAGTGGAGCAGGGATGCCACCGTCCGGCGCGCCTTCTCCACCGATGCACGGGTCTGTCGACCGAAGGCGTGGATGGACGAAGGATTCCCGAACTGGTCCCGCAACACCGGCAACATGGCCTCGAAGACCTCGGGCGCAAGTGGTGTGGTGGCGGCGTTGTCCAGATAGATGCGGTTCATGGTGGGCAAAGTTACCGGGAGACGCCGGGCTCCTCGGCCAATTCACGCAGTTCGCTCATGATCCTTCGCGCCAGGGCATCGGCCTCGTCCATCGATGGGGCTTCGGCGTAGACCCGGATGATCGGCTCCGTGTTGCTGCGGCGCAGGTGCACCCATGTGTTCCCGAACTCGATGCGCAGCCCGTCCACCGTGCTGTGCGGCATGGCTGCATGTTTCACCTGCATGGCATCCACCAGGGCCTGAACATCCATGCCCGCTTGCAGGTTGATCTTGTTCTTGCTGATGAAGTAGTCCGGGTAGCTTCTGCGCAGTTCCAGGCTGGTCTTCCCGCTCTTCACGAGCAGGGTCAGGAAGAGGGCGATCCCGGCCAGGGCATCGCGGCCATAGTGCAGTTCGCTCAGGATCACGCCGCCGTTGCCCTCTCCGCCGATAGGGGCGCCCACGGCCTTCATGGTCTCCACCACGTTCACCTCGCCCACTGCGCTGGCATGTCTTGCCCGGCCGTGCCTGGTCGCGATGTCGTCAAGTGCCCGCGTGCTGCTGAGGTTGCTCACCGTGTCGCCGGGGCGATGGGCCAGCACATGGTCGGCGCATGCCACCAGGGTGTACTCCTCCCCGAACAGGCTGCCATCGTCACAGACCAGCGCCAGACGGTCCACATCCGGGTCCACGGCGATGCCCAGGTGTGCCTTGTGTTTGCGCACCGTTTCGCACAGGTCCTTCAGGTGCTCGGGCAGCGGTTCCGGATCGTGCGGGAAACGGCCGTTGGGGATGCAGTGGATCTCGATCACATCGAGCACGCCCAGCGCAGTGAGCAACGCCGGGACGGCCTCCCCGCCCACCGAGTTCACCGCATCGACCACCACGCGCAGGTTCGCGCTGCGGATGGCGTCCACGTCCACGAGGTCGAGCGAAAGAATGGCGTCGATGTGGCGCCGTGTCCACCCACTACGGAGCTGCACCTCGCCGAGGTTCTCCACCGAAGCGAAATCCAATTCCTCCGATGCCGCCAGCCGGAGCACTTCAGCCCCTTGCGCAGCACTGATGAACTCGCCGTGCTGGTTCAGCAACTTCAGCGCGTTCCACTGCGCCGGGTTATGGCTGGCGGTCAGGATGATGCCCCCATCGGCCTGCTCGCCGGGCACAGCCATCTCAACGGTCGGCGTGGTGGCCATGCCCAGGTCGAACACATCGAAGCCAAGGCCCACCAACGTACCGCGGACCAGGTCACTGACCATCGGGCCGCTGATGCGCGCATCGCGCCCCAGGACCATGCGCGGACGTTCACGGGTGCTGTTGCGTTTGATGAGCGTGCCGAAGGCGGCGGTGTAGCGCACCACGTCCAGCGGGGTCAGGCCCTCGCCGGGAGCGCCGCCGATGGTGCCACGGATGCCGGAAATGGATCGGATCAAGGTCATGGTCAGGGGAATTAATGTCACTGCCGGATCTTCGCGCAGCGTCGTGCAAAGCTATCGGGCCACCTGGGGCGTCCTTGCCCTGGCCTGTCCCGGCGTCCACGATCGGCTGTTGAACCATCCCCCCAACTGTCCGGATCACTATGGATCTGAGCTCCTTCAGGACCATCGCTGCACCAAAGGTTGTTCATAACCCAAAGGTCCATCCATCGGCTGGTGGGCGATATCCCTAATTTTGGGCCGAGGCCAACCCCTCAGCAGTTCCATGAACGACGGACCCTATTCCCTGCACGACCGCGACGACCAGCAGAGTTCGGTGGAGCGGTACGAGTCGATGTTGCACCGGAACGACCACCTGTTCTTCGATGTGGAGGAGTTCGAGCACATCATCGAATATTACCTGGAGGAGAACGAGCCCCGAAAGGCGCAGGAGGTCCTTGCATACGCCAATCAGCAGCACCCCAATTCACCCGACCTGCTCTTCTGTGAAGCGCATGTACTGATGAACCTGGGCAAGTTGAACAAAGCCCTGGAGGTGCTGGACGCCATCGGTCGCGTGGAGCCCTTCAACGAGGATGTGCACCTGCACAAGGCCGGCATCTACAGCCAGCTCAGGAACTACAGGCGCGCCGTGGAGCATTACAAGCGGGCGCTGGACCTGGCCGATGAGGGCTTGGACGAGATCTACCTCGACCTCGCTTTCGAGTACGAGAACCTCGAATCGCTGGACCTCGCCATCGATTGCTTGAAGAAGGCGCTGGAGATCAATCCGGAGAACGAGGCCGTGCTCTACGAACTCTCCTACTGCTTCGAACTGGCTGATGCACACCGCTCGGCGGTTGCCTATTTTCGGGAATTCACCGACGAGCACCCCTATTCCTTCGTGGCCTGGTACAACCTGGGCGCTGCGCTGGCACGGCTGGAGCGCACGGAGGAGAGCAACGAGGCGCTCGACCTCTGCATGGCCATCGATGACCGTTTCACCTCGGCCTATTTCGCCAAGGCGCGCAACCTGCTCATCCAAGGCAACTACGAACAGGCCATCGAGTGTTACAACGAGACCATTACCATCGATGGGCCGCAGGCAGTGACCTTCAGCTACATCGGTGAATGCTATGAGAAGATGGAGCGCTTCGAGCAGGCGCTGATCCACTACGACCAGGCATTGGCTATCGATCCCAACTGGGTGGATGCCTGGATCGGTCGTGGGGTCGTGAAGGACGTGCAAGGCCGTGCTGCCGAGTCCATCAAGGACCTCGAAGTGGCCATCAAGCTGGCACCCGAGCACGGCGACGCCTGGTTCTACCTGGCCAATTCACTGGGCCGGATCGGGCGCTTTGAAGATGCCTTGGGCGCCTACT
This sequence comes from Flavobacteriales bacterium, assembly GCA_041749915.1. GTDB lineage: Bacteria > Bacteroidota > Bacteroidia > Flavobacteriales_F > PHOS-HE28 > PHOS-HE28. Next base: position 51,857 of record JBGTAJ010000048.1, read on the forward strand.
CCACCCTGAACACGCTGGAACCCGAAAGCCTCGACGGCTGGCTGGACCATGCCGACCTGCTGATGAACATCAAGGGACCCGAAGCGGCCCTGAAGAAGCTGGTCGAAGGTGAGGTCGTGCACAAGTTGAACGGACGTTTCCGTTATCGCAAGGTCAGTTACCTGCTTCGCTCGGGCCGCGAGCAGGACGGCCTACTGGAACTGGAGGAAGCCCTGATGGCGGATCATGCCGGACATGACCAGCTGCTGGCCCATTATCCTGAGGCGCTGCAAATGCCCCAGGTCATACACCTGTTGGAACTCTACCGCCGATGAATTTCAAGCTTTCCCACATTCCCGCCAGGAGCGTAAAACCTCGCGAGGATGGGGTCACCATGGTCATGGACAAGGGGCTCTCCCTGCGCCAGGCCGAAGACCTGATCAGTGCCAGTGGACATCTGGTGGATATGGTGAAGCTGGGCTTCGGCACCTCCTTCGTCACGCCCAACCTGCAGGAGAAGGTGAAGCTTTACCAGAAGGCCGACATGCGGGTCTATCTCGGTGGCACCCTGTTCGAGGCCTTCGTTTCGCGAGGGATGGTGAAGGACTATCGCAAGCTGGTCGATCAATTGGGCCTTGACCTGGTGGAGGTCAGCGATGGCTCCATCAGCATGCCAGCCAAGGAAAAATGCAAGTACATCACCGACCTGGCCAAACATTACACGGTGCTCAGCGAGGTCGGTTCCAAGGAGTCCGGTATCCTGATCAGCCCGGCGAAGTGGGTGAACATGATGCGCACCGAACTCGATGCAGGCAGCTGGAAGGTGATCGCGGAGGCCCGTGAAAGCGGCACCGTGGGCATCTATCGACCCAATGGTCATGCGCACACGGCCTTGGTCAATCGCATCCTCGCGAAGGTCGCCGGCAAGGACATCCTCTGGGAGGCACCCCAGAAATCGCAGCAGGTCTGGTTCATCAAGCAATTGGGCGCCAACGTGAACCTGGGGAACATCGCTCCCGATGAGGTCATCGCCCTGGAAACATTGCGCATCGGCCTGCGCGGCGACACCTTCTTCCAGTACCTGCCCGAGGAAATGGCGGAGAAGTTGCGTCAGATCAAGACGGAGAACGTCCAGTGAGCCTGCTCCCACCCACACGTCGATCCTCTACCATGGAACTGGAGATCAGCATTGCGGAACTACTGAAGATGCGGGCCGAACAGCGCCCTTTTCAACTCATCGACCTGCGTGAGCCATACGAGGCGGAGCGTTGCACCCTGGGCGGTACACTGATCCCCATGGGCGAGATACTGGAGCGCAGCACCGAACTGCGTCGCGATGTTCCCGTGATCATGCATTGCAAGAGCGGCAACCGCGCAGGTGCCGTGGTTCATGCGCTCACCACCCGCTATGGCTTCACCAACGTGATGAACCTAAAGGGGGGCATCGAAGCGTGGAAAGCCGAAGTGGACCAGACGATCAACTGCGAGTGAGCATGATGGACATCCGTTCGCGCATCAAACTGTTCCTCAAAGGCATGGCCATGGGGGCCGCCGATGTGGTGCCAGGTGTCTCCGGCGGTACGATAGCCTTCATCTCCGGCATCTACGAGGAACTGCTGGCGTCCATCAAATCCGTGGGTCCGGATACCTTGGTCGTGCTGCGCCAGCGCGGGATCAAGGCGGCGTGGCAGCAGGTGAACGGTGACTTCCTCGCCACGCTGCTTGCGGGGATCGGCACGAGCATCCTGTTGCTCGTGAGGCCCATCACGTGGGCGATCGCGCACCATCCGGTGTTGATCTGGAGCTTCTTCTTCGGTCTGATCGCTGCCAGCGTATGGCTCTGTGGTCGATTGGTGAAGCATTGGGCCCTGGGTCCGATCGTCGGTCTGCTGGTCGGTGCCGCAATTGCCGTGGCCATTGGCATGCTCAACGCCGGCACGGGCTCCGGATCCCTCGCCTTCGTCTTCCTCTCCGGGGCCATCGCCATCTGCGCCATGATCCTGCCGGGGATCAGCGGCTCGTTCATCCTGCTCCTGATGGGCATGTACCTGCCGGTGATGACCGCCTTGAAGACCTTCGACATTCCGGTGATCGTTGTTTTCATCGTGGGCTGTCTCTTTGGTCTGATGGCCTTTTCCCGTCTCTTGTCCTGGATGTTCCAGCGCCACCATGACCTCACCGTGGCCTCGCTTACGGGCTTCCTGCTTGGCTCGCTCACCATCATCTGGCCGTGGAAGGAGGTGCTCAGCGTGCGGATGGTCCATGAAGGTCGTCCGGATGCCCACTTGGAGCCTTTCATCCAGAAGAACATCCTGCCTGGCGACTACGCCATGATCACCGAGATGGACACGTTGCTGGGTGTCACGGCCAAGGACCCCCAACTGCTGTGGGCCGTGCTGTTGGCCTTGTTCGGTGCGGCTCTGCTCGTGGTCCTCGACCGCTTCTCGCCCGATCGCGCATGACCCGTTATGGCCTGATCGGCTTTCCGTTGACGCACTCGTTCAGTCAGCGCTACTTCACCGCAAAGTTCAAGGAGCTGCGCTTGAAGGACCATCGGTATGATCTCTTCCCCATTGTTTCCATTGACGACTTTCCTGCGTTGATCCGGGATACCTCCGGGCTTGCAGGCCTCAACGTGACCATTCCTTACAAGCAGTTGGTCATGCCCTTGTTGGATGAGCTGGATCCCATGGCCGCTGCGGTCGGAGCTGTGAACACCGTGGTGTTCCGCAACGGCCGGTCGATCGGTCACAACACGGATGTGGAGGGGTTCCGCTCGACCCTGCTGCCCCTGATCCGAAAGGACCGTCCGCGGGCTTTGGTGCTGGGCAGCGGCGGGGCCTGTCGCGCCGTGGTGTTCGTGCTGCGGGAACTGGGCATCCGCTTCAGGGTGGTGAGCCGCAGTCGCGAACGTGGCGACCTGACGTGGGACATGCTCGACCCCACGGTCCTCAAGGTCTGTCCGCTGGTGATCAACACCACGCCCGTGGGCATGTTCCCAGCGGTGGACGAAGCTCCGGAACTGCCCTACACGGCGATCGGGGATCGGCACATCCTGATCGACCTGATCTACAACCCGGAGGAGACCCGGTTCCTGCGGGAAGGCCGGTCACACGGCGCGCGCACGGTGAACGGCACGCACATGCTCAAGGCACAGGCGGAGGCCGCTTGGGAGTTGTGGAGGGCAGGTGCGAGGTGACCGGCTCAGCGAAGCAGGCTTCCGGGGTCCAAGTGAACGTACTCGCTCAAGATGTCCAGGTTGCGGGCCACCTCGATCCATTCCGCCTGGTTCAGGCCCAGACGCATCCAGACCTCGCAGAAAAAACCGTCCATGCGATAGAGGTGCACGCGGTGACCGCCGTATTGGCGTGATCCGAGGTACTCTCCGTGGGAACGTACCGCATCCAGGCGTTGCTGCCGGTCCGAGGCAAGGAACTCACGCTCCTGCATGGTCTCAGCGGTTCATCGCCCGGAAGACCATCACCACCACACCGGCAAGGAACAATAGGATGCTGATCCGGTTGATGCCGTGCATGAACCGCAGGCTGCTGTTCTCGCTGGTCTTGCCGAACAGTGATGCCGGGTTCAGGTAGTAGAGAAGGCGCTTCAGGAACATGGTGCCGGGGGAGTTCTGTACAAAAGCAACAACGGTTCGCGCTGCCTGTTCGCCGAAGGTACTCTCCCGGAGCGATGCGTTCAAACTCCACCGTTCACTGCACAGCGGGAACTTCCTCCAGGATGAACGTCTCCCATTCCCGAGCTTCGGGACGATCGGCGAACAAGCGCCCCTTCAGGTCGCCCTCCAGACCGAGGTCGGCGGTCACATAGCGGCCATCCGTCGTGCGCAGCACTTTGCGAGCACCATCAAAGGAGAGCAGTTCGAAGGTCTCCCAATCGCCCACCGTATCCCGGTTGGCGACCAACAGTCCTCCGATGCTCCGATCGGAAGAGACGAATTTGCCATTGGCCGCGCGGAAGGCCACCTTCCCTCCCCCCAGGTCCACCAGTTCAAAGGTCTCCCACTCCCCCGCTTCCGGACGATCTGCGATGAGGATCCCGGCACGCTCATCCTCAAGCCCCGCATTGCTGCTGACGTAGGTGTTGTTCGCTGCCTTGAGCGCAATCCTCTTAGGCAATTGCCGTGCGTCGGGTGCACGCTGTTCAATACCGGAATTCGGGGTCCCGGTACCGTTGCCGGTGCACGCGACAAAGGCGATGGTCAGAAGGGTCATCGCCATCGCGTGGGCGTACGTTCTCATCGGTCGGGTCGGTAATTGGCCGCGAATTTCGTGACTCTGCGTGGAAGTTCAACGCTCCGCATGCGGTCAATTGCGCAATGCGTTGCGCGTCCCGCTGTCAGGGCTTCCACCGAGCACACCATCGATCGGCCGGTAGGTGTTCGCCCTTGGCTTTGGCCCGGCGGTCACAGACGCTCCTCATCAGCGGTAACTTTGGCGCCTTCCCCATCAGCGTGTCCTTCCAGCTCATCTCTGAATTTACGCCCACCGGCGATCAGCCGGAGGCCATCCGCCAACTGGTGGAAGGCCTGAATGAAGGCGTCTCCGCACAGACCTTGCTCGGGGTCACGGGTTCCGGCAAGACCTTCACCGTGGCCAACGTCATCGCCCAGGTCGACCGCCCGGCATTGATCCTGAGCCACAACAAGACCCTGGCGGCGCAGTTGTACGGGGAGTTCAAGCACTTCTTCCCCAATGACCGGGTGGAGTATTTCGTGAGCTACTACGATTATTATCAGCCTGAGGCCTACCTGCCCACCACGAACACCTATATCGAGAAGGACCTGTCGATCAACGATGAGATCGAGAAACTGCGGCTGAGCGCCACCAGCGCCCTGCTGAGCGGTCGGCGCAATGTGATCGTGGTGGCGAGCGTGAGCTGCATCTATGGCATCGGCAACCCGGCGGAGTTCCACAAGACCATCCTGAAACTGGAGCGGGGCCAGAAGGTGACCCGCAACAAGCTGCTCCACGACCTGGTGGCCGCGCTATACAGTCGCAAGGACGTGGATCCCACACGTGGCAATTTCAGGGTGCGCGGTGATGTGGTCGAGGTCTACCTGGCCTACGATGATGAAGGGGTAAGGATCCACTTCTGGGGTGATGAGATCGAGCGCTTGGAGCGCTTCGAGATCGCCGGGAACCGGACGATCCAGGCCGAGGACCGGTTGACGATCTACCCGGCCAACATCTTCGTCACCAGCCGCGATACGATGAACGCCGGTCTTGAGGCGATCAAGGCCGACATGTTGAAGCAGGTGGCGTTCTTCAACGAGATCGGCAAGCACCTCGAAGCCAAACGGCTTGAGGAGCGGGTGATGTATGACCTGGAGATGATGCGTGAGCTGGGCTACTGCTCAGGCATCGAGAACTACAGCCGTTACTTCGATCAGCGACAGACCGGCCAGCGGCCCTTCTGTCTGCTGGACTATTTTCCGGAGGATTTCCTCATGGTCATCGACGAAAGCCATGTGACCGTGAGCCAGGTGCAGGCCATGTACGGCGGTGACCGTTCCCGTAAGAAGAACCTGGTGGAATACGGTTTCCGCCTGCCCAGCGCCATGGACAACCGGCCCTTGAAGTTCGAGGAGTTCGAAGGCATGATGGGCCAGACGCTCTTCGTGAGCGCCACTCCGGCAGACTACGAACTAAGGCGCAGTGAGGGTGTGGTGGTGGAACAGGTGATCCGTCCCACGGGATTGCTGGACCCGCCGATCGAGGTGCGCCCGAGCCGGGACCAGATCGATGACCTGCTCTACGAGATCCGCCAACGGAGCCAGAAGGAGGAGCGTGTGCTGGTGACCACCCTGACCAAGCGGATGGCCGAGGAACTGAACGAGTTCCTGGGAAAGAACGGTGTGCGGAGCAAGTACATCCACAGCGATGTGGAGACCCTGGAGCGCATCGAGATCCTGCGCCAGCTTCGTCTGGGGATGTTCGACGTGTTGGTGGGCGTGAACCTGCTGCGCGAAGGATTGGACCTGCCGGAGGTGAGCCTGGTGGCGGTGCTGGATGCGGACAAGGAAGGGTTCCTCCGCAGCAACCGCTCGCTGACCCAGACGGCGGGTCGTGCAGCGCGTAACGTGAACGGACTCGTGATCTTCTACGCCGACAAGGTGACCGAGAGCATGAAGCGCACCATCGACGAAACGGGGCGCCGAAGGGAGAAGCAGCTGGCGTACAACATTGAGCATGGCATCACGCCCACACAGATCAAGCGCGACCGCGGTGAGGTGATGCGACAGACGGCCGTGATCGACATCCATGACGCCGACGGTCGACGGGCCTATGTGGAACCGGAGGAACTGAGCATTGCCGCCGACCCCGTGGTGAAGTACATGACAGCCGACCAACTGGAGAAGAACGTGGACGTGCTCGAGACCCAGATGCGCAAAGCCGCGAAGGAGCTGGATTTCATGGCCGCAGCACAGTTGCGCGACGAACTGTTCGCCATGCGCAAATTGCTGGAGGACCGAGGGAAGGTCTCCAAGTAAGGCCGCAAGCTGTCAGTCCTTTGCGCCGATCTGTAAGTATTTTCGTCGACGGTCGGGCCTGGACCTGACCTTACCGTACGATGACGAGCCGGTTGGTCCGTCATGTGTTAACTTTGAGTTTCCAACCAGAATCCCACCGTTCCGCTCATGAAACACCTTTACACTACGCTGGCCATGGCCGTCTTCGGCCTCAGTCTGGGTGCAAGTGCACAGCTCTCCTTCGGAGGCCAACCCCGCGGCTTGTCCCCTAACGTCGATCTTCCTCAGGCACCTGTGGCCGTCATGCCGACCGTGGATGCCGAGGCCCTGAAGGCCGAGGACGCCATCCGCGAGCAGCAGGGCATCAAGGGGCCCTACCGCTTCGGCTTCAATCATGCCACCGACCTCAGCCTGGACAACAGTGGGGTGTGGCATACCAATGCTTCCGGCGAGCGGGTGTGGCGCGTTGCCATCCAGTGCCCACAGGCCTACAGCATCAACTTCGAGTTCCATGAATATGTGGTCCCCGATGGTGCCGAGGTGTTCGTATACAACGACGCTGGTGAGCACATCGGCTCCTTCAACGCCGAAAGCAACCCCGGCCAAACGGTGCTGGGTGTGACCCAGTTGGCCGGTGAACGGATCACGGTGGAATATGTGGAACCTCTGGCTGTGCGCGGTCAGGGGCGTCTCCGCATCGGACAGGTGACCCATGCCTACCGCGATATCATGGGCCTGGAAAAGGGATTGGGCGATTCCGGGTCCTGCAACAACAACGTCGTCTGCGCCGTGGGTGACAACTGGCGCGCGCAGATCCGTTCGGTGGCCATGATCACCGTGGGTGGAAGCGGTCTCTGCACCGGTACGTTGATCAACAACTGCGAAGAGGATGGAACACCTTACTTCCTCACCGCAAACCACTGCCTGGGGGGGAACAATACCTGGGTGTTCCGCTTCAACTACAACAGTCCCTCGTGCATCCTGAACAACAACGGTCCCACCAACCAGACCGTGTCGGGTTCCACCTTGAAAGTGAACAGTGCCACCACCGATGTGGCCCTTTTGCAATTGAACACCACTCCGCCGACCAACTACAACGTGCACTACAGTGGTTGGGACCGCAGCACCGCCATCCCCCAAAGCGCGGTGGGCATCCACCACCCGAGCGGCGACGTGAAGAAGATCTCCTTCGACAACAACCCGTTGACCACATCAGCCTACCTGGGCAATGCCAATTCCGGAACGAACTTCTGGCGTGTGGGGAACTGGGAGGACGGCACCACGGAAGGCGGAAGCTCCGGTAGCGCCCTGTTCAACCCGGACGGCCTGGTCATCGGACAACTCTATGGAGGCTTTGCGAGCTGTTCCAGCATCACGGCCGACTACTACGGTCGCTTCAACATCAGCTATCCCCTGTTGCAGAACTGGCTGGGGAACTGTGGCAACCAGCTGTTCGGCTTCCCATCCACGACCAGTGTGGACGAGAAGATCTCCGCAAACCGGGTCGGGCTCTTCCCCAACCCCACCAATGGCATGGTGACGGTGACCCTGCCGTTGACGATCCAAAAGGACGGACAGGTGAATCTGTATGACGCCTTGGGCCAGCGCATCCTCGAGCGGAACTTTCGCAGCGGTGCGGAGCGCCTGGAACTTGACCTGAGCGGCCGCAGCGAAGGAATCTACCTCGTGGAGGTGGTATCCGGCGGAACCCGGACCGTGGAGCGCCTGGTGCTGAACTACTGATCGCACAGAACTGATGGAGGCCGATCGCCGGGATGGAACCCTGGTGGTCGGCCTTTTTCATTGCATCTGAACTGCGGCGCACGTTATTTTCACACCTTCTCCTGAGCCCTTCCCCATGCTGCGAACCTTACTCGCCGTCAGCTTTCTGTTCACCCTTTCGGCCGCCTCCGCACAGATCGCCTTCGGGGGCACTGCCCTGGGACTCCGGTCACGTGGGTTGATCCTGCCGGCCGCACCTGTGGTCGAGCTCCCCATGGTGGACGCGGAGGTCTTGATGGCCGAGGATGAGGCCAGGGCTGCCGAAGGGATCAAGGGGCCTTTCCGTTTCGGTGCCAACCATTCCACGGACATCACCCTGGAGAACGCCGGTGTGTGGCACACCCTGCGCGGTGGTGATCGCATCTGGCGTGTGGCCCTGCACTGCCCCGGGGCATTCACCATCAACTTCAAATTCACCGAATACGTGATGCCCGACGGTGCGAAGCTCTTCGTGTACAACGAGGCCGGGCAGCAGCTCGGAGCGTTCACAGCGGCCAGCAATCCCGGGCACCAGCGTTTGGGCGTCACCCAGTTGCCGGGTGAGCGCATCACCATCGAATACCACGAACCCTTCGCGGTGAGCGGTGAAGGCCGCCTGCGCATCGGACAGGTCACGCACGGCTATCGTGACCTGTTCAAGATCGCCCGCGACCTGGGCGATAGCGGGCCATGCAACATCAATGTGATCTGCCCGGAGGGGGACGACTGGCGTGATGAGATCCGCACCGTGGCCATCATCACGGCGGGCGGCAACGGGTTCTGCACGGGAACCCTTTTGAACAATTGTGCATTGGACAGCATTCCCTATTTCCTGACCGCGAACCACTGCCTGGACCCCGATGTGGAGGATTGGGTGTTCCGCTTCAATTGGGACAGCCCCGTGTGCGACCCTACGGAGAACGGCCCCATCGACCAGACCGTTTCGGGCTGCGAACTGCTGGTGAGCAATGTGGGCACCGACATGGCCTTTCTGCGCCTGAACACCACGCCACCCGCGGAGTACAATGTCAACTGGGCGGGTTGGGACAAGCGCGACATCGCGGCCACCTCGGCGGTGGGCATCCACCACCCCAGCGGCGACATCAAGAAGATCAGCCGCACCGATGGTGCCCTGTCGCAGGCGGATATCGACCTGGGCACCGGGAATGCGGATTGCTGGCGCGTGGCCGTGTGGGATGCCGGTACCACGGAACCCGGAAGCTCGGGCAGTGCACTGTGGGACCAGAACCACCGCGTGGTGGGCCAGCTCTACGGTGGAGCGGCCAACTGCACCAACAGCGTGGATGATTACTACGGACGCTTCTCCACCAGCTGGCCCTTCCTGGAGGAATGGCTGGGCACCTGCGGCGATACGCTGGACGGACTGAACATCCCCTCGGTGGTGCCCATGAACTGGGATGCGGCCGTGACCTCGATCTACAACGTGCCGGAACTGGTGTGCAACAGCGATGTCATTACACCCTTCATCACCATCAAGAACAACGGCCTGATGTCCCTGACCAGCGTGGCCCTTTCCTATGGCGTCCCCGGTCAACCACAGGCCAACACCTTCTGGACCGGTAGCCTGCAGCCCGGCGAGACGGTGAACCATCAGTTGCCTGCCATCTTCGTGGGTGCCGGTGAACACGTGCTCACGGTGAGCAGCAGTGCCCCCAATGGCTTTGAGGACCAGTTCATGGAGAACGACAGCTGGACCTTTGAATTCGTGGCCAACAGCCCCGGCCAGGAGGTGCTCTTCGACTTGATACTGGACGACTACGGCACCGACATCACCTGGACCCTGGAGACCGATAGCGGCACGGTGATCTACGAGGGCGGACCATATGCGGATGGACAGGACTGCGATCTGGTCTCGGTGCCCTTCTGCCTCACCAATGGTTGCTACACCTTCACCATCAACGACGCGCTTGCCGACGGCATCTGTTGCGACGCGGGTGAGGGGTCCTACAGCATCGGCATCGAGGGATGGGTGACCTTCGCGGAGAGCGATGGCCAGTACGGTGAGGGTGAGGTCCAACGCTTCTGCCTTGCGGAGGTCGCCGTGGCGGAGGTGGACGGTCGGGGATCCCTGCGGCTCGCGCCCAATCCATCGAGCGGACGCGTAAGGCTGGACCTGATCGGGCAGGAAGGAGCGCTTCTGCTGGAAGTAATGGACGTCTCGGGCCGCTCGTTGCTGGCCCAAGACCTGGCAGCGGGCACACGGACCACCTGGCTCGATCTCGGCGCCTGGGCCGACGGCGTCTACCTCGTCAGCGTGCGGAATGCCGATGGTCGTTCGTTGCAGCGCCTGGTCCTTCAGCACTGATCTTCGCGATCGTCCGGGCCTGTTCAGTACTTGATCAGGTAGTACAGCAACTTCACGTATTCGTTGTTGACCATGAGCAGTCCCTCCTCACTGGTCCACCAGCGGTCGCTGTCATACACCAGGCTGTTCGCCGCCACGAAACGGAGGTGAACACCGCTTCCCGCGAAGCGTTTGCGGAACACGCGGGACACCCGCCGAAGGTGGAACTCCGTGGACACGACCAAGACGGTATCGTAGCGCTGTTCCATGGCGTCGGCGTGGATCAGCGCGGCCTCCTCCCAGGTGCTGGTGCCTTTTTCGATCAGCCGTATCCGCGTGCTGTCGGCCCCGGCACGCAGCGCTGCCCGCTTGGACAGCACGGCCTCGTTGAGCATGATCCCCTCTCCTTCCATCACGCCGGGGATGTTACTTCCCGTGGCGATCATGGTGGACGCCCAACCCTGCTGGAGCAGCTCCGCACCCTTGGCACCGCGTTCCCGGGGCGAGCCCCCCAGGACGTAGATCGCATCGGCATGCACCAAGGCATCCTCCTTGATCAACAGGGAACCGAAACCGTGCAACAGGGGGACCCGGAAGGCGAACAACAGCCCGATGAGGAGCAGTGGGATGAGGAACCACAGCACGCGACCGAGCAGGAACTCTCCGGTGCTCTGCAGAACCTGTTGAAGTGTTTTCGCCGCCATCGCGCAAGTTCGGTCCCGCCCCCGGTCAATAGCTTCCACTGCGCCGACGCAGGATCCATTCCAGCGAGAGCAGGGCGAGGATGGCGAAGAACAGGCCCCGCAAACTGATGAGGTCACTGTAGCGCGACCGCACATAGGAGCGCGCGACGAGGCCCTGCTGGTCCTTGAGCACCTGGGTGAGCTCGTTCAGTTGAGCCGGATACAGCGTGCGTCCACCGGTGGTGGCGGAAAGGTCCGCAAGCAGGGCATGGTCCGCCACGGTGGTGCTGCGCTCCAACATCGGCTCGTGCACGTGGAACACCCCGCTCCGGCTCAGTTTCCGGCCGTCGAGGTCCGCCGAGGCCGACCATCGGTACGCCCCTGCGGCGAGCCGACCGGCATCCAGGCGATACGCGTTGCCCACCCGGTCGAAGACGTAGCTCAGCTCCTGGTCGGTGCTGTCCGTGATGCGCAAGCGCACATCCGCCGTGTTGATGGCCTCGAGGTTGGCGTTGTAGAGCTCGGCGGTGAAGAGCACGGGCTCGTTGGCCTCGAACAGCGCGGCATGGTCCACCCGGAAGGGTTCCTTGCTCACCTTGAGGGCGAGGAACTGCACCGTGCGATGCAGGAGCTTGTCAAAGCGCGTGTGGTCGCCGTTCATGCGCAGATCGGCCAGGCGCCAACGCCACAGGCCTTCACCCGTGATCACACCCATGCGCCGTTCACCCTCCTGCGTGAAGGCCATCAATGGTTGTGTGGTGCGCACCATGCCGATCCGCTGGTGCAGCAGGACCTGGGCCGAACGACCGGCGGCATACTGCGCAAAGGGCACCTGCAGCGGCGGGAACCGTTCGATGGCGCGGATGAGCTCGTCCTCCAGCGTGAACAGCGCGAAGGTGCGGTCCATGGCAGGCAGCGCATCGGTCACCGCGGGCCTTCCGCCGGAAACGTCCACACCGGCGCGTGCGGCATCCAGTGCGGCCAGATCGCTGCCCTGGCCCGCGATGAACAGCATCGGGATCCCCTGTAACGCGGCGCGTTGCAGCAGGGCGGCCAGCGGCTGCCGGATGGAGGGCAGTCCGTGCAACACCAAGAGGTCGGAACCGCTGAGGTCAACGTCCGGTCCGGTGGCGTAGGCCAGCTCCACTTCATAGCCTTCCATGCCTTGGAGGGCCTGGCGGATGGCGCCCAGATCGGGGTGCGGCGCGGCACCCAGCAGGATGACGCGCTGCCGGTCGTCCAGCACATCCACCACGAAGGCCTGCTCGTTGTTGGCCGTGGTCAGTTCACCATCCACCGGCACGATGCGCACCACGTACCGCTGCGGACCCGGCTGCTTGGAGTTGAGCTCCAGCACGAGCTCCGAGAGGTAGGGGTCACTGGTGATGGACACTTCGCGGCGCGCCTCGATGACGCCATCATGGGAGATGGTGACCTCCGTGCGACGCCCCTTGAGGTGGTGACCCTGCACGCGCACCATTACAGGAAAGGCGTTGCCCATGTAGGTGATGCGGTTGTGCTCCACGGCCTTCAGCACCAGGTCGGGGCGTACGGTGGTATCGCCCAGCGCGATGGTGTGGATGGGAACGCCGAGCCGCGCGGCGTCGAGTCGTGGGTCGCGGCCCCGGTTGTGGATGCCGTCGCCGTCAAGGATCACCGCGCCCAGTTCCGATCCACCGACCCGGTCGTGGATCGTGCGGAACAGGTCGGACATGTCCGTGATGGCATCCTGCTGATCGAAATTCAAGCCGTCGGTGACCGCGGACCCATAGGTGAAGGAACGCACATCATAGTTCTCAGAGAGGTCCTTTGTCAGCGTGGCCAGCGCTTCGCGATAGCTGCCGCGCAAGGCCGCCGTATCGCCCGCCAGCAGCAGGGATGAGGAACCGTCGTGCGCGATGACCACCACCGGCTTGCGCACCTCCCGTTCGTTGAACTGCAGCATCGGCTCCAGCAGGAAGAAGGCGATCAGCGCGATGGTCAGGGTGCGGACCACGAACAGGACCTTGGCCAGACCGGCGGGCACATCGTTGCGGCCCCTGCGGTAGAGCAACCAGGCCATGAAGGCGCCCAGCATCAGGCAGGGGATCACCAGCCAAAGGGTATGTACCGTGGTCACGTTCATTGCGGGACAAAGGTCGGCGTTCGGCCCTCAACGCTGGTGCTCATGCACAGAGGGTCATCATTCCGCAAGGCATGCTTCACCTCCGAAGGCATGCACGGGTCGCATGGCCGACTGAAGAGGAGCGCATGGCGATGCTCAGGTGAGCATTCCGCCGCAGACGTTGAGCGTCTGCCCGGTGATGTAGCCGCTGAGGTCGCTGCCGAGGAAGACGCAGGCGTTGGCCACATCGGCCGGAGAACCTCCGCGCTTCAAAGGGATGCCCTCGCGCCAGGTCTCCACCACCTTGGGGTCCAGTGCGCCGGTCATCTCGGTCTCGATGAAGCCCGGTGCGATGGCGTTGCTGCGTATGTTGCGGCTGCCCAGTTCCAGGGCCACGCTCTTGGTGAAGCCGATGACACCGGCCTTGCTGGCCGCATAGTTGGCCTGCCCGGCGTTGCCCTGCACGCCCACCACGCTGCTCATGTTGATGATGCTGCCGCTGCGCTGTTTCAGCATGGTGCGCATCACCGCCTTGGTCATGTTGAAGACGCTCTTCAGGTTGGTGTTGATCACCGCATCCCAATCGGCCTCGCTCATGCGCATCAGCAGCTGGTCCTTGGTGATGCCGGCATTGTTCACCAGGATGTCCAGCCTGCCCCACGCGGCGACCACCTGGTCCACGGCCGCCTGTGCGCTGTTGAAGTCGCCTGCATCGCTCTGGATGGCCAGGACCTTGCGACCTGTGCGGCCGGCCAGTTCCTCTGCCAACGCGTTGGCCTTGTCGGGGCTGCTCACGTAGGTGAACGCCACGTCGGCGCCCTCCTCCAGGAATCGTTCCACGATGCCTTTGCCGATGCCACGGGTTCCACCGGTGACAAGGGCGACCTTTTGATCGAGTAGTGCCATGTTCTATGCCTGTTGAGTGCGGTCGAATGGGTATGCGGCGAAGGTAGGAACGCGGTCCGTTCGCGCTGCGGAATTCCCCCTGAGCAGTAACTCAGGGGCCTCCATCGGCGTCCCATGGCCGAGGGAATGGAAGATCCGCGTGCCGTGAGATCGGTGCGGGCAGGACCGAAGGAGCGGGCAACACCCGCTCTTCTCGTTCAGTGGAAGAACTGCATCACCTTGCTCCAGAGCTTGCGGGTCACCAGCAAGGGCGGGGCCTGCAGGTCGTTCAGCGCCCAGGACCGGCGCACTTCGCGGTTGGCCCGGAGGATGTGCCGCACGCTGCCGTTGCTCATGCCGCCCAGCCGGAAGCGCACCAGCACCTCGCGCATGTGGACGGTGCGCACCTGGTGCTTGTACAGGAAGCGCAGCAGGATCTCGTAGTCCGCACCGATGCGCAGGTCGGTGTTGAAATGGCCGAACCGATCGTACACGCTTTTGCGGATGAAGGTGCCCACGTGCGGCGGCATCCAGCCCCTGCGGAAGTTCTCGCGGTGGTAGGTGCCGCTGATCCAGGTGCGGTGCACCTTGTGGATGTCGTGCTCGTCCACCATGATGATGTCGCCGTACACCGCATCCACGTGTGCCCGTTGGAAGGCGCTCACCACCTGTGCGATCACGTTCGGCGTCATCAGCAGGTCACCGGCGTTCACGAAGCCGATGATCTCGCCCGTGGCGCGGGCAAGGCCCTTGTTCATGGCGTCGTAGATGCCCTTATCGGGTTCGCTGACGAGGGTGGTGATGCAGCGTTCGGTAGAGCTGCTTGACACCTCCGCAGGGTCTCCTGAAAGGGACCCTGAGGCTGCCGTGTTCCGCAGGGTCCCCTCCTGCGTCGGGAGACCCTGCGCAGGTTTTGCATACTCCCGCAGGATCTCCACAGTGCCATCGGTACTGGCACCATCGATCACCACCAGTTCGATGTCCGGGTGCGTTTGGGCCAGGATGCTGTCCAGCGTCTCCCGGATCACGGGGGCCACGTTGCGGCAGACGGTGATGAGGGTGACCTTCATTGTGCTCGTGGTGTGGCTCACGGAATGATGCGCTCCCGCACCGCCACCGCCGGATTCCCCTGGTAGATCGTGTACGCCTCCAGATCCTTCGTTGCCACGCTTCCCACCGCCAGCACCGCATGGCTGTGGAGGGTGACGCCCAGCGTGACGATGGCCCCCGCTCCCACCCAGCTGCCGTACTCCAGCACCACGGGCTTGCTGTAGGTGGGATAGTCGATCTTCTTGTAGTCGTGGCTGCCTTGGATGATCATGGCACCCTGGCTGATGACGACGTTGTTGCCGATGGTGAGCTGGTCCAGGTTGTCCAGCCACGCCCGTTGACCGATCCAGCTATGGTCACCGATGCGGAGCTTCCACGGGAACTTGATGTTGACCCCCGGATGGATCACGACGCCCTTCCCCACTTGGGCACCGAAGAGGCGCAGCAGATGCGGCTTGGGTGAGCGGAACGGGAAGGCCGGGTTCAGGAAGAACAGCACGTTGGTGAAGTACCACAGGGTGCGCTTCAGCAGACCGGCCCCGGGGTCGAAGGTGCTGGAATTGTCGAAACGCGAGAGGTCGACCGTTCGGCGTGTCATTTCGATCCGGGACTGACCAGTTCCAGCTTGAGGTGATCCGCAACGCGGACGAAACCGTCATCTGCAGTAAGCAGCGTGGCGTCCAGCACCATGGCTGTTGCTGCGATGATGGCATCGGGCAGTTTCAGTTTCAATTGTGAGCGAAGACGTATGGTCTCCTGCTTCACCCGGTCACCAAGACCAATGACGGTGCATCGGGCCACATATGCAGAGATCCGCTTTCGCTCCTTTTCATCCAGGCCGGGAAAGCTCAATGCCTCGATCTCTGCGATCACGGAAAGCATGACCGTGCGCCCCTTGACCCTGTCGGCGAGGTCCTGTCGGCCTGCAAGTGTGTACAGGATGATGTTCGTATCCACACAGATGAGCTCACCATTCATTGCGGATGCTGCGCTGGTAATCGACAGGGTCTATCGAAATGGTGATGGTTCCCACCAGATCATCCATGTTCAGGCCACCTTGTTGGACATGCTTTCTTGATGTCACCGTCTTGCCGGGACGCTTCTTCAAGGCTTTCCTGGTCTTTCCTTTGGTCTTCTCCGCCATGTGCTCAAAGTTAACTGCTACCGTATGGTATGGCCTGGTAGCAATGGTGGTGACGGTGATGCGATCGGACCGCCTGGTGATGCGACCTGCTTACGGGGAGTGCTCATGCGCCTAACATCGCCCGGTTCGATGCCAATGGCGCCGGGTCCGTCAAATATCGTATTCCCCGGCGGAAGGCGCCTTGGGCGAAGGCTGCATAGGCGGTTCCGTCCATGTCCACCAAGGTCTGCAGCGCAGCCGTGAAACGTTCCGGTTGCTCCAGCGGAAGGTCCCATCCTGCGTGGTCCTGCTCCAGGTCTTTCCACGGTGTGCGATCACTGATCAGCAGGGGCCTGCCCGCGCCGAGCGCCTCTAGCAGGGTGTGGCCGAAGTTCTCGCCCATGCTCGGCATGTAAAGGACATGCGCTGCGGTGATGGCGCTCCGCACCGCATCCTGCTCCACGTGACCGTGCCAGCTGACCGTGATGCCGTCCGGCAGATGCGCGATCGCGTCCTGACAGGCGCGCCAGTATGCTTCGTCGTAGATGGTGCCATAGAGATCGAGGTGGACGATGCCCCGGATCCCGTGCAGCCGTTCAATGGCGAACAGGGTGTTCTTCTCCTGCGCTATGCGGGCCACGCTGACAAGGCGCAAAATGCCGCTGGTCTTCGGCATCGGGTCCGGTGCGCTCCCTTGCTCTTTCCGTGCCAGGTTGGGTGCCAGATGGATGGTCTGCCGATCGCCGAACCACTTGCGGATATCCTCCTCCTCTTCCGCACTGGTGGCCTGGAACTCCACGCCCTTGAAACAGCCCATGCATTGCAGCGCCCGGAGGTAGAAGGTCTTCTTCATCCGTCCCTGCTCCATGGCGCCCCTGGCCAGCATGCCCCGGACCGCCACGATCCGGCGCACGGTCGTTCCACGGGTCAGCCACAGCGGGATGGCCGTGGTCCAGGGCGAATACAGTCCGTTCAGGTAGATGACATCCCAGCGACCTTGCCCCAGCAGCTTCCGCCAGGTGGCCAGGCTGCGTTGCTCTTGGGAACAGAAACAGACCTTCTCCCCTGCCTCACCGCTGGTCCATCGGTCCTTGGGCAGATCGGCAGGTGAGCTCGCAGCGGTATAGTCGCGGTCTCCGGTGAGGATGTGGAAGTCGACCTCGTTATTCAACTGCTCCACCAGATTGACCAGGCTGCGCACAGGACCACCGGCCTTGAAGAATGGGCGGTACCAATCAATGAACACCAGCACCTGCGGTCGTTCGCCTGTGCTCATCGTTCGCTCAGGAGTTCGTTCAGGACCTTCGCCCAGGCTTCCGGTGACCAGGCCGTGCCGAGAAGTGCACTGTGCCGTCCCATCCGCAGAAGTTCAGGATCACTTCGTTCGATGATGGAGCGAAGGGCCTTCTGAAGGTCGGCACTGTTCCCGGCCTTGAAGGCGTAGCCGTTGCTGCCGGTTTCGAGGAAGCGTTCAGAGGCGCCCACGGCATCGCTCAGCACCAGCGGCAGGCCCGAGCAGGCCTGTTCCTGTACCACCACGCCCCAGGGTTCGTAGAGGCTGGGCAGCACAAAGGCGCCGGAGCGGGCGATGACCTCCTCCAGTTCATGGGCCTGTCGGAAACCCAGGTGTTCGACCCGCGGATGACGGCCGGCCGCCGAGCTCGTCACGGCCTCGAACTGTTCGCCGGTGCCCACCAGGGTCAGTTGCCAGTCGCCCGCCTGTCCTGCATCGCAGAGCGCCGCAAAGGCTTCGCAGAGCAACTGCTGGCCCTTGGTGGGAATGTAGCGGGCCACGCACAGGAAGCGGTGCGGCCACTGCTGTGTGCGTTCGGCCAGCAGTCGTTCGCCCAGGGGCGCGAACAAGGCGGTGTCCGCTGCATAGAAGCCCGTCCGGATGCGGAAGGGCTGAAATCCCAGCAGGCGCGCATAGACCATCTGCCGTTGACCGGTGGCCCAGGCGTGGCTGAATGTGAGGGGCACCCAGAAGCGGGCGGCGATCGCCGAAACCCACTGCCTGACGCTCCCGGTCCAGGCGGTATCGAAGGTCATGACCGTGGGCACACGCCGAAGGTTCAACTTCCGGCACACGGCGAGGTAGCCCTTGTCCACCCATCCGCTGGTGAGGACCAATGCCGGGGCACATTGCTCCGCGAGCTTCAGCAGCGCCGGTGTATCGAAGTCCTTGCGATCATACAACGTGATCCCCTGTCCGGGCTCGAGGTCGAAGGGCGCCTCCTGGTTCACCGGCCAGCGCACCACATGGAACTCCACCCCATCGCGGGCCACGGCGGCCTTGAAGCACGCCAGCACGTAGGGCGCCAGTTCCGTGTACAGGACGAGGATCCGGATGGGGCTGGACATGCGTTGGGAGGGCGGCGATCAGGCGGCCAAAGGTACCCGAAGCCCGCTTGCTATCTTGCCGCACCAGATCACCGGACCATGTGGAGGAACATCCTGGCCCTCATCACGGGCATCGTCGTCAGCATCGGCTTCAACCTGCTCCTTACCTCGGTGAGCGGCGTGCTCTATCCTCCCCCGGCGATGATGGACATGAACGACCCCGGAGCCTTCGCGAAGCATGTGGCCTCGCTGCCACCGCTGGCCATCATCCTGGTGTTGATCGCCCATATCGGGGGAGCCTTCGCCGGTGCCTTGGTGGCCGCACGCATGGCGGTCTCCACGCCCATGAAGTGGGCCTTGATCGTGGGTGCGATCGCCTTGGTGGGCAGTCTGCTCAACCTGGTGATGATCCAGCATCCGGTGTGGATGTGGGCCGAACTTCCGTTCTATTTGCTTGCAGCATGGGCCGGCGGAAGACTGGGCCAGCGCCCCTGAGGCTCACTGGATGCGCGTGCGCACCATGTCGCTCACGCGCTTGCCTTTCGCGAAGCCTTTCCTGTAGTAGCTGATCCAGTAAGCGATCAGCGGTGAGCCGATGATGGTGGGCCAGAGCCACTGGAGCCAGGTGGGTTGGATCATGTGAAGGTTCACGGCGCTGAAGGCGGACACCGTGGCGATGTAGCCACCCAGGAAACCCGTCATGTGCATGTACAGCCATTCCCGCTTGTCCACGCTGCGCTTGTAGAACTGGTGCAGGTTCCGCCAGACCATGAACAGGCCCACGGATCCGTAGACGAAGAAGATGATGCTCGCGCTATCCCGGCGTCCCATCGTCAGGTTGATCAGCCCCCACAGGAACAAGGCCCCGTTGATCACCGCCGCGGAACCCTGCAGGATGAAGTCCCAGCGTTGCATGCGCTGCCCCTCGTGGAGCTTCTTCAGGAACAGTGCCCGGTACCCCGAGGCCAGCATGTGGAAACTGAACAAGGCCACCAGCGCCATCAGGATATTGGGACGCACGATGCCGGCAATGATCGCCGTGACCACCACGACGGACATGGCGTAAAAGAAGACCTTACCCCAACGACGATGCGCATCGCTGCCCTTGGAGGCGAGCATGGCCAGGGGGGCGATCACCAGGGCGAGGGTGCCTGCGAATGCATGCAAGTATAGAAGCGCTTTCATCCTTAGGGATCGACGACCACTATACGCGAAAAGTAGCGATCGCCATTCATATCGACCAGATCTATCCCGTATATGCCAGAGCGAATATATCCAATATTAATGAATCTTCCTGACGCCACGACCCCTTGCATTATTTCCCGGCCTTGCATGTCGGAAATACGGAAAGATCTTACCGGCGTGGTTGCGTGCATTACTTCAACGCTTCCTCCAGATCTCACGGGATTGGGCGTGATCGTCCAGTCCGAAGCCAACTCAATCGCAGCGATACTGACCGGGTCGAAGGTTTCTTGGACCTGTTCGGACTGCGTTAATCCGTTCAGGCCTGTTCGGATAACGAACATGGCACCAGGCCCCGGACCGAAGCTTGTCGTTGAACCAGCAAGGATGTATCCACCATCACCGGTGAGTTCTATGGAATATCCAACATCCTCACCACCACCACCGAACGTGGTGCCGAACTCAAATTCACCTACTGCGTTGGTCATCAATAGGTAAACATCCTTGCCACCAAGGCCGAAGGCGGTCGTATAACCGACCATTGTCAACCCTCCGTCCGGACGCTGTAGTACATCGTAGCCCTCCCAGTCGGAGATCTGCCCTACATGGTTAGTCCATTGGATGGATCCGAACTGGTCAACTTCCGCCAAATACATTTCAGAGTTTGTGCTGAATCCATGTGAAGAACCACCGATGATGTACGTGCCTTCCATGGTGGCCCTTACGCTCTGGCCAAGGTCAATGGAGTCGGTGCCGATCGTTGTGTCCCATTCCATTACGCCCGAGGACGTGAATTTCATAAGATGTACATCGGTGGTCCCATCGGAGATCCCCATGGTCCCGACGACAATGCATCCTCCATCTGCTGTTGCTTGGACATCCCGAGCCTCATCCTCATGGACGCCGCCCTGCAGTGAAGACCAGATCACATCACCCACCCCGTCAGTTCTCAGGATCCAATGGTCTGCACCACCCAGGGTGCCGCCATACGTGCGTCCTGCCAGGTACAGGCCAACGTCGTCCACTGCAATGGCGTAAATGAAATCCCAGTCCGGTGTGCCATAGGACCTGGACCATAGCACCTGACCGAGGAGGTCGATGTGAATCACAGCACCGTCATATCCGCCCAACCCTCCTCCGGATGAGGTGCCAGCGATGAAGTAGCCATCGTCCGTCAACGCTATGCTCCAAGCCTCCTCAACTGCTATTCCACCATAGTAACCTGACCATTCACGTTCGCCCTCTGCATCGACCTTCATCAGGTATGCATCTCCACCCTGTCCGAAACTTCCTGTGGCGCCTGCGATCAAAAAACCACCATCCGGTGTTTGGACCACGGAGCGTGCTATATCACTGCCTGCACCACCATATGTCCGTCTCCAAGTGACCTGAGCATTGACCGGGCATATGTTCATAATCTCGAAGAAGATCATCGCAATTGCCGCTGAACACATCTTTTCGGCGAGGCCATGACCACCCAATACCTTTATCCCCATGTCCCCCGCCGCGCTTCGCAACTTCAGCATCTTCCTGGTGCTGTTGGTCCTCATCGACCTGTACGCATACAAAGGCCTGAACACCGCGCTCGCGAACCATTCGCTCACGCTGCGGCGCATCGTGCGCTTCCTGTATTGGATCGTTTCCATCGGCATCATTGGCTTGATGATCTGGTCGGTGTTCAGCATGCAGGACCCTAAAGTACGGCGTGACCACAGCTACGCGTTCTCGTTGGTCGCCCTGTTCCTGCTGTTCTTCCTCCCCAAGGTGGTGATCGTGATCTTCCATGGGCTGGACGACCTCTTGCATCTGGCCCGCTTGGGGTGGAATAAATTGCTCCCAGGTCCCGTGGATGCTCCCGGTGAAGGCATCGACCGGGTGCGTTTCCTGAGCCAGCTGGGTTTAATCGTGGCCGCGATCCCGTTCACCGGCGTATTGTACGGCGTGACCAAGGGCCGGAGTCGATTCAACGTGTCGCGGGTGCCGGTGCGTTCCGCGGGGTTGCCATCAGCCTTCCACGGTCTCACCGTGATCCAGATCAGCGACATGCACCTGGGCAGCTACGGTGGCGATCCGGCGCTGGTGCAGAACGGCATCGACCTGATCAACGCCGAAAAACCCGATCTGATCGTGTTCACCGGTGACCTGGTGAACGACTATGCCGAAGAGGCGGAACCCTTCATCGATGTCCTGAAAGGCCTGGAGGCACGCTTGGGCAAGTTCTCCATCCTCGGCAACCACGACTACAGCGACTATCCGAAGTGGGAAAGCCCCACCGCCAAAGCCGCCAACCTGGAACGCTTGAAGGCCATCCATGCGGAGATGGGTTTCCGTCTGCTGCTGGATGAACACGTGACGATCGAGGTGGACGGTGAGCGGATCGGCCTGCTGGGCGTGCAGAACTGGGGGCACCGCTTCCAGCAGTACGGGGACCTGGCCAAGACCATCCGGGGCACCGAGGCCATGCCCTACCGCATCCTGCTGAGCCATGATCCCACGCATTGGGAGCACCAGGTGCAGGGCACCGGTATCGACCTTACGCTGAGCGGCCACACCCATGGAGCGCAGCTCGGGGTGAAGCTCGGGAACACCACGTACAGCCCGGCCCAATGGGTCTACAAGCACTGGGCGGGCCTTTATGCCGAAGGCGGACAGCAGCTCTATGTGAACCGCGGTTTCGGCTTCATCGGTTTCCCGGGGCGCGTGGGCATGCCGCCGGAGATCACGGTGCTGGAACTGCTGAAAGCCTGACGGAAGAAACGCCAGCAAGGCGGGTGGATCGTCCTTCTAACCGGGGAAGACGCTCGCTGCCTCGACCACACAGCGGTCCAGCTGTGCCAGATCAAGGCCGGTGCGGATGCCCTGGTCGTCCAGGTGATGCACGAAGAGTTCGGTCTGCAGGTTGCCTACCAGCTCATCCTCGGCCATGGGGCAACCTCCGTAGCCCTTGATAGCGCCATCGAAACGACGGCAGCCACCGTCCCAGGCCGCCTGGGTCTTGGCCTTCCAGTTCTCGGGCGTGCAATGCAGGTGGGCGCCGAACTCCACCATGGGCAAGGCCGGGATCAGTGCACGGAACATGCTGGTGATATCCTCGGGCCGGGCCACACCCACCGTGTCGCTGAGCGCTATGATGCCCACCCCCAGCTCCTTCACCAGACGGTCCACCCAGTGCAGGGCCACCTCGGGGCTCCACGCATCGCCGAAAGGGTTGCCGAAGGCCATGCTGATGTATACCACGAGTTCCTTGCCGTTCGCGCGGGCCAGTTCCGCGATCCGTGCAGTGCGCTCCCACGAACCATCGATGCCGGTGTTGGTGTTCCGCTGCTGGAAGGTCTCGCTGATGCTGAAGGGATAACCGAGGTAGGTGACACTTGCTTGCTTCACCGCTTCTTCCGCACCGCGTTCATTGGCGACGATGACCAGCAGCTTGCTCGTGGACCCGCGACGGTCAATGCGGGCGAGTACTTCGGCCGTGTCCGCCAGTTGCGGAATCGCCTTGGGGCTCACGAAACTCCCGATATCGATGGTGTCGAAGCCCACCTTCAGCAGTTCGTTGAGGTACTTCACCTTCATCTCCGTGGGGATGAACGGTCCGATGCCCTGCATCGCGTCGCGCGGGCATTCGATGAATTTTACGTCGGGCATGTCAACCTCGGATGATGTGTGAAATGCAGGGAATGCGTGAACCACGGATGCACACGGATGGACACGGATAAATGCCTGATCGGATCAAAGTACCACCCGCTCCCATGTCAGCTTGGCTCGCTTGAAGTTGATGATCAGCCCCACCCGGAGCCCGGTGAGACCAAGGTAGTTGAGCATCTGTCCTTTCTCATGGTCTCCGATCCTGTCGATGGTCTTTGTATCCACCACCACCCTGTTCCGAACGATCAGGTCGGGGACGAACAGTCCAACTTGTATGCCTTTGTAGACGACATCGAATTGCGGTTGCTGCGTGAACGGTATTCCACGCAGCTTCAGTTCCACGGCAAGCGCATTCTCATAGGGTTTCTCCAAGAGCCCATGTCCCAGCACGTTGATCACTTCCATCGAAGCGCCGATGATCTCCTCGGTCTCTGCAGCGAATAGAAGTTTGCCTGTATCCATACCTATCCGTGCTTGGTTCAGACATCCGTGTCCATCCGTGTGCATCCGTGGTTAATTACCCTTAATGACCACGGCCAGTGAAGGCCCGATTGATCCGCTTCACGAGCGCGGGTCCTTCGTAGATCAAGCCGGTGTAAACCTGCACCAGGTCGGCGCCGGCATCCAGTTTCTCCAGGGCAGCTTCGGCACTGTCGATGCCGCCTACGCCGATGATCACGAGCGGACGTGGAAGGCGTTCACGCAGGTAACGGACCACCTCGGTGCTGCGCGCACGCACAGGAGCACCGCTCACGCCGCCCATGCCCATGGCCTCCACTTCGGCTTTGGGTGTGGTCAATGCTTCACGCGAGATGGTGGTGTTGGTGGCGATGACCCCGGCAATGCCGCTCTCCTTCACCACCGCACAGACATCGTCCAACTGGGCATCCGTCAGGTCGGGCGCGATCTTCAGGAGGATCGGTCTCGAGCACATTTTCCGATCTCCTGATCCGCTGATCTTCCGATCCCCCAGTTCCTTCAACCTTCCCAGAATTTCAAGAAGTGGTCCCTTCTCCTGCAGCGCGCGCAGACCGGGGGTGTTCGGACTGCTCACGTTCACCACGAAATAGTCCACCACGGGGTAAAGGGCCTCGAAGCACTTCACGTAATCGTCCACCGCTGCCTCGTTCGGCGTCACCTTGTTCTTGCCGATGTTCCCTCCGACGATGATGCCCGGGGTCCGCTTGCGCAGGCGTTCCACGGCCTCCACCACCCCGCCGTTGTTGAACCCCATGCGGTTGATGAGCGCACGATCGGCAGGCAGTCGGAACAGTCGGGGTGCTTCATTGCCCGGCTGGGGCAAGGGCGTGAGCGTGCCGACCTCGATGAAGCCGAAGCCCAGGGCCGACAGGGCTTTGACATGTTTCGCATCCTTGTCCATGCCGGCGGCGAGGCCCACGGGCGACGGGAAACGCAATCCCATGACCGTGACCGATGCCTTGTCCGGTGGGCGTTCCCCGCCTACCAAGGCCAGCAGACCGGGGACCTTGGACGCCAGTTCAAGCAGGTTGAAGGTGAGGTGATGCGCCCGCTCCGGGGACAAGCGGAACAACAGCGGGCGGATGAGGGTGTACATGCGCGGCAAAGCTAGACAGCACGATCGGAGTGGATCCCCGTCCATTCCACCGGGAGCTAGTCTTGTAGGGACGCGATATCGGTAGCAGTTCCGGCACATACGCGAAAACAGAGTCCCGTAGGGACGGCATATGGGTAGCCCCGTAGGGACGGCATATGGGTACAGGGGGCGATGTCCGAGGCCTCACATCAGCGTGAACCGGATCCCCAGAAAGCCGCGCACACCTTGCATGGGCGCATACATGTAGCTCGTGTCGAAGCTGTATCCGTTGGGGTTGGAAACGGGGTCGTTCGCCTGCCGGTCGAAGGGGTCGAAGGGGCGCATGAGCGGGTCGTCCGGCACGAAATCCAGCAGGTTCTTGACACCGCCATAGAGTTCCATCCGGTCGTTCACACGGTGTTTCACCTGCACGTTGATCAACGCATACCAGGGTGAATATTCCGGCCGGAAGTCATTGGGCTGAACGGGCAGACGCATCGGGCCATACCACTGTCCGGTAAGGTCCACGCTGGTCGCGGGCGTGAGGTCGATCCCCGCCGTGAAGGTTCCCGACCAGGTGGGTGCGAATAGCTGCTGCTCCCGCGCGCCCTCCCGGACGGTGAGCACATCCATGTACGTCGCGCCTGCCATGATGCGCAGGGGCTTGCCCACCCGGGCCTCGGCGTTCAGGCTCACGCCTTGTGCGATGCCCTCACCGTCCAGGTTCGCGTAGAGGATGAGGTCGGGGTCGGTGTCGTAGTCCGGTAGGATCCTGTTGCTGAAGCGGGTGTGGAACACCGAGCCGTCCAGTGCGAAGAAGCGCTTCTCTCCCACCCATTTGCGCACCACGTTCAAGGTGCCGTTCCAGGAACGTTCGGGGCGCAGTTCCTCGGTGATCACCACCGTCCGGGAGCCGGTGAGCGCGGCGTGGTCCTCGGTGAAGAGGTTCACCACCCTGTAGCCGGTGCCGAAGCTGGCGCGGACGGTCCAGCGACCACTGGGCGCGTACTTGTAGGCCACGCGCGGAGCATGCACCAAGCCATGGTCCACATCGTGGTCCAGGCGATAACCGAGCAGGAGCTTGTGCACCTCGGTCAGCGACCATTCATCCTGTACGAAGAGCCCGGGCATCGGCTTGCGCTGCGGACGGTCGGTGGTGTAGGGCTCATTGCCGCTGGAGGTGGCGGGCGTGTTGTCGTTGTAGGCCGTGAAACGATACGCCAACCCGGTCAGCACATCGTGCCGAGCTCCCCAACGCCGGTTCCAGAACAGCTGGCCGAAGAAGACCTGCTGCACCGCGTCGAATGGCGTGGTGCCGTACCAGCTTTCCTGGTGGTGGCCGTTCATGGAGACCTGCGCCATCACGGTGCCCGGGACGGGGAGCTGGTACTGCCCGATGAGCTCCCAACGCCGCGTGGCGATCGTCTCACCATAGCGGAGATCGCTGCCCGCGAAGGCCGGTGTCCAATCCATCTCCCCACCCCAACGGTCCTCCTGGACATAACGCGCAGCAAGACTGGCGGCCTTGCGGTCGGGTCTGCGGTAGCTGATCTTGTTGAAGATGGAGACCCGCTTCTGCAGGGTCATGTCGGTGAAGCCATCGCCGTTGTTGTCGCGCGGCGCATCATAGGCGAAGACGTTGATCCCCGTGAGGTTGCTCACCTTGCCGCGGCGGACCGTGGCCCCCAGGTCGGCATTGTACTCCTCCCAGGTGGAGCCCATCACATCCACCGACACGCGCGGTGCCAGTGCGGGGTCCTTGGTGATGACGTTGATGATGCCGCCCATGGCCTCACTGCCATAAAGAGCCGAGCCCGGCCCCTTCACCACCTCCACACGTTCCACGAGGCTGGTGGGGATGCCGCTCAGGCCGTACACGGTGCTCAGCCCACTCACGATCGGCATGCCGTCGATCAGTACCATCGTGTAAGGGCCTTCCATCCCGTTGATGTGGATGTCGCCCGTGTTGCACACGCTGCAATTGATCTGGGGGCGCACGCCGTTCACCATGCCGACCGAGCCGATCAGGGTGGGCTCCGGGTTGCGACGGAAGAGCGCAGGCGTGATCACTTCCACGGGTATCGGACTGTCCGCCCGCGACATCTCCTTCATGGTGCCCGTGACCACCACCTCGCCCAGATCATTGGCCGTAGGCTCCATCATCAGGGTGCCCAGATCGAGCACTTCGTCGGCCACCACCCGAACCGTTCGGCGCAGAGGCAAGTGGCCGAGGTAGCTGACGCCGAGGGTGTAGGTCCCTGGCTCCACAGCGCTGATCAGGAAGCGCCCCTGAAGGTCGGTGCTGCTCCCGAGCGTGGTCCCTTCCAATGCCACATTGGCACTGATCAGCGCTCCCCCGGCTCCGGTCACCGTTCCGCGGATGGAACCATGGCCGGCCAAGGCATCACCGCCCAACAGGAGGCATAGTATGCTGAGGGTTAGCTTGATGGGCTTCATGGCTTCGAATGGTCGACAAATGTAGATCATAAATTAGACCGGTCTAAAAATAATCTTACCTTCGCCGCATCAACGCAGCGAACGCCCATGAGAACGAGCGCGGAGGAGAATTACCTCAAGGCCATCTTCAGTCTGGCTGAACAGAACGGAAAGGGGGCCAGCACAACTGCCATTGCGGCGCACCTGAGGACCAAGGCCTCCTCCGTCACGGACATGGTGAAGCGACTGAACGAGAAAGGTCTGGTGGACCATCGACCCTATTACGGCGTGTCGCTGACGGACACCGGCACCCAGGTCGCGACGTTGATCGTGCGTAAGCACCGCCTGTGGGAGACCTTCCTGGTGAACCACCTGAACTACCGGTGGGACGAGGTGCACGACCTGGCCGAGCAGCTGGAGCACATCGATTCGGTCGACCTGCACGACCGGCTGGACAAGTTCATGGACCACCCCAAGTTCGATCCGCACGGCGACCCCATTCCCGACCGCGAGGGACGCATGGTGGACATGGCGGGGGCCCAGCCCCTTTCCGAAGTCGCGAAGGACACCTTGGTGCACATCGTGGGTGTGAAGGACTCCTCGCCCGCCTTCCTGAAGCTGCTGGACGGGCTCGGCCTGAAGCTGGGCACGCAGCTCACGGTGAACCGGCGTTTCGAGTACGACAACTCGGTGGAGGTGAGCAGCCGTTTCCGGAGCGGACTGCTGCTGAATGAGCAAGTGAGCCTGAACCTGACCGTGAAAGCGCTGTGAGCATGGAGACCATCATCCAGTACTTCGAGAGCATCGATCCCATCCTGGCCGCATTCCTGGCCACGATGTTCACCTGGGGCGTGACGGCTGCCGGGGCCTCGGTCGTGTTCTTTTTCAAGACCCTCAGCCGTCGCTGGCTGGACGGTATGCTAGGCTTCACCGGTGGTGTGATGATCGCCGCCAGCTACTGGAGCCTGCTGGCACCGAGCATCGAGATGAGCGAGCGCATGGGCATGATCCCCTGGCTGCCTCCGGCCGTGGGCTTCGCGCTGGGTGCGCTCTTCCTCTTCGTGCTGGACAAGTACGTGCCCCACCTGCACATCAACTTCGATCCCTCGGCCAGTGAAGGTCCAAAGACCGAATGGCGGCGCACCACCCTGCTGATCTTGGCCATCACCCTGCACAACATCCCGGAAGGACTGGCTGTGGGCGTGCTCTTTGGCGGTGTGGCGGCCGGCGTTCCGGAAGCCACCATCGGTGGCGCCGTGGCACTGGCCCTTGGCATCGGTCTGCAGAACTTCCCCGAAGGCATTGCGGTGAGCATGCCGCTGCGTCGCCTCGGTCTCTCCCGCCGGCGCAGCTTCTTCTACGGCCAGCTCAGCGCCATCGTGGAACCCATCGCCGGTGTGATCGGCGCCGTCGCAGTGCTGTGGATGCAACCCGTCCTACCCTACGCCTTGGCCTTTGCCGCCGGCGCGATGATCTACGTGGTCATCGAGGAGGTGATCCCCGAAACACAGGTGGACGGACATTCGGACATCCCCATCCTGGGCTTCATCGGCGGCTTCATCGTGATGATGGTGCTGGATGTGGGGCTGGGGTGAGCGTTAACGTTTCGCAGCTACCCGAAGGTGGCGATTTCGAAGCATTTCACTGTCAACCAAGCAGAGACTTTGATAGAAGTACAAAGCTTGACTTAGCCACTGAACCGCCACTTTGGGGTAGGTTCTGTTACCTGCTGGCTTCCTTCTCAATTCGTCCATTTTCTAAAATTCGATACTCGACCTTTCCTGTTGTAATTTTCATACTTCCTTCGATAATGTCCGTTTCTTCTTCATTAAAGTCCCAACGCTTTAATGTGTCTCGGACGGTAATTGTTCGGTCAGCATTAAATGTCACATATTCTATTGCTTCATATCCCATGTCTTGACCACTCTTGTCGTAAAGTCCAGTCGAGTCAATTTATTTCCTTTTAGGTCATATGTAGTCAAGAAGGGTACAAGTCCCCAATCTCCAATTGAGCAGTCAATAATTCCAATTGTATTATCGTCCTTATAGTAGATTCCTAAGGGTTGGATCGTCCACGTGTGCTTATATTTTTCGAAGGCTTTATTGTCAAAGTTCTTTGAGGTCTCTGGAAGTTGTTCAAGTGGATTAGCTTCCAAGGGAAGAGGAATCTGGTCGAGTGTTGAAATGTAATTTTCAAAGTCTGAGTTTGTCTGTTCAGTTGCTTTATTAGATTCGGGTGAATTTTCCTTTTTAGTCGGACTGTCACAACTCCATAAAATGGATAATAAAATTATCGATATGATTAGTTCTCTCATTGTTGTTCAGCTTGCAGGTAACTCTTAATAAACGCATTGCGTCTTACCACCCGATACGGCACAATTGAAGCAATACGTCAACTCACTGGCCATTGGGTGGAACTGATCAACAGGCATCATGGCTCACTTGGTCCGAAGATAGCGAGGGTGCACCCATGTACAAGTCCTGGCAAAGGCAATCGCTAGCGCACTGTGCCCTGCCTTGCTTCAACGTGATGATAGTACCAGATGGAAGGTTGAAGTGAACACCTTCCACCGCTGCCCACGCCGGACGCCCATTGGCCGTAGCTTCGCGGCCCATGGCCAAGGCACCCATAGAGGTCAAGAACAAGCGCGCCAGCTTCGAGTACCATTTGCTCGACAGCTACGAGTGCGGCATGGTGCTCATGGGCTCCGAGATCAAAAGCATCCGGGCCGGTGGTGCCAGCATCGGTGAGGCCTTCTGCGCCTTCGTGGGCGATGAACTGGTGATCCGCAACATGCAGATCAATCCTTACGGCACCAACGTGCATTACGTGCACGAACCCAAGCGCGACCGCAAGCTGTTGCTGCACCGTAGGGAACTGGAGAAGCTGAAACGCAAGCTCAAGGACCAGGGCATGACCATCGTGCCCGTCCGCCTCTTCTTCGCCGCCAACGGTTTCGCCAAGATGGAGATCGCACTGGCCAAGGGAAAGAAGACCTTCGACAAGCGCGAGAGCCTGAAGGAAAAGGACCTTCAACGCGACATGGACCGCGAACGCTGAGGCATGGAGTGGCGTTCGTACATCGGCCGCTACGGAAGGGCCCTGGTGCCGGGTGAACGCTGGATGCGGGTCACCTACCTGGTGCTGCTGGCGCTGGCCGCTGTGCTCCGCTTCTGGGACCTGCCCCACCTGGCCTACACCCACGACGAACTGAGCGCCCTGGTGCGGATCTACCCCACGCTGGGCGAGACCATCCAGCGAGGCGTAGTGGAACTGGACACCCATCCGCCCGGGGTGCAGGTCTTCGAATGGATCTGGACCTCCCTGTTCAGCCGTAACGAGGCGGATGTGAAGCTGCCCTTCATCCTGATGAGCCTGGCGGCCATCCTGCTGCTCTATCGCTTCGCACTGGCATGGACCGGTGCCGGCGCCGCGCTCCTTCTCACCGCGCTGATGGCCACCCTGCAGTTCAGTGTGCTCTACGGCCAGCTTGCAAGGCCCTATGCGGCAGGCTTGTTCACCACGGCCCTGCTGGCGGATCAGCTGACGCGCTACCTCGCCTTCAACAGCCGAAGGGCCTTGTGGGGAACCGGGATCGCCGCAGTGCTCAGCGCGTACACCCATCATTTTTCGATGATGCTTTCGGGCCTCATGGTCGGGACCGCCCTCCTGTTGGTGCGCCCGGAACAGCTCCGTGCCTTCCTGCTGATGTGCGCGGTTTCCGTGCTGCTCTACCTGCCCAAGGTGCCCATCTTCCTCAAGCAGCTCGGGCTGGGCGGGCTGGCGGAATGGTTGGCGAAGCCTGGTATCGACTGGGTGCCGCGTCACCTGTGGTGGGTGGCCCATGGCTCGTGGGTACTGGCCTCCCTCCTGCTGCTTTCCGTGGGCTGGGCCTTGGTGCTGCGCCTGCGCTTGGGGGGCACCCGCAACCCCTCCGCGTGGTTCCTTCCGCTGTGGGGACTGCTGCCCCTGGCGATCGGGCTGGGCTATTCCATCTGGCGCGCACCGGTGATCCAGCATTCCGTGCTCCTGTTCTCCTTCCCCTATCTGGTGCTGGCGCTGGTGGCAGGGCTGCGGCACTTGTCTCGGAACGCATCCGTGGCA
This sequence comes from Flavobacteriales bacterium, assembly GCA_041749915.1. Taxonomy (GTDB): domain Bacteria; phylum Bacteroidota; class Bacteroidia; order Flavobacteriales_F; family PHOS-HE28; genus PHOS-HE28. The sequence goes on from JBGTAJ010000048.1 coordinate 83,500, forward strand.
CTGACCGTTGTGGTCGCATTCGCTGGTGTGAAGACGCTCGTGGAAGAGCGTCAGCATTTTGCACTGCTCTACCATTCGAAGTACGAGGCCTTCGTGACCGAGGGACTCCAGGCCGTTAGGGAGCGAGGCCTGGATGAAGTGGTGGTACTGATCGATGCGCCGGACCACATGATCCGCTTCTACACCGAGCACCTCGCCGTTCCGCCGGACAGCTTTCCTTATGTCCAACTCCAGGACCGCTTCACGGATGATGCACTGGACGAGCTGTTGCGCGGTCTGCCCCAAGGCACGGTCTTCTTTGGCCAGAGCAACGGTGCCCCGGCAGAACGCGTGATCCGCATCCAGCGGCACTTCCCCTACCTGCTTCAGCGGCGCGACATGTCCGAGGGTCAATGGTTCCTGTTCTCGCGAGCACCCGGCCACCTGGTGCTGTTCGATCGCTGGCAAGTGGCCTCCGCCGACCCCACGCAGCAAACTCCACGGCCTTGGGATATCGCATCGGACCTCCCCGTACTTCCCAGCGGCATCGACTCCTTCCCAGCGTGGGACCTGAGCGGTCGGGAGTTCGGGATCGCCTTTGAATGTGTGCTGGACAGCCTGGTGCAACACCCGCAGCAGCCGGTGGAGATCGAGGCGGAGGTGTGGTCCGATGGCGCAGTGACGAACGCGAGTTTCGTGGCGCACCTGATGGTGGGTGACAGCACGGTGTTCTACCGGGGCGGTGAGGTCGGCAGCATGCTTCCCGGTGGGCGGGCGGCCACCTTGGTGGTGGGCACCTGCCTGGGCGATGCAGGCAAGGTCAACGGCCCGGTGGTGTTGAAGACCTACGTGTACAACCGGGATAGGCAGCCTTTGCGGGTTGCCCGGGTTCGGGTGTTCCTGCGCGACCCCGATCCGGTGCGCTTTGGTGTGGTGGAGCCCTTTGAGGGGCTGGGGAAGTACCCCGTGAAATGAAGAAAGGGCCGCCGAAGCGACCCTTTCATTCCGGTGGAACTCCCGATCAGAGCTTGAACGTCAGACCGATGCCCAGTGACTGTTTGAACTGGGTGGCAGGTCCGAGGTAGGACGTTCCGGCGTCGTCGAAGCGTTCAATGTCGGTGTCGTGGTCATAGAGGAGCACGGTGTTCAGGGTGGCGGCGAACCAGTCGTTCACCTTGAAGGTCCACAGCGTCTCCCAGGTCACGTCCATGTTGCCCGGCTCGCGCAGGTAGTTGCTGAACACATCACCCCGGGTCATGAAGGTGATGTTCTTGGCCAGTTCCGTCTGGTACTGAAAGCGGAGGTATCCCCCGAACTCGAGTTCCGTGGTGTTACCGTTCTTCACACCGAACACGCGCTGCTCCGGGTCGGTGCTGCCCCGCCAGAGGGTCTCGTCGGTCACGATTACGAGACGTGCGGTCGCTGGTGAGAAGAAGACGTTGAACTTTTCGTTGGGCTTGTAGTCGAAACCCAGACCCAACAAGGCATATCCAGGGGCCATCAGGTTGGAGATGCGGGTGCCGTTCTCGTCGAAACCTTCTGTGAACTGGGTCTTGAACTGGGCAACTGCGGCCAGGTACCAGGCCTTGTTCAGTTCATGGCCGTACTTCGTGTTCAGTTCGATGCGGTCATCCGTCTTCTGTGGTTCGGAACCGTCGTGGATGTGCTGCCCGCCGAAGGCCAGGATCAGGCTGTTGTCCCATGCCTTTTTGCCTTTCTTCCAGTTCGCGGTACCGTTGAACATGGCCATTCCGCTCACGGAGCTGAAACCGCCGGCTGCCCAATTGGACAGGTTCACCTGCGTCATGTTGATGTTGAAGACACCGGACTTGACCCACTTTCCATCCAGGGAATCACTGACGTGGCGTTTTTGGACCTCTGCAGCGGCGGCCTCCCGGGCCTTGGCATCGATGTCGTTCTGCGCGAGGGCAGGGACGATCATCGCGGTGGAGAGAATTAGCGTGGTGAGATACTTCATCGTGGTTTGTGGGTTGTTCAGGGGCGGGCGTCGGAATGGATGCGCATGGAGGGCTGTGGGCCTTGCACACCGGCTTGTTGGAGGGCGATAAGGCCGGCTTCGTATACGCCGAAGTAGACGTCCCAATAGTCAGTTGGGTCACACCAGGGGCGCACGGCCAGTTCCAAGCCTTCCACGTTCAGTTTGGAAACGGTGACGGCGGGTGACGGGTCCTTGAAAACCTTCGGGTGCTCGGACATCACTTTCAGAAGGACCTCCCGGGCCTGTGCGATGGAACTGCCATAGCCCAGACCGAAGGTGAGGTCAACGCGCATCCTCCCTTCGCCGGTGTAGTTGATGATGTTGCCATTGGCCATGGCCCCATTGGGGATGATGGCGGTCTTGTTCTCGGGCGTGGTCAGCACGGTGGTGAAGATCTGGATCTCCTTCACGTTCCCCAGCACTCCCTGGGCGTCGATCAGGTCGCCCACCTTGTAGGGCTTGAAGAGCAGGATCAATGTGCCACCCGCGAAATTGGACAGGGTGCCCTGAAGCGCAAGGCCGATGGCAAGACCGGCCGCACCGATGATGGCCACGAAACTGGTGGTCTGGATGCCCACCATGCCGATGGCGGTGATGAGCAGCAGGACGCGCAGGGAGATGGTGACCAGGCTGTGCAGGAAGCGCTTCAGCGTCGGTTCCACGCCGCGCCGGTCAAGCACTTTGTTCAACACCTTCGCCAGGCCACGGATCACCATGGAGCCGATCCACAGGACCAACAGGGCGGTCAGGACCTTCGGGGCGAGTTCCATCGCCAGTTCCATGGCGTGGTCGCTCCATCGCTGGATCTGTGTGATCTCTTCGTTCATGCGTTCATGGGTGTTTGGTGAAAGCACCTGCAAAAGAAAGAGAATATTCCAACCCGCATTTCACGCATGTGAGGAGCTTGTTCGTGAGGGTGCCCCCATACCATTGCTGACGCCCTGCAGTGGGCCATCACCAACATTCGGGCGAAAGAAGGCAGGGACCGTCAGAACAGGGTGCTTTTGTCGGCGGTCATCAAACCACTTGTCCCGGACCCAAAAAAAGCCCGCCTGGCGTGAGCGAGGCGGGCTTGTGGGCAATACTGGATTCGAACCAGTGACCCCTACCTTGTCGAGGTAGTGCTCTGAACCAGCTGAGCTAATTGCCCGTTCCTTTCGGAAGCGGCCGCAAAAATAGCGACGGGGGCGACATGGAGGGTCGTATGATGCAAATTCAGCTGGCATCGGTCCGGCGAGATCTAGCGCAGTGCGGGATAGGTCATGACTCCGCGCAGCAAAACCCACCATATAGGTTGGGCTTCGATCGGCCCTACAAGCCCTGCGCCGGTCCAGGTCGCGAACATTTGATACGGTCGACTGATCATGGTCATCCCGCGACGGAGTTCCTGCGGCTTATCTTCGCGGCTCAATCCAGACCATGTCCACTGCCAAACCCGAAAGCGGCCGGATCTTTCAAAGTCCTGTCCTCGAGGCACTGACGAAAACGCATATCGCGGTGCCGTTGGTGATCTTCTACGGTATCGGTGCCGCCTCCGGCTATGTGGCGGTACACATCCTTCAGCTTCATCTGGTCGCCACCCTTTCCCTGTATCTGGCCGGTGCGTTGTTCTTCACGTTCATTGAG
>JBGTAJ010000049.1:0-14126 GCA_041749915.1 Flavobacteriales bacterium
AAGCCCAGCCAGCGGGCCGTGTTGCTGCCGATGGCCGCACCGGTGATGGCCAGCGGTGCCTCCAGCCCCGCGGAACCGCCGGTGCCCATGGTGAAGATGCTGGTGATGACCTGCGACCAGATCTTGTGCACGGCCACCACACTGTCATGCTGCTGCACGTCCTTCAGCAGGTTGGGCAGGCCGCGCCCCAGATCGCCACGGAGGAACAAGCGGGTGTAGAGCACCGAGAGCAGCACGCCGATGAGCGGGATGCCGATGACGAGGTACGCATGGTCACCGGAGAAGAGCACCTCGTTGGCGAACTCCGTGGTGCGGTGCACGCCCTTCTTCAACGCCACGGCACAGAGCGAGGACACCAGGCCGATGACCACACTGGAGACCACCAGCGAGGTGCGCTCGCCCATGTAGCGCCGGCGCACCAGGCGCAAGCGGGACAGATCGGGATCGGGCAGTGGGATCATGGAGCGTGCAAGGTAACGGTCATGGCCGCGATGCCTCCCGAAAGGGAGCGGCGGTAAACGTACGCTTCGGTATGCTCCGAGGCTTGATAGGCGCAGCCCTACTCCTTCACAAATCGCCCGGTGAAGGTGCGCCCCTCACTGATGGCGACGTAGGTGTAGACACCAGGGCCGTGCCCGGGCAGGGCGATGCGGAGCGCTGGGCCGGGCAGAGCGCCATGCTGCTGCAGGAGGTGACCCGCGGCATCCCAGATGCTGAGCTGCACCGTGGACGAAGCCGGCACATTGAGCAGCAGGGTGGCCTCGTCCCGCATGGGTGAAGGGTAGAAGCGCTGGTCGCTGGTGAGGAGTTGCTTGAAGACGATCGTCTTGATGGAGCTGAATCCATCGAAACCGAGATTGATGCGGTAGTAAACGGTACTGAACTCAGGCGGGGTGGTATCGATCCAGGAAAAAGGCACGGCCACGTTGGGGTCGCCACAGATGCCATCGATGCGGTGGACCACCTCGAACATCACACCGTCGGTGGAGCGCAACACCTCGCTGCCATTGCAGGTGCTGCCGCCCTGCATGGTCCAGTCCACCTGCACACGCCCGTCGAGCACGGTAAGGGTGAAGGTCTTGATGAAGGGGTGCTCACCATCCTGGGCATGAGCCTGCAACATGCCTAGCACGGCGAAAGCAACGAAAACCAGGATCCTGGACTGGATAAGACCCATGTATGTGCAAATGTACCGCCTCACCAGGGGGTGGTCGCTGCCGATGCCTGCTCCTGACAGGCCGATGCGCGGATCGCGGATGTGCGCCATCCTTACAGGATGAAGGTCCTTCAGAAGCTGTCAGGGTTACCTTGATCGTCCGACACATACAGCACACATGGCGTTCCACCGCACCGTTCCGCTCGCCGACTTTCCCGAAGGGCACCACGCTCCCGTAAGCGTGGGCCGCAAGAAAGTGGCCTTGTTCCACATCAACGGCCGGTTGACCGCCATCGGCAACACCTGCCTGCACAAGGGCGGTAGCCTGGGCGCTGGCTTCATCCAGAAGCTGGACGATGGCGACCTGTACGTGGCCTGTCCCTGGCATGGCTGGCAATACAACATCCTTACCGGCAAGGCCCCCGGCGGCTATGAGGACCGCCAGTCCACCCATGCGGTGAAGGTGGAGGACGGTTGGATCATGGTGGATGATGAACCCACGCAGAAGGCCCACAAGGCGATCCATGCGGAAGACCCCCTGGCCGATCTGCGCGCCTTGAAGTACGAGACCCATGCGGGCAGCTTGAACGTGCTGGGCATCAGCACCACCAACATGAACGATGCGTTGCCCCGGACATCGACCTCCGAAGCAGCCCTGGAACATGCGTTGCAGCAGGCGCGTGAACAACACGGGGCGCGAACGCGCATGATCAAACTGCGCGAGCTGAAGTTCCGCCATTGCGAAGGCTACTACAGCCGGCACGAGCAAGCCTGCACCTGGCCGTGTTCCATCAGCGAGATGGACCCCAGCGATGGCATGACACAGGTATACCGGGACATGGTGCTATGGGCCGATGTGGTGCTGCTGGCTACGCCGATCCGTTGGGGAAATGCTTCCTCACTTTACTACAAGATGGCCGAACGGCTCAACACCGTGCAGAACCAGATCACCCTGGTGGACCGCATCCTGATCAAGAACAAAGTGGCCGCCTTCATTGTCACCGGGGGGCAGGACAACATCCAAGCCGTGGTAGGACAACTCAATACCTTCTTCACCGATCTGGGCTTCGCTTTCCCGCCGTTCAACTTCACCGGCTGGAGCCGCGGCTGGATCGCCGAGGATATGGAACGCAATGTGGAACAGTTCCAGAAGAGCAAGTACATCAAGCGCTCGCTGACGGAACTGGTCACCAACTCGATATTGCTCTCCAGGCAGATCAAGCAAATGGATCAAGCTGAGATGAGCACACCCAAACCGGGTATCCGCGACGCGCGTGCGAACGAACCAAAGGAGACGGATGGACCAAGCGAACGAACCCAGAACCCATGAAGAAACCGGACTTTAGTGGCCTCAGCGCCGTGTATGTGAACTGCACCTTGACACGCTCGCCCAAGTTGAGCCACACCGCTCTGCTCATGGACGTGTCCAAGGACATCATGAAAAAAGAGAAGGTCAGCGTGGACGAGATCCGCTTGGTGGATCATGAGGTGGCACGAGGCATCCAACCCGATATGACCGAGCATGGCTGGGACGTGGACGAGTGGCCGGCACTCTTCGAACGCATCATCCAGGCCGACATCCTCATTGTGGGCACACCCATCTGGCTGGGCGAGAAATCATCCGTTGCACAGCAGCTGATCGAACGGTTGTATGCCATGAGCGGCAAGCTCAACGACAAAGGCCAATACCTCTACTACGGCAAGGTGGGCGGCTGCATGGTCACGGGCAACGAAGATGGCGTGAAGCACTGCGCCATGGGCATCCTCTACGCTATGCAACACATCGGCTATACCATTCCGCCGCAGGCCGATTGTGGTTGGATCGGTGAGGTGGGACCAGGGCCCAGCTATGGCGATACCGAATGGAAGGATAAGAAGGTCGCCCCCCCCGTGGGCTTCGATTCCGAATTCACCAACAGGAACTCGACCTTCATGACCTATAACCTGCTCCACCTGGCCGCTGCCCTGAAAGCGAAAGGGGGCTATCCGGAATACGGCAATTCGCGCAAGGCCTGGGATACAGGCAGCCGCTGGGAGTTCGAAAACCCCGAGTACCGGTAATACCGAGCATGACCATGATCACCACAGAGCTTCTCCCTTCCACGAACATGATCGCTACCACCGCACGCGAACGCTACCGAGCTGTGCGCGAGCGTACTGTTTCGCTGTGTGCCCCGCTTCGTGTGGAGGACCATGTGGTGCAGCCCGTGGTGGACGTTTCGCCACCCAAATGGCACCTGGGCCACACCACTTGGTTCTTCGAGCAGTTCATTCTCGGTACCGATCCCGCCTACACGGTCTTCAGCGCCGACATGGCCTACATGTTCAACAGCTACTACGAGACCGTGGGCAAGCGCGTGCTGCGGGCCGACCGTGGCAACATGACGCGTCCCTCTCTGGAAGAGGTGCACGCCTACCGGCGCCATGTGGATGCCGCCATGGAGGAACTGCTGTCCGCTGGCGCACTTCCATCCGAGCGTTCGCACATCCTGGAACTCGGTTTGAACCACGAGGAGCAGCACCAGGAATTGCTCCTCACCGACCTCAAGTACATCCTGGGCCACAACCCGCTGTTCCCCGCCTACGGTGCCTATACCGAAAGCACCCGCGAGCCGGAGCAAGCCACGTTCGTTCCGATCCAGGGTGGCATCCACAGCATCGGTCACCAGGGCGAAGGCTTCAGCTTCGACAACGAGCACGGACGCCATAAGGTGCATCTGGAGGACTTCGCGATCAGTGACCGCTTGGTCACCAATGGCGAATACATGGCCTTCATGGACCCAGGTGGCTATTCCGACTTCAACCATTGGCACAGCGAAGGCTGGCAATGGGTACAGGACCACCATGTGGAAGCACCGATGTACTGGCACCGCGTGGACGGCGTGTGGCACCACTACACCCTGCAGGGGCTGGTACCCGTGGACCCCGCATTGCCGCTGGCGCACATCTCCTTCTTCGAGGCCTTCGCCTTCGCCGAATGGAGCGGTATGCGCCTGCCCACCGAAGCCGAATGGGAAGTGGCCAACGAACGTTTCCATTGGGGCCAGCGCTGGGAATGGACGCACAGCGCCTACCTACCCTACCCCGGCTATGCACGTGCACCCGGAGCCCTGGGCGAATACAACGGCAAGTTCATGGTGAACCAGATGGTGCTGCGCGGTGCTTCCGTGGCCACGGCACCAGGCCATTCGCGCACCACCTACCGCAACTTCTTCCACCCCCACCTCCGGTGGCAATACACGGGGATCCGCCTCGTACTCAAATGAGCCAAGCGACGAACACCCTGGTACACCCTCCGGTAACGGCTGAAGCGGAGTTCCGCGCGCATGTGCTGGAAGGACTGGGCAGCGAGCCCAAACGGATCAGCTCGCGCTATTTCTACGATGCCCAGGGAGACCTCATCTTCCAGCGCATCATGGCCGCGCCGGAATACTACCTCACCCGGGCCGAGGAGGAGATCCTGCGCGACCAGACCGATGCGGTACTGAACGCCCTGTGTGGCACCACCGGCTCCTTCGACCTGGTGGAACTGGGTGCCGGTGATGGCACCAAGACCAAGCATCTACTGCGGCATGCCCTCGCTACGGGAAGAACGCCCGTGTACCGGCCCATCGACATCAGCCCACACGTGCTGGAGCAGCTTGGCGATTCGCTTCGGCAGGAAATGCCCGACATGCGTTTCGAGCCCATCGTGGCCGAGTACTTCCAGGCCTTGCAGCAGCTGTCGAGCACCAAGGGCCAGCCCAAGGCCATTCTCTTCCTGGGTTCCAACATCGGGAACCTGGACCGCACGCGTGCCATCACCATGCTTCGTGGAATAGTCGAACACCTTGCATCCGGCGACCGGCTGATGATCGGCTTCGACCTGAAGAAGGACCCCGACACCATCCGCAGCGCCTACAACGATGCGGGAGGCCACACGCGCGATTTCAACCTGAACCTGCTCACGCGCATGAACCGCGAACTGGGCTGCGATGCGGACCTTTCCAAGTTCATGCATGCGCCCATGTATGACCCTGCCAGCGGCTGCGCCAAGAGCCACCTGCTGAGCACCTGCGACCAGGTGCTGCACATCCCCGGTGCCGAAGCGCCCATCGCACTGCGCAAGTGGGAAGCCATCCACACCGAGATCAGCCAGAAGTACGACTCCCACATGATCCAGGACCTGGCCGAAAGTGCCGGGCTACGCATCACCGCCAAATTCACGGACAGCAAAGGCCACTTCACCGATGTGGTCTTCGCGATCCAACACTGAACCCCAAAGACCATGAAAGCCATTTGGAACGGACAAGTGATCGCCGAAAGCGACGACACCATCAACATCGAGGGCAACCACTACTTCCCGGCCAACTCCGTGCGCAAGGAATTCCTGCAACCTTCGGAAACACACACCACCTGCAACTGGAAAGGTGTTGCCTCCTACCACACCTTGGTGGTGGATGGAAAAGAGAACAAGGACGCGGCCTGGTACTACCCCGATGCCAAGGCCAACGCGAAGAACATCGAAGGCCGTGTGGCATTCTGGAAGGGTGTAGAGATCAGCAAATGAGCATGGAACAAACCCTTCACCGTGCGGTGCAGTACATCGCAGCTGCCGGCATAAGCCACGTGCCCAAGGAAGCCGACGATTCGCATACCACGCTCCTTTGGGAGTTTGCCTACCGCGCCATGGTGGGCCGCCCGATCCCTGCGACCAATGGATGCCATTTCGCCCTGTGCCTGCCCGAATATGCCATCATGTTCCGCGATGCAGAAAGCGACCTGCTCGACACGCTCCCCTTACAAGGTGCCGAGCATGAAGAGGTGGTCAGTTGGTTCCGGCGCATGCTGAAGAGCCGGGGTGCGGATCCTGCCGCCTACCGCTTCGAGTTCCACTACGAGTTGCCCGAGCATGCGCAACGCGAACCATTCCCCAGCCCGGACGTGGATGAACTGGATCGTTTGGCCGAACTGCGTAGCACAGCGCATCGCGCCTTGGAACTGGTCCTTGCCGCTCACGGTGACACGGAACCGGTGCGCATTTGGCCACACCACTTCGACAGCGGCGCCATGATCGTGTCAGAGCGCAACGCGCAGGATGAAATGACGGCCACCATCGGCATGGGACTGGCCATTCCGGACCCTATGATTTCCACGCATTACCTCTACGTCAGCCCGTGGAATAAAGCGGATGGCGTGGACCTGACCGCACTTACTGCGCTGCCTGAAGGCCGCTGGTGTACCGTGGATTGGAAGGGTGCTGTGCTAGAAGCGGACGGCCTGGATGTCGCTCGCGCTCAGACTTTCCTCCATGCCGCAACAGATGCCTTGTTGGAACGTGTCAGTACTTGAGCGTTTCCACCAGCCGATCGAAGGCAGCTATTTTGTAAAAATGGATGCCGGATACGCTTCACCGCCACTGAATAGCCGATCTTGAAATCCAGTTCGGAAGCGAACGATCGTTTCAATGGGTCCTGAGCAATGACCTCGGCCATAACCAAGAGAAGCCCAATGGCGAGCCCAACTCGGATCGATCGGGTCGATGCGCTCATGATCAGGTAGGGATCGTCTCCGAAACCACTTCCCGCCAGGCCTTGGACACCGCTTCAGCGACCTTGTAGGCAATGTCCTTGTCGAGCGCAGATGGAATGATGTGCTCCGCTGCGGGTTGTTTCACACATGCCGCGATCGCGAAGGCAGCGCTCATCTGCATGTGCGCTGTGATGCGCTTTGCGCGAGCATCCAAAGCGCCCCGAAAGAGGCCGGGGAAGACCAGCACATTGTTCACTTGATTGGGATGATCGCTTCGTCCGGTGGCCACCACGGCTGCCCCCCCGGCAAGCGCCTCGTGCGGCTCGATCTCCGGTGTTGGGTTCGCCAAGGCGAAGATGATGGGGTCGCGCGCCATACTATGCACGTCGGCCTTGTTCAACAGGTTGCCGCGACTTACACCGATGAACACATCGCTGTCGCGTAACGCATCGCGAAGCGTACCACTCCGGTCAAGGGGGTTGGTGTATTTCAACATAGCTCGTTTCTCTTCGTTGAGGTCCTTGCGCCCGCTGTTGATGATCCCTTTGGAATCGCATACCACCACTTCACCGACGGTGAGGCAATGTGCTGCGGCCGAGTTCGCGCAACGCAGCATGGAGGCGATCGCCAAGCCGGCTGCACCCGCACCGTTTATGGTAATGCGGACCGCACCCAAGGGCTTGCCCACCACAACGCAGGCGTTCATCAATGCCGCAAGCACCACGATCGCAGTGCCGTGCTGATCGTCGTGGAACACAGGGATACCCAGGTCCTGCAGGCGCCGCTCTATCGCGAAGCAGCGCGGGGCCGAAATGTCCTCCAGGTTGATACCGCCGAAACCCGGTGCTATGCGCCGAACGGTTTCCACGATGGCATCTTCATCCGTGGTATCCAAACAGATGGGGAAGGCATCGATACCCGCGAACTGCTTGAAGAGCATCGCCTTTCCTTCCATCACCGGCAATGCCGCCAAGGGGCCGATATCGCCCAGACCCAGCACGGCTGTTCCATCGGTGACCACGGCCACGGTGTTCCCCTTCATCGTAAGGTCGTGGGCCAACTTCGGTTCGGCATTTATGGCCATGCAAGGTGCCGCCACACCGGGACTATAAACCAGCGAGAACATGTCGTTGTCGGCCACATGCACCTTCGATTCCATGGTGATCTTGCCGTGTAACCGACGGTGCAATTCCATGGAACGCTCTTCCACATCCGTGCTTTTGGACTTGGTCATTTCGAAGTGAGGGTGTAAAGCATGAATACACCAACGGCTACGAACAGAGCACTTATGGCGACCTTCATGGCATCGGCGGGCAAGTACTTTTGCAGGCGGGGGCCGATCTGCCCCCCGATGATGACGCCGGGAATGGTGAACACCACGATGCCCAGCACCTGGTCCAGCACTTCGGGGCCAGCCTTGGCGAACTCCATGAAGTGACCTACGCTGGCTACAAGGACGGTGACCACCACGACAAAGATGGACGTGGCAACGGCAACCGGTGTGGGCACTTTGCAACGCGCCACCAAATGGTATTCCTGTAACTCGGCGAGACCCACGGAGATCATGCCCACAAAAGCACCACCCACGGCGGCGAAGAGCCGACCCGTTCCCCGGTTGCACACCGTGTACAAGTACGTGATGCCTTTGGCGTCGGTGAGCTTGCTTTCATGCTGCACCGCGAACTCGGCCCTGTGCTCCAGTTCCGCCTTCTCGCGTTCCTCTCGTCGCCATGCTGCAAAGAGCTGGTAACCGATGAAGAGCAGTCCGCTGGCGAAGATCGCTTTGAGAATGTCAGGCGGTACCAAATTGCCATAGATGGTGCCCAGGATGGCAAATGGCACAGAAAACAACAACAGATTGATGCCCAGCTTAAAGTCGATGAGCCGAGCACGCCAATAGGCCAGCAGACCCGAACCGAACCCAAAGAGTTCCGTTGCCAACGCCGTACCCACCGCCACCGAGGTATCCAACTTCAACACCAGCATGAATAGCGGCGAGAAGAACACCGCACCACCAATGCCCGTGGACATGGCCACCGTGGCGATGAGAATGGAAGCGGGGAAAAGGTACCAGAGTGATGGGTCGATGGACATGTGGCGGAGTGCTCACCGAAAACCGGCTGCGCTTTGTGGGTCGCACTTGTACGCCGATGCTGACACAGCACCGCCCCTAATCCTTCTTCAAGCGGGTCACCACTTCAACGGTCTCATGCAGGGTGCGGTGTACGGGGCACTTATCAGCGATCTCCAACAGGCGGGCACGTTGTGTGTCATCCAACGTTCCAACGAGTTCGATCACCCGTTCGAAGCGATCCACCTTGCCAGTGGTGCCCTCATCGCAGGTCGCGCAGTCCGCTGCGTGGATCTTGCCATGCGCGACGTGAACGTAGGCACCTTGCAGGTCCCAGCCCTTGCGTTCGGCATACATCTTCATGGTCATGGCGGTGCAGGCGCCCAAGGCCGCGCCGAGCAGCTCGTACGGAGAAGGACCCAGATCATTGCCGCCGACGGATGCGGGTTCATCCGCTGTGAGGTGATGCACCCCTACCCGTAACTGGGTGGTGTACCCTTCGGTGCCGATGTGGGCCACCACGGGAAAGTCGGAACCGGGCTGTTCGTGCACCTCTGGTTCTGGCAGGTAGCGCTGCACCCAAGCCGCGATCATGTTGCCGGCATAGAGGGAGTCCTTGCTGGCGCTGAGCAGGTGATCGGCACCATCCAGGGAGAGGAAGCTCTTGGGATGCATGGCGGCGGTGTACAGCCCGGCCGCATTGTCAATGCCAACGATGGTATCCTGCGGACTATGTGCGATGAGGATCGGTTTGCGCATGGCCCCGAGCACGGCGCGCAGATCGCGGGTACGGATATCATCCAGGAATGCCTTACGGATGGTGAAGGGCCTTCCGCCTATGGAGACCTCGGCCTGACCTTCCGACTCGATGTGCTCCAGTTGGCCGCGGAACAGCTGCGCGATGTGGCCCACATCAGACGGTGCGCCAATGGTGGCCACGGCTTGGATGGATGCTGCCTCGGCGCCCGCGATGATGGCCGCTGCACCGCCTAGTGAATGCCCGATTATCAAGGCGGGGGCCTGGTACTCCTGCTCCAGGAAACGCATTGCCGCGTGCAGGTCCGCCACGTTGTGGCTGAAGTTGGTGGCATCAAAGTCCCCTTCACTGTCGCCAAGACCGGTAAAGTCGAAGCGCATTACACCGAAACCATTGCCGGTGAGCGCGCGGCTGATATTGCGCACCGCTGCCAAGTCCTTGCTGCAGGTAAAACAGTGGGCGAAGAGCGCGAAGTGGTGCGGGCTGCGATCCGCTGGCAGATCGATGCGCGCGCTGATGGTCAGTTCCTGATCATTCGCAAAGGTGACCTTGGTGCTTCTCATGGAGTAAGGATACGATGCAGTACGGATTCGAAGACCTCCTATTGTTCGAGGCTGGGCATACGTGCTGACCGCATTCAGGGTCGCAATGGACCACTGAACCTGACAGTATAGGAAGCGGCGTCAGGAACCGAATGATGCACCGACCACCCCATCGCACATGTTCAACGATCGCGCGCTCCTCTTCCTGCCGGACATCAGTGGCTTCACGCAGTTCGTGGACCGCACAGCGATCGAGCACGGTGAACACATCATCAGCGAACTCATCGAACTGCTCATTGCCGAGGATACCTTAGGCCTTACAGTAGCGGAGGTGGAAGGTGATGCCATCTTCTTCTATTCCACCCGCGAAATGCCTTCGCTGGCTGCCATGGTGGACCAATGCCGCCGCATGTTCTTGCGCTTCCATGGGCACTTGCGTAGTTACACGCACATGCGCATCTGCGACTGCGGCGCATGCAGCACGGCCGATAAACTGGGGCTGAAATTCGTGGCCCATGCAGGCCCCATTCGAGCTTTGACGGTGCAGGGCCATCCGAAACCATACGGCAAGGATGTTATTCTCGCCCACCGCTTGTTGAAGAACGACGTGCCAGGCCATGAATACATGTTGTTCACCGAAACCGTGCGCAATGCGGGGGACGCTGACCTACCTATCGGGTTCGCCACCTTGTCGAATGGCCGCACGGAGTATCCCGACCTGACCATGGTGGACTACACCGCCTACGATCTGAGCCCGTTGCACAAAGAGGTTCACGTGCGGCGCGCACCAATGCGCCCTGTGCTGGAGGCCAAGGACCCAGTGCTCCTTTCGGTTGAGATCGCAGCCCCGCTTACCAAAGTATATGCTCATTTGATCGACCTGGACCAACGGGCCCTGTGGGACAGCTTCGCCAAGCGCATCGACCGGCCGGACCACTTCGTGAACCGCCCTGGATCGCAGCACACCTGCGTGCTGCCTATGGGGTCCATGGAGTTGGAGACAGTTTCCGCCAAACGCGCCGCTGATCGCTACGAATATGTGGAGCGCCTGCTTGATGTGCCGTTCGTGAGCGAAGCCCACATCAAATACCTGTTGCTTCCTGCGCCGAACGGCACCCGGCTCATCACCGAAACGCATGTGGTGCCCACAACGCTTGCTGGCCGGTTGATGCTACCGATGGTCCGCCGACGGTTGAAGCGTTGGGTTACGGGTTCGCTGGACCGGCTCCGTCTTCTGATCACGGAACAAACACCAACAAAAGCGGAAGATCCACAAGGCTTCACGACACACAAACCCACACAACACATCACCACATCATGAGCACCGCACTGACCAAGACGACGCGCACCCCCGAGGAACTCGCAGCCCACAAAGTCGCGAAGAAGAAGGCGAAGACCGACAAGAAACTACACAAGCTGGAGAAGGTCCTGGCTGCGGCCGGCCCCGGCAAGGAGTTCCGCATCAGCGACCTCAATCATGTGGAATTGGTCAAGGCCTTGAAGGACCTGGAGGATGGCATCGGCCGTATCCGTAAACTGCTGGTGCACGAGCGTGCTTGAAACGGCATTGATCACACCCACCATGAGCGATATCGAAACACCAGTGCCTTATGCCGCACGGCACGAAGAGCCTTCTGCGGAGCGCGAGTTGAGCAAGGCGGAAAAGAAGACCTTGAAGGCCGAGCGCAAGGAGGCCAAGGCCTTGGCCAAAGCCGAAGCGAAAGCCGCAGCGAAGGCGAACAGTACCGAACGGGGTATTGAAACGATGTTCCGAAACTCCGGCAAGAACCACATGCAGTTGAGCCAGATCGCCGACAACAAAGCGAACATCATGCTCAGCATCAATGCGCTCATCCTTTCCATCAGCATCACGGGCCTGATACCCCGCCTAGGCCTTTTCCCGGAGTTGAGCATTCCGTTGATCATTCTCGTGGTGGTCTGTCTCATCAGCATGGTATTCGCCACCATCTCGACCATCCCGTCGGTGAGCAAGGGGATCACCACGCGCGAGGAGTGCGACCGCAAGGAGGGCAACCTGCTCTTCTTCGGGAACTTCCACGCCATGAAGCGCGAACAGTACGAGATGGCGATGAAAGAGTTGATGAACGACCGGGAATTCCTGTACGGCACCATGGTGCGCGACCTGTACTACTTGGGTGTGGTACTGGCCCGCAAGTATGCCCTGCTGCGTGTGGCTTACCTGGTGTTCATGTATGGCATGGTGCTGGCCGTGCTCAGTGCCTTGTTCTTTCTGGGCACCACGGCAGGTCTGCAATAAGTCATCGCCATACGCTGAGCAGTGATCGGACCATGGTCACGATCCGGCTGTGCATCCATCACCTTCAGAAGAAGAACCCCATCCGCACATCCACCGTGGCGTCCACATCGCTCACGGCATAGGAGGCTTGCAGTACCAGCATATTCATCGGGCTGACGAAAAGGCCACCACCCACAGCGCGGTGCCATCCACTTTCGTTCAGGCCATCGAACCAGACACGACCGCCATCGGCAAAAGCCAACAGGCCTATGCGGAACGGAGCCACCTTGTTCCTGTAGTTGAGCAGGTCCACCCGCAGCTCGCCGTTCACATAGGCATTGGAATTGCCGGAGAAGCGTGATCGCCGCATGCCACGTACCGTTTCACGGCCACCGATCGTGTTGGCCATGAGCGGGTCCACTTCACCATCGCGCCGGTTGCCGCCACCGCGCAGCGCCAACACCGTGCGCATGGGCAGGGCGATAGGGATATACAGCGCCAATTCCGCACCGGCACCGAAAAGATCGATGTTCTTGTTCAACTCGCGGTCATAGGTCAACTCCGCATTGAAACGGACCCCACGTCCGGGATCGAACTCGTGGTCCAGGTTCTTCAGCTCGTAGGCCACCACGGCTCCCACGTATTCCACAGCTTGGGGTTGCATCACAACATCCTCTTCCACCACACCGCCTAAGCGCCCGACACCTGCTCCAAGGTAGCGTCCACCGATGCGGATGGTGTGTGCCTCGTGCAATACGATGCTGGTATAAGGTGCAGCGCGAACGGCATCCAAGGGGTAGGCGAAGGCCGCGGGATTCGCCGGTTCCAACGTATTGTTGCCGAAGCCAAAAAAGTTGAAGTGATGGTCAGGTGCCACCACATCCAGGTCCAGACCGAAGCCCCAGCGCCCCAGCACCTCCTTCACCTGACCGCGGTATTTCGCGTAATAGGCACCGGTACCCGTGGCGTATGTGGCCATGAGCCGATGCTTCCATTTGAACGGTGATACCCGGAAACCTTGCTTTGTATAGATGAAACCACCGCCAAGAAAGAAGCCATCGTCCGGATTACTTCCAAGGTTGACCAATGGCATGAAGCGATCATGCACGAAAGACTCCCTGTCATATTCCAAGGCCTGTTCAATAGGGCGTATCCGCAGCCGGGCTTCACCGCTCAACTTCAGGTTGTTCGCCTTTTTCCCTTTACCAGCGGTCTCGTACACCACGGTCTGGCATGATGGGCCACTTACCGATGAACGATCCTGGATCCGGTCCTTCTCAGTACCGCCGATGATCCGCACGCGGATGCTGCGCTTCACCTTGCCTTCGAGCCGGAGCTTGTCGTTGCCTTCGAGCCCGTAAATGTGGATCTCCTTGGTCTCCGAGCGCAGGAAGCGCCGGTGGTAGAACCGTTCGGCTTCTACTTTGTTCCCCTTCTTCATGGGATACATGCTCACCTCAACAGTGTCGCCATCGCGCAACACTTCGATGTACTCGTCCGCATTGGTACCGACCACATCGACCTTCTTCGCCAGTTCCTGGTAGTATCGTTCGGCAATGCGCACCAGCCGATCGCGACGCCCTTTCAGCCCGGCCTCAATGCGCGCTCCATGCAAGGTCTGCGCGGTATCCGGAAAGAGCGCGATCGCTTCAGCAATGACAGCATCGGTCAGTTCCATGCGCATGCTGTCGGCGATCTCTTTCCAAACAGACCGGTCCATTCCCGAGAGGTATGCGCGATCGAGGTAGCGTGCATTGAAATTCTGCCCGGAGATGTCGCGGATATCGGGGCCGAAGCTTTGGAACTTTCGCATGGCCCAGCGGCGGTTGACC
>JBGTAJ010000050.1:0-2828 GCA_041749915.1 Flavobacteriales bacterium
CAAGCTCTTCATCAGCCCGCGCACGGTGGAAGGCCACCGCAACAACATGCTGCTGAAGACCGGCGCGAAGAATACGGCGGGCTTGGTGGTGTACGCCATGACGAAAGGCTACTACACCCCGTAGCCATGCGGTGCACGCGCTTCCTGCTGCCGGTCTGCCTGCTCATTTTGCGCGCAGGGATGGCGCAATCCGATACGCTCACGCTCCCCTTCCGCGCGCTCACGATCGAGGACGGCCTCTCACAAGGCATGGTGAGCAGCATCATCCAGGATCGGTCCGGCTTCATGTGGTTCGCCACCAAGGATGGCCTGAACCGCTACGACGGTTACTCCTTTCGTGTGTTCCGCAACGATCCGGCGGACAGCACCACCGTGCGCGACAACTTCATCCAAGTCATCTACGAGGACCGTGCAGGGTTGCTGTGGTTAGGCACGAACAGCGGGCTGGACGTGTTCGATCCCACAACGGAGGTCTTCCATCATATCCCTTGTGGTGAACAGGCATCAGGCGCGCTTGCCGACAAGGTGGATCCAACCCCTTTCAATGATGGCGCACAATGCGCGACGAACGTCATCGCGGAAGACCCTACCGGGCATCTTTGGGTGTCATCGGGCGAAGGGCTGTACCGCATTGATGCCGATCGTAGTGGATCATCCGCTGCGGGACCGGGCGCTCGCGCTGATCTGGTGGGGGTGTGCCCTGGGGTGAAAATGCAGTGGATGGCCGTGGATCGATCGGGCCTGTTGCGCGGGGCGTGGACCTTGAACGGGGAGGACCTGAACGTGCGCACCTTCACCCTGGACACCCGCGATGAAGCACGCATCGCGGCCATGATCGCGGATCCACAACTGCTGCGGTGGAGCCCGATCATTGCCGGACAGAGGGAAGAAGACTGGGCTGCCTATGCCACCGATACCATCCGGCATCGCACCTACGGCTTCAGCAATACAGCGTTGGAATCGCGCGATGACGCGAACGCGATCATTTCGACCATCAGGCTCTCCACCGCAGGTTGGCTGAGTGCGTTCCACGCGACCGCGGATGCCAATGGAGCGCTCTGGGCAACGGACCACCGTTTGTGGCGCTGCGACCCGCGCACCGGCCGGGTATCCCGCCTGATCCCGGCATCCGCCGAACTGAGGATCGAGGCGTTGAAGCCGATCTGCCTGTACCGGGATCGTAGCGGTGTGATGTGGATCGGAACGAATGGCTTCGGGGTCTTGCTGTACGATCCACGCGGGGATCGTTTCCACAAGCAGCGATTGCACAGCATGCGGATGATGGCGCCTTTGAATGACGGGCGCATGTTCGCGTTCACCTGGTCACCATGGGTCTATCTGTTCAAAGAGCAGGCGTCTTCGTCCCGACTCGGCGGGGACATCACGCCGTTCCCCATCGAAACCTACGGCAAGGAGATCGATCCGGGGACCTACGAACCCTGCGTGGTGGAGCAAGGCCGTGGGGTGCTCTGGTCGAACCTTGGGGACGCGCTCACACGCTACGAGGAGCGGGATGGAAGCTTGCTGCGCTTTTCCGACCCGGACCTCCCGGTGCGCTTCCCGCTCCATATGCAGGGTGATACCCTGATCAGCTTCGGGAGCACGAAGGCCTTCGGCCGGTTCAATACGCGCACGAAGAAGTTCAGCAGCATTCCCTATCCCATCCCCGCGCAAGGGGGTGCTTATGAGTTCGTGCAGGCCATCATCCAGGACGCGCAGGGCATTTTCTGGCTCGGTACCATGAAGGGCCTGCTGCGCCTTGACCCCCGCCACGGCGGGCAGGCGGCCGCCAATGGTTGGACCCATTTTGTCAGCGCGCCGAAAGACCCGCGATCGCTTTCCGCCGATGTGATCTTCGGCCTGCTCAACGATCCGAAGGACGCGAACATCCTCTGGGTCGGTACCAACGGGGGCGGCTTGAACAGACTGGACAAGCGCACGGGACAGTTCACGCGGTTCAGCACCACCAACGGCCTGCCGAACAATGTGATCTACGGCCTGCTCGCCGATGACGACGGCCAGCTCTGGATGAGCACCAACAAGGGCATCGCGAACTTCGATCCGCTCACGCATGCGGTGCGCAGCTACGATGCGAGCGATGGCCTGCAAGGCGATGAGTTCAACCGCTATGCCTATTGCAAGACCGCGGATGGCACGCTCTACTTCGGCGGTATCAACGGTTTCAACTACTTCCGCCCGGAGGAACTGCGCCCCGATACACTGCCTGCGGTCGTACACATCACCGACATCAAACTGACCAACCGGTCCATCGCCTTCGGTGCGGAGGGATCCCCACTGACAGTTCCCACGCACCTCACGCGCGAGCTCGTGTTCGCGTACCGCGATGCGGCCATGCTCACCTTCCAGTTCGCCACAATGGAGTTCAGCGAACCCGAGAAGCACCGTTACCAATACAGGTTGGACGGCTTCGACACCGATTGGATCATGGCCGGCAAGGACCGTAGCGCGGTGTACACGAACCTCGATCCCGGCACTTACACCTTCCGTGTCCGTGGCGACAACCGCGATGGCCTCTGGGACACCACGGGCACCGCGTTCCAGTTGGTCGTGTTGCCGCCGTGGTGGCGCACGTGGTGGGCCTTTGCGATCTACGCTGCGGCGCTGATCGGTGGTTTGCTCCTGTTCATCCGGATGCGCACTGCGGGCTTGAAGCGGCAGAAGGAGCGCTTGGAGCGGACCGTGGAGCAACGCACGGCGGAACTGCACCAACAGAAGGAGCACGCGGAGCAGTTGCGTGCACGGGCCGAGCACAGCGATCAGATCAAGCAACAGTTCCTGGCCAACATGAGCCACGAGATCCGCACGCC
>JBGTAJ010000051.1:0-9595 GCA_041749915.1 Flavobacteriales bacterium
TGGCCCATGGTTCCGCTCAGCGCAGCACGTCGGCGTGCCGCATCAGGGTCTCGCTGCGGTCGGGGCCCAGGGAGACAAGGCTCACGGGCACGCCCACCACCGCTTCGATGCGGGCGATGTAGCGTTCCAGGCTGGCGGGCAGTTGCTCCGTCGCCGTGCAGTCCGGCCAGCCATCCATGTCCTCGTAGATCGGTTCCACGCCGGTGGTGATGTCGTAGGGCATGCGGTGGCTTACCTGGCCATCGATGCGGTAGCCGGTGCAGATGCGGACGGTGTCCATGCCGGCCAGGACATCGGCCTTCATCATGGCCAGCTCAGTGATGCCGTTGATGGTCACCGCGTAGTGCAGGGCGGGCAGGTCCAGCCAGCCGCAGCGGCGGGAACGGCCGGTGGTGCTGCCGAACTCGTGGCCCTTGGTGCGGATGTGCTCACCGATCTCGTCATGGAGCTCGGTGGGGAAGGGGCCGCTGCCCACACGGGTGCAGTAGGCCTTGAAGATGCCCACCACCTTGCCGATGCGGGTGGGTGCCACGCCCAGTCCCGTGCAGGCACCGGCGCAGATGGTGTTGCTGCTGGTGACGTAGGGGTACGTGCCGAAGTCGATGTCGAGCAGGGTGCCCTGCGCACCTTCCGCCAGCACGCGCTGGCCCTTGTTCAGCACGCTGTCCAGGTAGTGCTCGCTGTCCACCAGTTGCATGCCCCGCAGTTGGTGCACGGCATCCAGCCATTGCTCCTCGGCCTCGGTGTTCCGTTCCTGTGTCCCGTAGAGGGTCAGCAGGCGTTCATGCTTGCGCACCAGGGCCTGGTAGCGCTCCTTCATGTCCGTGCGTTCCAGGTCGCCCACGCGCAGTCCGTTGCGACCGGTCTTGTCCATGTAGGTGGGCCCGATGCCCTTCAGGGTGCTGCCGATGCGCTGTCCGCCCTTCTCGGCCTCGCTGGCGGCGTCGAGCGCGCGGTGCGTGGGCAGGATCAGGTGTGCGCGGCGCGAGATCAGCAGTCGGCTGCGCACGTCCACGCCCACGGCCTCCAGGCTCTGGATCTCCTTGAGGAAGATCACCGGGTCGATGACCACACCGTTGCCCACCAGGTTCATCGTGCCCTCGCGGAACACGCCGCTGGGGATGGTGTGCAACACGTGTTTCCGACCGTCGAAGATCAGGGTATGCCCCGCGTTCGGTCCGCCCTGGAAACGGGCGATCACCGGGTAGTCCGGTGCGATGACATCAACGACCTTCCCCTTGCCCTCATCGCCCCACTGGGCTCCGAGGAGTACGTCCATCCGTGCGCTCATGACCGTCTCAGGCGGGGATCTTCGCCTCGGCCTCGGCGATGGTCGCTGTAATGATGAACACCGTGTCCAATTTGGTCACGATGAACAGCTGGCGCACACTGTTGCTCATGCCGGCGATCAGCGTATCGCCACCGGCGTTGCGCGTGCGGGTCAGCACGTTGATCAGGATGTTGAGGCCGGTGCTGTTCATGTACTGCAGCTCGGACAGGTCCAGGATCACGTGGCGGAAGCCCGCGGCCAGTTCAGCGTCCAGGGTGGACATCAGCCGGTCGGCCTGCTGCTGGTCCATCAGGCGTCCTTTCAGGTGGAACACCTTGCAGTTCTTGCCATCGGAGACGGCCAGGTCGAAGGTCGGTCGGTCGGTCACGGTCATTGGGCTTGTCGTTTGGCTTGGCATGAACTGCACATCCCGTGGATGTGCAGGGCGTGGTACTGGACCTTGAAGCCCAGGACATCACTGACGGTATTGCGGATCTGCTGGATGCGCGGGTCGCAGAACTCCTGCACGTTGCCGCAGCTCTCACAGATCAGGTGGTCGTGCTGGCGGTAGGCGTGGGCCTTCTCGAACTGGGCCTTGTCGCTGGCGAAGCGGTGGCGGCGCACCAGTTCACAGTCCAGCAGGAGGTCCATCGTGTTGTACAAGGTGGCGCGGCTTACCCGGTAGTTCTTCGACTTCATGCGGACATAGAGCCGCTCGATGTCGAAATGGCCGTCGTGCGCATAGATCTCACCGAGTATGGCGAAGCGCTCCGGTGTCTTGCGATGACCGTTGCGTTCGAGGTACTCGGTGAAGATGCGCTGCACATGGTCGTGCTGCTCGACGTGCACCATGTCGCAAATGTACGCTTGGGCCTCGGAAGAACCCGAAGTGAGTTCATTGGTCCACGCGCTCCACGATCCGCACGCCCCGCACGCGCTTCAGCTTGTCCATCAGCGAGTTCAAGTGATCGGTGTCGTGCACGTAGGCCATCACCTTGCCTTCGAAGATGCCGCCGTGGCTCTCGAAACTGATGGCCCGCATGTTCACGTTGTGCTCATGGCTGATGATGGTGGTGATCTTGTTCACCAGCCCCACATCGTCGATGCCGCTGAAGCGGATGCCCGCCAGGAACTCCACGGTGTCCTTGCCCTTCCAGCGTGCCTTCACGATGCGGTAGGCGAAGTTGCTCATCAGCTGCACGGCGTTCGGGCAGTTCACGCGGTGGATCTTGATGCCCTCGTTCATGGTGATGAAGCCGAACACGTCATCACCCGCGATGGGGTTGCAGCAGGGCGAGAGCTTGTACTCGATCCGCTGCAGGTCGTCGCCCAGCGATAGGGCGCCGTGGTCATGGCCCCTGATCTCGGCCACCACCTCCTCCAGGCTGCGTTCATCCGCCGCATGCTTCACTTTGGGCAGCACCAGGCGGCCGTTCTTCACCTGCAGTTCCTTCAGGTCGGTGAGCACGAACTTGCCGCGGGCCACCTGGTAGAACAGGTCGGTGGGCGAGGGGGTGTTGTAGTGGCCCACCAGGGCCTTGATGTTGGGGTTGTCCACCTTGGCGCCCCAGCTGCGCAGCTGCCGTTGCACGCTTTCGCGCCCCACCACGGCCAGCTTCATCTTCTGGTCGCGCAGCGCCTGCTTGATGCGGTGCCGTGCCTTGGCGGTGGCCACAAAGTTCAGCCAGTCTTCTTTGGGCTGTTGTTTCTTGGAGGTGATGATCTCGATCTGGTCGCCGCTGCGCAGGGCCTGGCTCAGGGGGACCAGCTTGTGGTTCACCTTGGCGCCGATGCACTGCCGGCCGATCTGCGTGTGGATGTCGAAGGCGAAGTCCAGCGCCGTGGCCCCGGAGGGCAGGTTGCGCATCTCGCCCTTCGGGGTGAACACCACGATCTCGTCGCTGAACAGGTCCAGCTTGAAATCATTGACGAAGTCGATGGCGTTGGAGTTGGGGTCCTCCAGCATTTCGCGGATCCGGTTCAGCCAGTTGTCCAAGGCCGACGAGGGCTCCTCGCCATCCTTGTAGCGGTAGTGCGCGGCGAGGCCCATCTCAGCGATCTCGTCCATGCGCTTGCTGCGGATCTGCACCTCCACCCAGCGGCCGCCGGGGCTCATCACGGTGGTGTGCAGGCTCTCGTAACCGTTGGCCTTGGGCAGGCTGATCCAATCGCGCAGCCGGTCCGGACTGGGCTGGTAGAAATCGGTCACCACGGAGTACACCTTCCAGCAGTCGGCCTTCTCCAGTTCGGGCCGCGAGTCGATGATGATACGGATGGCGAACACGTCGTAGACCTCCTCGAAGGTCACGTGCTTCTTGAGCATCTTGTTGTAGATGCTGTGCACGCTCTTGGGCCGTCCCTTGATCTCATAGCTGAAGCCTTCGCGGTCCAGCGATTCGCGGATGGGCAGGGTGAAGCGGCTGATGAAGCGCTTGCGCACGGCCTCGCCCTTCTTCAGCTTCTGGCTGATCTCCGCGTAGATGGTGGGCTCCTTGAATTTCAGGGAGAGGTCCTCCAGTTCGCTCTTGATGCTGTAGAGCCCCAGCCGGTGGGCCATGGGCGCATAGAGGTAGATGGTCTCGCTGGCGATCTTCAGCTGCTTGTCGCGCGCCATGCTCTCCAGCGTGCGCATGTTGTGCAGGCGGTCGGCCAGCTTCACCAGGATCACACGCACGTCCTGCGCCAGGGTCAGCAGCACCTTGCGGAAGTTCTCCGCCTGGATGCTGTCCGTGCTGAACTGCATGCCGCTGATCTTGGTGAGCCCGTCGATGATGGTGGCCACTGTGGGACCGAAGAGGTCCTTCACATCGTCCAGCGTCAGGTCGGTGTCCTCCACCGTGTCGTGCAGCAGCGCGGCCACCACGCTGGTGGCACCCAGGCCGATCTCCTCGGCACAGATGCGCGCCACGGCGATGGGGTGGTAGATGTAGGGCTCGCCGCTCTTGCGGCGCTGGTCCTTGTGCGCCTCCACGGCGATGTTAAAGGCCTTGCGGATCAGGCGGCTCTCGTCGGCGGTGCGCTGCCCCTTGATGGAACGCAGCAGTCCCCGGTAGCGGCGCAGGATCTCCGCCTTCTCCGCCACCAGGTCGATCACCGGTCTGGCGGACGTTGCCGCGGGCTCAGTGGGCGGCGTGGGATGTTGGGGACCTTTATCCATGTTGACGCAGGAGAGCTTCGACCTCCGATCGAAGTACGGGGATGTGTCGTGTCAATACCACATAGACCATTGCGTGGTCGACGTTGTTGTAGTCGTGTGCCAGCCTGTTCCGCATCCCGTAGATCTGTAGTGCGTTCGTAATGGCTACGGTGCCATCCAGACGCTCGATCCGTTTTACAGCTTCCCCGATCACGGTGAGGAGCCGCTCCGCGATCAGTTGTGATGGTCTGTTTGCAAGATAGGCCTGGTAACCCGCGTCAAGTTTGATGTACGTCTCGATCTCCACGATGGCCGTACGGATCTCCTCGAGGCAGGTGCTCACCTCAGGCTTCATACAGGGTCACCTTGCTGGCGTTCACGGCATCGATGAAGTACTTGTTGCGAAGCGCCCTGCGCGATACCAGGTCCACAGGTCGGCCGAACAGGTGTGCAAGGCCCTCTTCCAAGGCCCAGTAGTGTTCGGTGAATTCGAAGGGATCATCCAAGGGAAGGTCCAGCAGCAGGTCCACATCGCTCCCCGGCCTCAAGCCCGCTTTCACTGCAGACCCGAAGGCATGGAGCGACCTCACCTTGTGCGCTTTGCACAGGCCTTCGATGCGCTCCATGTAAGGTGCGAAAAAGTCCATGACACAAAGTTAGGCAAGGGCAGCGGTGGTGCGCAGGAAGGTCGATCGTGATCCTGGACAGCCACCGTCCATGCCTGCCGGGCCTACACCGCAGGCAGCACCTTCGCCGCCACTTCCCCGAAGCCGATGCGAACGCCGTTGCGCTCACCATGCCCGCGGATGATCACCGTGTCACCGTCCAGGATGAACTTGCGTTCGCTGCCATCGGCCAGGGTCAGGGGCTTGGTGCCCCGCCAGCTCAGCTCCAGCATGCTGCCGTAGCTGCCGGGCTCCGGCCCGCTGATGGTGCCGCTCGCCATCATGTCGCCGCAGCGGATGTTGCAGCCGTTCACCGTGTGGTGCGCCAGCTGCTGGGCCATGTTCCAGTACATGTGCCGGAAGTTACTGCGGCAGACGCTGTTGGCCTTTCCGCCCTCGGGGCTGATCAGCACCTCCAACGCGATGTCGTAACAGCCGTCGCGCTCGATCTGCAGGTAGGGCAGAGGCTCGGGGTCCTGCACCGGGCTGGGCACCCGGAAGGGTTCCAGGGCATCGAGCAGCACCACCCAGGGGCTGATGCTGCTGGCGAAGTTCTTGGCGAGGAAAGGCCCCAGCGGCACGTACTCCCATGCCTGGATGTCGCGTGCGCTCCAGTCGTTGAAGAGCACCAGGCCCAGGATGTGGTCCTCGGCCTCGGCGGTGCTGATGCGCTCGCCCAACGGTTTGCCGGCGTAGGTGATGAAGGCCACCTCCAGTTCGAAGTCCAGTTGTTTGGTGGGGCCGAACACCGGGGGCGCGTTGGGGTCCGGACGGGTCTGGCCCATGGGACGGCGCACGGGCACCCCGCTGGGGATGATGCTGCTGGCGCGGCCGTGGTAGCCCACGGGCAGGTGCAGCCAGTTGGGGAGGAGCGCGTTGGCCGGATCGCGGAACATGGTGCCCACGTTGGTGGCGTGGTCGCGGCTGCTGTAGAAGTCCGTGTAGTCGCCCACGGTCACCGGCAGGTGCATCGTCACCTGGTCCGGGGGCAGCAGGGCATCCTCGCGCAGGGTGCTGTCATCGCGCAGTTCGGCGTTGTCGTGGCGCAGCAGTTCGCTCAGTCGCGCACGCAGGGCCCGCACGGCGGGCGTACCGCCTTTCATCAAGTCGTTCAGGTGCGGCGCCAGAAAGGCTTCGCGGGGAATGCCCGTTCCGTCCAGCAGCCCGCTGTCCGCCAGGATGCTCAGGTCCACGATCACATCGCCCACACGCGTGAGCGGCACCGGTGGCTCGCCGTTCCAGCTGCCCACGCCCAGGGGCAGGTTCTGGATGGGGAAGTCACTATCGGCGGATACGGGGATCCAGGAGCGGAGGGCCGGGTCGTTGGCTGGGACGTTCATGGGGCAAAGGTGCGAGCCCGCGAAGGTAACCGCCAGGAGAGCGCCTATAGCGTAAGCGGCCGGGAAGGCCAGTTCATTCTCGCACCCAATGCCCGCTTGCGATCGGTCGGCCCGTACGATCCGTGATCCGGAAATGGTAAAGGCCGGAACCCCAATGGCTCGCATCGATGTTGGCGCTTCCGTTCAACACTACCAGTTCTTGAACCATGCGACCGTCTGAGGTGAACAGGCGCATGATCGCCCTTGGATCGATCGCTCCATTGACCTGCACGGTAAAGGCGTCCAAACCTGGATTCGGGTACGCATGGACTTGGTTCGCACCCAACCTCTCATCCACGGTCACACCACAATCATTTCTAGCGATCTGCTGCACCCAACCCTCAAATGATGATGAACCATTACTAAGGTCCTTTCGGGTGCCCGTCAAGACGATTTCGCCTGTACGGGATTCCTTGACACGGGTCACGAAGTAATATGTATTGTCGACGAATCCATCGACCACAGCTGAGCACAGCACGTTCAGGTCTGTGTCTAATCGGTAGACCGTTACCTTACTTGGTTCCGTTGGTTCCCACAAGGAAGGTGGGCCGGTAAAGAAGTTGTCCGTCACCACAAAGAGTATCTCATTCTCAGAGGTCAATACGTGACCGCCGTACAACGCAGGGTGGACATGGCCCAATTCGCGCTCAGGAGCGAAGGAACCGACCCACTCCCCTTGAGGTGTCAGCACTTGAAGTACTGTCGAATATCCATCAGACAGATTCCCGGCCCGACCACTGACAAGCAAATTTCCATTCGGCAATATGGACATGTATTGACCGTCGTTCACACTATTGCTCAGGGTCAGCGGACCCGGTGATCCGTCATAAGGGACATCATTGAACCCATCGACGTAGTCCAGGTTCTCATCCAGACGGACATAGCTGGCGGTTCCGAAGGGCAACTGGGGCATGGCGCCTCGAAAGGCGATCAGTGCCGTATCGTTGGATGTAAATACTCCGCTTCTGGGTACGTGAAAAGTTCCATAAGAGGACTGATAGGCATCCAGCGAATCTCCGTCCATGTTGGTGGTGATTAGGAAGGTGTTCACTGCGCCGGGTGGATCGGTTCGGCCATAGCCGAGGATCAGCATGCGCCCGCTGGAGGAAACACAAGCGTTGTCCATGAATAGAGTAGCCTGTTCAGGACATATGTACACCACTGAGTCGATGGAGTTCAGAGCGTCATCCAAGGTGGTATGGTGAAAGCCCATCAAACCGTCACTTGTCTGGATCTCGCCTAGGATATGAGCATATCCGGTTACCTCGTCCAAGTGAATGTACCGACCCGAGACCCGATACGCACTATCCCACAGCAGCCTTTGGCTGGATGTCGATCCATCGACATCCAGCCTGTAGGCACTTAGTTCACTATCAAAAGGTCCATTGACTGAGAAGGTATGTGCGATCACCAATACTCCTGACCCACTGAACGAAACATCCGAGACAAGAACGTTCGAGTTCGATCCAGGAAATTCGGTGGTCCACCCAACTTGTGCCAACATAGGTGTTCCGGTCATTAAACAAAGGATGACAGGAATGAACGCTTTCATTGCCTCGTGCAGTTGAGCGTACCGTAACTAAAGAGGGCACCATGGAAATATTCAGCATTTGTCCCGAGAGGCACGAACGTTCCTCTAACTGAGGCCGTAATGAGCGCCTTGCCAGTAGGCTTGATCAGGTGCATGAGGTCCCAAGTACTCTGAGTATAGTACGTAAGGAGACTCGGTGTGAAGCAATATGGACAGACCGAATTCGCCGAATAGCAGTGGTAGATCATATATGGCGTGGCCGGTATGCCGGTCGGAAAGCTGGTATGAGTATAGGCGTTGTTGTTCGCCCAGAAGCAGTCTACGCCGAGATTGAGGACTCCAGTGTAATAGCAACCGTAAGTTGGCAAGCCTATTGCCGAGTTGATCCTTGCTTCAATTTGTCTGTCAGCACATTTCCCGGCCCCGCCTGCTTTTGGCCCGCACCCGCAGTTAAGGTTGGTTCCTGTTAAGAAGGTGATGTCACCAAAATTGTAGTAGGCATTGGAGCCATAAGCCGTCACAATTCCTCCAACCTTGTCATATCCACTGCCTATGGCAAGAACGACCTTGGCAACAGCTTCGTTCCCTATCGCTTCTCCGATCTGGACATCACACAGGATCAGGTGATTCTCCTCGGGAATGATCACAGTCGCCAGATGCTCGTTGAGAAGCTGAAGCGCGTTCGAGGCCGATGCATCACTTACTTGACCGTCCGTCAGATCTAGGGTGATGGACAGTGTATCAGTGTCACGCTGTTCACATTCACGCCAGACTTCCGCAACGCTGAAGTTCACTGCTGCTTCGAGGTACCATTCTGCACTATCCAAGCTCATGGAACCGTTGTCCTTTCGGCTTGCAGCTCCATCCATTCGAGCGATGAATGCTTGGATCCGTGGGGTGACGTTGGTTGAGACGGAAGGTTCGTCGTCAGGACCTGTTGGGCCATCATCCTTTCGGCAACCTATAAAGGTCAATGTCAAGGCTGCGACGGCAGCAAGAGCTTTAAGCGCTAGGCGCTTTGGGCTTTGGGCTTTGGGCTTTGCATGTGGATGTTATTTCATGTCAATGTATGCTATCCAAATGAATAAATGCAAGCTCTTGGAATTTTATTTGGGAATTGGTGTCGCTCGGGCCGCTGATAAAAGATCGCGTCGATCCGGCGCTCTGTGCAACATCCCCCCCTCCGTAACCTTGTCCACGCATCATGCCCCGTACCGCCCGGCTCCTGCTCGTGTTCGTCGCCTGCCTTCACCTGGGGCTGTTGGCGTGCTACACCTTGCCGGCGGCCGTAGTGCCCGAACCACTGCGGGTGCTCAGTACCGTGGTTGTCCGCGGCCTTTTCCACCAGCAATGGATGCTCTTCGCCCCGGACCCGCCGCGCTGTTCCTGCCAGGTGCAGGTGAAGCGCGGCGCAGAGGAATGGACCACCCTGGGCGATGATCGCGGCCACTACCTGCACCGTCGCATGGCACGCGGCATCGCCTGGAACGTGCAGCGCGAACTGACCGCCGGGGCCTCGGTACTGAGCGCACCGGTCGCCGAGGCCCTGCGCAACATGGCCGGTGACGAAGCAATGCACTACCGCCTTGAGGAGCGCTGCGTGGACGACCCGCA
>JBGTAJ010000052.1:0-7387 GCA_041749915.1 Flavobacteriales bacterium
GTCGAAGATCAGCCATAGCCCGAGCAACACCAGCAGCACGTTGAGCACAAGCCAATTGGCCCAGTATGCGCCACCTTCCTTGCGTGCCCGGAAGGTGCGCACCAGCAGGAGGGTGCCCGATGCCACGATCCAGATGCCCAACATGATCGGGATCAATTCCACCACGCCGGGCTTGGCCAGCAGCAGGACGCCGATGCCGACGTCGAGCAGGCCTTCCAGTAAATACCCTGTCCATTGTGGTCTGTCCCGGTTCAATATCGCCAGGGAGATCTCGGCTACTCCGCCCAGCAAGGCCAGCAGGCCGAGGTAGAAGACCAGGGCCGTCAAGGCCAGCTCGACGTTGAAGAGGACGTATGCGCCCATGATCAGGAGCAGGGCCCCTTTGACGGCGAGTAACCACCAGTTGCGGAACATGGAACGTTGGTTTAGGGTGTGGCTATTGTCCGTTCTTCAACGCTGAACCAGACTGCTACGTGCAAGTAGGACAAGGTGCAACGGCGTGAAGGTAGCCCCATGGCATTCTACGGAAGGAGTACCTGCGGCAGTATCTTTGAAGCCATGGATATGAAGCTCGATATCGGATTGACCGACTTGATGCGGCTGATCCTACAACTACCAGAGGAACAGCGGGTCAGGCTGCAGAATTGGTTGTCCAAGGATGAAAAGGCCAGACGCGAGGCATTGGAGGAGCTGTTGTTGAAGGCCCCTACGATCTCGGACGCCCAAGCCAAGCGTTATGAAGAGGTGCGCAAGGCCATCGACGAATGGCGGTGACGGAGGCCTTGTTCGACACTTCGGTCCTGATCGAGCATTTTCGATGCAAGGACAAGAAAGCAAGTACCCTATTTCGGCTAACGCACAGTGGCGTCCTTGTGAGGATATCAGCGCTCAGCCGTTTTGAGGTCATGGTAGGGGCCACAGTTCCTCAGAGAAGATTTTGGGATGATCTCCTGGATTCCTTCATGGTCCATGCCTTCGACGAACGCGTAGCGGACGAGGCAGTGCGGATCGAACAGAGTATTCGGAAACGCGGTGAAGGTTCCATCGGCATGGCTGATCTTTTCATCGCCTCCACCGCGATCGTCCACGGTCTACCATTGGTCACATTGAATCAGAAGCACTTCCGACGTGTGGAAGGCTTGCGCCTGTTGTGAAAGAACCATCCTCCTCGGCCACCACCGGCACCAGCCTCGCCCACGCTGCACAACTCCTGTGTGAGGGACACATCGTGGCCATCCCCACCGAGACGGTCTATGGCCTGGCCGCGAACGCCTTCGATGAGGCGGCAGTACTGCGCATCTTCGCCGCCAAGGACCGCCCCAGCTTCGATCCGCTCATCGTCCACATCGGCCGTCCCGAGGACATCCACCAGGTGGCGCGTGAACTGCCGCCCCATGCCGAAGCGCTCATGGCCGCCTTCTGGCCCGGCCCGCTCACCCTGCTCCTGCCCAAACGCGCCGAGGTGCCGGACCTGGTCACCAGCGGCCTGGACACCGTGGGTGTGCGCATGCCGGCCCACCCCATGACGCTGGAATTGCTGCGCACCCTGCCTTTCCCCCTGGCCGCACCCAGCGCCAACCCCTTCGGCTACGTGAGCCCCACCACCGCGCAGCATGTGGCCGACCAGCTGGGTGAGCGCGTGCCCTACATCCTGGACGGTGGCCCCTGTGCCGTGGGTGTGGAGAGTACCATCATCGGCTGGGTGGATGGGCGCTGGCAGCTTTACCGGCCCGGCGGCATCGCCACTGAGGCCATCGAGCACATCACCGGCCCGTTGACACTGGCCGCCCGGAAGGACCTGCAAGCTGCGCCCGGCATGTTGGACAGCCATTATGCACCCCGCAAACCCCTGTACCGCGGCGATGTGGAAGCCCTGCTCAAGCGTTTCGCCGGCCGCTCGGTTGGTGTCATCAGCTTCCAGCGCGAATACCTGGCCCACCGCTGTGAGGTGCTCTCCGAACAAGGCGACCTGGCCGAGGCGGCACGCCACCTCTTCGCCGTGCTGCGCGAGATGGACGACAGCGAATGCACTGTGATCGTGGCCGAGGAATTCCCCGAACAGGGTCTGGGCCGGGCGATCAACGATCGTCTGCGACGGGCTTCGGCCGCGAGGTGAGCGGGCGTTCGCGTGGAGCGGCATTTCAAGGCGCAGGTCGGCGACCATACAGTGCTGTGGCACGTGGTAGAGGCCGGTTAGCACCGATTTCCCGTCGAAAAAAGCCAGCCATTGGTCGATGCGCCGTGCTTGGACGCACTGGTGCGCCGGCCTTCCTTGTCGGGACCGGGTTCCAGTGACGTATCTTCAGCATTCCACCAACCTCCCATTCTCCATGAGTACCACCCTGAACTCCAAGGAATTGACATTGGTGTACGACAGCACCACGAGCGAGGGGCGCAAGGCCTTGGCCTATGCGTATTCACTGGCCACCAAGGTGAACCGCCAGGACGTGAGCGCCGTGAGCCTGAGCACCACCTTCGTGCGGCAGGTGCTGAAGCAATTGAACCTGCGACCGAAGGACCTGTTGAACCGGGCGCACCCCTACTACCAGTCCGACATCCGTGGCCGGGACCTGGACACCGAAGGGTGGCTGCAGGTGGTGGCCCACAACCCCGCGTTGCTGAAAGCGCCGATCGCTTTGCTTGGCGACCGGGCCGTGCTGTGCGAACCCGCCTCGCTCATCTACACCTTGTCCGAAGCACAGCGGAAGGCGGTGTATTGAATAGGTGATCGGGCTGCACCCTACGGGCGCAGTTTGTTTTTTGAACCACGGATGGTCACTGATACGCACGGATGTCCTCCCCTTGTTGATCGGAGTAGTGGTGTGACAAGTAGGTGGAACGAGGCCGCATTTATCCGTGTGGATCCGTGATTCCGTATTCCTCCCACAAGCGCCGTAAGGCGTGCCAACAATCCGGTGGTTCGAGGTCCTGATCCCCGTTCCCGCGCCAAAGGCGATCTTTGCACGCTTTCAGCCTCGCAGTCATGTGAACCCCAACGTCATGGGCACATGTTCGCATGAGCACATGAGCACATGACCAAACGCATCGCCATCCTCGGTTCCACGGGTTCCATCGGCACACAGGCCCTTGATGTGGTGCGCGAACAGCCCGAACGCTTTCAGGTGGAGCTGCTGAGCTGCGGCAACAACGTGGACCTGCTGATCGAACAGGCGCTGGAGTTCACCCCCAATGCCGTGGTGATCGGCGATCCCGCCAAGTTGGAACAGGTGAAGGAGGTGCTCTTCCCGGCCGGCATCAAGGCCTACGCCGGGGCGGAAGCGCTGGAGCAGGCCGTGACCATGGAGGGCATCGACCTGGTGCTGACGGCGCTGGTGGGATACGCCGGGCTGCGGCCCACACTGGCGGCCATCGCAGCGGGCAAACACATCGCCCTGGCCAACAAGGAGACCCTGGTGGTGGCAGGCGAGCTCGTCACCAAGGCCGCGCGGGAGAAAGGGGTGAACATCTACCCGGTGGACAGCGAGCACAGCGCCATCTTCCAGTGCCTGGCCGGCGAGTGGCACAACCCGATCGAGAAGATCGTGCTCACGGCCAGCGGCGGACCGTTCCGCGGTCGTACGCGGGATGATCTGGCGAAGGTGACCAAGGCCCAGGCCTTGAAGCACCCCAACTGGGACATGGGCGCCAAGATCACCATCGACAGTGCCAGCCTGATGAACAAGGGCCTGGAGGCCATCGAGGCCAAGTGGTTGTTCGACCTGCGCAAGGATCAGATCGAGATCATCGTTCATCCGCAGAGCATCATCCACAGCATCGTGCAGTTCCGTGATGGCAGCATGAAGGCGCAGATGGGCCTGCCGGACATGAAGCTGCCCATCCAATATGCCATTGCCTACCCGGACCGCCTGTCCACGACCTGGCCGCGCTTCGATTTCCTGAACTATCCGGCGCTCACCTTCGAGCAGCCTGACCTGTCCACCTTCCGCAACCTGGCCCTGGCGCTCGATGCCATGGACCGGGGCGGCACTGCGCCCTGCGTGCTCAACGCCGCCAACGAGGTGGCCGTGGAGCTCTTCCTCCGGGATGCCATCGGCTTCCTGGAGATGAGCGACCTGGTGGAGCACTGCCTGCAGACCGTATCGTTCATCCCCAACCCCTCGCTTCCTGACCTGGAGGCCAGCGATGCCGAAGCGCGTCGTGTGGCCCGGGCCGGCATCCCTTCCGCATGGACATCCTGATCAAAGGCGCACAGCTCATCCTCAGCCTCAGCATCCTGGTGGTGTTGCACGAGCTGGGCCACTTCATCCCTGCGCGCCTCTTCGGCACCCGCGTGGAGAAGTTCTACCTCTTCTTCGACCCCTGGTTCTCCCTGTGGAAGAGGAACTGGAAGGGCACCGAGTTCGGTATCGGCTGGATCCCCTTCGGCGGTTATGTGAAGATCAGCGGCATGGTGGACGAGAGCATGGACAAGGAGCAGATGGCCAAGCCGCCCGAGCCTTGGGAGTTCCGCAGCAAACCCGCGTGGCAGCGCCTCATCATCATGGTGGGCGGTGTGACCGTGAACCTGCTGCTGGGCATGGCCATCTACATCGGCATCCTCTTCACCTGGGGACGCGACTACATGCCTTTGGACGAGGTGAAATTCGGCGTGCATGCCAGTCCGGTGATGGAGGCGCAGGGCGTGCAGGACGGTGACCGCATCCTGGCCGTGGGCGGGGTGACGCCGAAGACCCTGGAGGAGGTGACGCGCGCCATCCTGATCGATGAGGCCCGCGAGCTGACGATCCTGCGCAAGGGCGAACAACTGAAGCTCACACTGAGCCCCGCGGTGCACGACAGCATCCTGGCGAGCGGTGAGAAGGTCCTGTTCTCGCCCCGCGTGCCTTTTGTGGTGGATACCGTAATGGCCGGAGGTCCCGCTGCTGCAGCGGGCATGCAGAAGGGCGACCGCATCCTGGCCGTGGACAACGCCAATGCCCAGTACTACACCGACCTGCGCGAAGCCTTGGGCGAACGCAAGGGGAAGGAGGTGTCCGTGAAGGTGCAGCGTGACAGTGCGCGCATCGAGCTGCGGATGACGGTGAGCGAGGACGGCACCGTGGGCATCGGGAACCAGCCGCCTTCGGCCTACTTCAAGCTGGAGCATGAATCCTTCGGCTTCTTTTCGGCCGTTCCGGCGGGCATCAGCTACGGGCTGGAGACGTTGAGCGGATACGTCCGTTCCCTGAAGCTTCTGTTCTCCAGCACAGGCGCCGGACAGATCGGTGGCTTCGGTGCCATCGGCGGGCTCTTCAGCCCCACGTGGGACTGGCAGGTGTTCTGGAACATGACCGCCTTTTTGAGCATCATCCTGGCCTTCATGAACATCCTGCCGATCCCGGCGCTGGACGGTGGCCACGTGGTGTTCCTGCTGTATGAGATGGTCACCGGCCGCCCGCCGAACCAGCGCGTGCTGGAGGTGGCCCAGATGGTGGGCATGGTGCTGCTGCTGGGGCTCATCCTCTTCGCCAACGGCAACGACCTGTTCAAGGCCCTCACCGGTCGTTGATCGCATTCCCACCAGCCCTGCCATGCCGCGGATCAGCGAAGGGAAGAAACAGCTCACCAAGTTCGCCTTCATCGGCGGGCTGGCGGTGCTGACCGACCTCGCGTGCTACTACCTGTTCCTGCAGCTCTTCCCCGACGATGCCTTTCCGCGTCCGCTGGACAATGAGGCCGTGGCCAAGACGCTCTCCTTCCTCTGCGGGCTGTCGGTGACCTACCAGCTGAACAAGCGCTGGACCTGGCGCCGCCGCGACCGCAGCAACCGGCGGCTGGTGAAGTTCCTGATGCTCTACGGGGTCTCGCTGATCCTCAACGTGAGCATGAACTCGCTGTTCCTCGCGGTACTCCACCAGAACGATGTGTTCGCCGCCGTGCCGCACAAATACCTGGTGGCCTTCGTGGGTGCCACGGGCATCTGCTCGGTGTTCAACTTCATCGGCCAGAAGTTCTGGATCTTCAAGGAAGAGCCCGTGGGGCTGGGTGATTGAACGCTCTGAACCCAGTAAATGGAGTTTCCGGCCATCTTTGTGAACCGTTCGCCGCAGCCCGCATGGACCCCTACGTTTTCCTGATCCTTGCATCCTCGGCGATCATCCTGTCGCACCTCTTCAACTGGTTGGCCAAGCTCACCAACCTGCCCAGTGTGCTCATGCTCATCGGCGTGGGCCTAGCACTGCACCAGGTGCTGGACCACTACGGAGGCACGAAATACAATCCCCTGGTAGCGCAGGCCCTGCACATCCTGGGCATTTCGGGGCTGATCATGATCGTGCTGGAGGCCGCGTTGGACCTCAAGCTCAGCGCGGACCGCCGCGCCTTCATCCGCCGTTCGTTCCTGGTGGCCTTGTTCTCCCTGGTCGGTACGGCCACGGCCATCACCTTCATCGTCCACTACGTGCTCGGGGCAGACCTGTACAAGTGCCTCGTCTACGCCATGCCGCTGTCCATTGTCAGCAGCGCCATCGTGCTTCCCAGCGTGGCCTCCTTCAGCCGTGACAGGCGCGATTTCATCGTGTACGAAGCCACCTTTTCGGACATCCTGGGCATCATGGTCTTCTACTTCCTCATCGAGGACCATAGTGGCTCCAGTGCCATCGGGATCGCGGGGGTGTTCGTCTGGAACGTGGCACTCACCGTGGTGGTATCGGTCCTGGCCAGCTTCGGGGTCATCTGGGTGTTCCAGCGCATCCGCACCCGGGTCAAGTTCTTCCTGCTCATCGCCGTGCTCATCCTGCTCTATTCCCTGGGCAAGAAGATGAGCCTGTCGTCCCTGCTCATCATTTTGGTCTTCGGCCTCATGGTGAGCAACCAGGGCCTGATGTTCAGGGGCTGGGTGGCGCGCATCACCCGTTCGTCCACCATGTTGAACATCGAACGCGAGCTGCACCTGGTGACGGCCGAGACCGCCTTCGTGGTGCGGACCTTCTTCTTCCTGATGTTCGGGCTGATCATCGATGTACGCCGCCTTTTCGACCAGGACGTGCTGGTGTTGGGCGGACTGATCATGGTGGCCATCTACTCCGTGCGTGGCCTGGTCTCTGGCGTGATGCGTGTCGAAGGTGCCCGCACACTGGCCCTGATGGCGCCACGTGGATTGATCACCATCCTGCTGGCCTACAACATCCCTGATCACCTGCGTATCCCCGATCGCGACGGAAGCGTCCTGCTCCTGGTCATCCTGGGGACCAGCGTGGTGATGATGATCGGCCTGCTGACCAGTGGCAAACACCACGACCTCAGCACCGTTGAGCCAGACCCGGAGCCCAGTACCGAGGCATAGACCCGCTAGCCCGCGGTCCGTGGCGCACTGCCCCTGCCCCTGCCCCTGCCACCTGCCCCTGCCCCTGCCCCTGCCCCTGCCCCTGCCCCTGCCCCTGCCCCT
>JBGTAJ010000053.1:0-5354 GCA_041749915.1 Flavobacteriales bacterium
CCCTGCGGCACCAGCGAATACGGCGAAGTGGAGGACTACACCGTCAACGTGTCCGCCAGTGGCCCCGCGCCGTCCAATGACCTGTGCGGCAATGTGATCCCCGTAGCGCTCGGCGTGGGCTCCACCGTCAATTTCGCGGGCGACAACACCGGCGCCACCAGCACCGGTGACGCGCTGCCCGGCTCCGACCTGGACCCCATCGACCCCACGGTGTGGCATGCCTTCACCACCACCGAGTGCAGCAACGTCGTGGTCTCGTACTGCGGCACCGACCCGGTGTTCACCAACGCCTGGATCTTCCTCACCAACGACTGCCCGGCCAGCACCTTCGTGCTCGGCGCGGCTGAGTTCACCACCTGCGCGGACGAGAACATCACCATCGCGTACTTCAACCTGCCGGCGGGCACCTGGTACCTGCCCGTGCTCATGGATCCCGCCCAGGCCATGGGACCGTACACCATCGCCGTGAGCGCCAGCGCCTGCGCCACATCGGGTGACTATTGCACCGCGGGCGCCGAGAGCCTGCAGTTCGAGAAGATCGGCAACGTCACCTTCGCCGGCCTCAACAACAACTCCACCAGCGTAGCCGGCTTCGAGGACTTCACCGCCCAGAGCGCTGCGGTGATCCCTGGCAACAGCTACCCCATGTCGGTGACCATCACCGCCGGCTATGCCACTGACCAGGTGCTTGCCTGGGTCGATTGGGACCAGAACAGCACCTTCGACGCCGGTGAGCTTGTGTTCGCCAGTGCCGTTGGCGTTGGTCCGCACGCGGGCAACATCACCGTGCCGCTCACCGCAGTGGCCGGCACCACCCGCATGCGCGTGCGCTTGCACGATACCTACACGGGTGTGGACTACGCCAACACCCCGAACGACACGCCATGTGATAATTCGACCTTCGGGCAGGTGGAGGACTACAGCGTGGATGTGACCGATCTGTCCACGGGCATCGATCATGCCAATGCCGCGGCATGGAGCGTGTTCCCCAACCCGAGCAATGGCGACTTCACCATCCGCTTCGGCACCGCGGAGCGCACGGACATCGACGTGCTGGACCTGACCGGCCGCCTGGTGTACACCACCAACCGCACCACCAGTGCGGGCAGCAGCATGCCGCTGGCCTTGGCGGGCAAGCTGGCCGCAGGCACCTACGTGCTGCGCCTCAGCACCGAAGCACAGACCGTGGAACAGCGCATCGTCATCCGCTGATCGGCGGACCGATCACCTGAAAAGGGGCACCCGGTGGGTGCCCCTTTTTGTTTGGCGAAGGTCCGCGTGCGGTCCGTTCTGGGGGTCGGCATGGTCGCCCTCGGTGTACCGTTCGCGGGTCCTTGCCCCCAGCGCGCACCGCCCATCACCCGATCGGTCGGCGATCTTTTTCCATCTTTCTGTCCCCGCACCGGACCTACCTCCACGTCACCCCAGCGGGCTTTGCACTCAACAAACACCCCGACCACTGGATAACGCTGGCCCTGGCCTACAACCCGCACGCCAAGGCGAGCACGAAGAAGCGGTAGGGAGCAGCAGCAGGGGTGGCCCCGCACGGCATGGCCCGGGCGCTGCTCCACAGGCCGGCTTTGCTGCCACCGGTGGCCCTGAGGCACCAGGCAGGCGCAGGGCCACTGCATGTTTCGCCCGATCACCTTTCCTGCTATTTTTAAAGCGTCACCAACACCGTGCGCAATGGTCTCACCCGCCCTCACCCTCGCCGTGGTCGATGATCATCACCTCATGCGCCCCGGCCTCGCCCTCACCGTCGGGGGCTGGCCGCACGCCCGCCAGGTGGTGCAGGCCGAGAACGGTGTGGACTTCGAACGGGTCATCGCAGAGGTGGGCCACATCCACATCGCCATCATCGACCGGGAGATGCCCAAGCGCGATGGCTTCGACACCCTGCGCTTCATGGCCCGCCACCACCCGCGCACCCTCTGCATCATGATCAGTTTCGACATGCCACCCCACGATGTGCGCCTGGCCCTGCAGCTGGGCGCCCGTGCCGTGCTGCGCAAGGATTGCCGCACGGAAGAGTTCTACAAAGCCCTGCACGCCGTGTACACCCAGGGCTACTACTACAACGAGCTCATGGACCGCGACCTGCGCCGCAGCGTGGAGGACGAACTGGCCAAGCGTCACCCGGACGAGCTGTGGGCCAGCCTCACCGATCGTGAACGGCAGGTGCTGCTGCTCTACACCGACCCCCGGGTGAAGGACCTGCAGCACGTGGCCGCCAAGCTGGGCATCAGCTACGACACCGCCGAGACCCACCGCCGCAACGGCTGCCGCAAACTGGACCTCCACTCCAAGGCCGACCTGATCCACGCCGTGAAGGCGAACGGGTGGAAGTGAGGGGGGCGGCGCTGGGACAAAAGCCACGGAACGAAGAACCTGCACCGGTTCAAAAGTTCAAGGGGCCAGCCAACCCGGTAACCAAGGCGACCCAATAATTTCGTTCAAAACCAAACCCATGCCCCGCACCCACCTACCACCGCTGAACTATGAGCAGCAGGTCATCTGGAAGGCTCTGTCCCTGGTTGAGGAGAGCGAGCTTGTCGGCATGCTGCGGGCACTGCGAAAACATCCCGATAGGAACCTCACCATCGACCGGATCAACGAGGCACTGGACCAAGGCCTTGATCTGCTGGGGATCTTCCACGACGACTACAAAGGCTTGCACGATCTGCAATATGATGGGGGCTTGCAGCTCGATGTGGAACTGGGCATCGAGGGCCTCGTGTTCCTCTCCATCGGATACGACGGTCCCAAAGGCGAAGTCTCGGTGTTCAATTTCACCATCGATGCGGACGGCCGTATAGCCAAGGTCGAGTTCGAGGATTCGCACAACGAGTTTCTGCTGTATGGGTTCTTTGATAACACCCGGACCTTATCATGAGCGATGCCGTCTGTAGTCAGTGTCCACCAGGCAGAGCCTGCGCTACCGCCCCGCTAGCCCAAGGGCTCTGTACGACCAACCCGCACTGGGCCGAAGGACCGTACGTGCTTCATGGCACCGTCGGCATCATAGATCACCACCTGTGAGCGGCCCATCGCCTGGGCCATTTCGCACATCACCTCTTCCGCCTCCTGCTGGGTGTCGGCCACCATATAGGGCACCAAGCTGTTCTTCTGCCCTCCCTGCCAGCGGCCATCAGGCCGGGCGGTGACGGTATAGTGGTGAAGCATGTCTTCAGTGCCGGTCTGTTGATGGACCTGCACCGATGAAATATACGACGAACGATGGGGTATGCAATGACATTGATCATACCGCGACCCAGCGAGGAGAGGCCTTGGGAATGGCCCGCTTCACACAGCGCCTATTACACGAACGCCCGTGGGGCCCCGGCGACCGATGGGTGCTCCGTTAACCAGGCCGCCTTGGGGTCCACGGGCATCCGTGTAATACCAGGCGGCCAAACTATTACAGAGCGCTGTAGAAAATCAAGCCCGCAGGGAAATTCCACATCGATCACCACCAATTTTGCAAGCATCGTAGCCCATGCCCACCCCGAAGTACACCGCAGAGCAACTGCAAGAGAAGCGCAAGCAAGGCACCCTGACCCAAGAGGACAAGGTGGACTACCTGGTGCAGGTGCGCGGCATGCTGCGCGGCGATGCCGAGCATATCGCCATGCCAAGTACAAGAACGAGGTGCAGATCAGGGAGCGGGGTGGTGAGGAGGAGGCCTGAACAGCCCGGCCGCTGGGCGCAGGCCGAGTTTACTGGCCACTCATTACCTGTCATGTTTCAGCACGGCCTCCCTCAAAAGCACTGTTGGAGATCTCTGCATGTTGCAGGGACCGCGGCTCGACACGTTGCAATGGCATCACCAGGACCGGCCTGTCAGGATATCCTCGGGAGTACTACTATTGGTGCAAAGCACCACCCCATGCGCATCGCCATTGCCACCCTCATCGGCACCATCACTTACTTCCTGGCCGGCTGGCTGGTGTTCGAGGGGCTCCTGGGCCGCTACATGGCGGCGCAGACCACTGCGTTGCCCGGCTTCCGCAAAGAGGGTGATGCCACCTCCATGCTCTTCCTCGTGCTCTCCTGTATGGCCTACGCGCTGCTCATCGCATTGGTCTTCGAGCGCTGGGCCCATGTCCGCACCTTCAGCGCAGGGCTCCTGCTCGGTGCCCTCATCGGTGCCATGGTGGCCACCATGGCAGACCTCTACTGGTTCTCCACCACCCATTTCTACCGTTCCCTCTGGCCGGTGCTGGCCGATGTGGCTGCGGCCGCCCTCACCGTGGGCATCCTCGGCGGCGTCATCGGGTGGTACCTGGGCCTGGCCAGGGGCGGGGCTGCCGCGTAGGTTGCACCTTTCCAACGGGCTTCGGTATGGTGCTCACGCCCTGCGGTGTTTCAACACCGCACCAGCGTGGATGCCATTTAGGCCAGCACCCACCTCAAGCTCTTCAGCCGCATACCCACCACCGTGCAGAACGAACTGGAAGGCGGGGTGGATAGTGGGCCGACGGAGTAGAGGGGAATATCCCATTCACACTAGCGCACCGGTGCAGGGTCCCGAGGCGGAGACTAATGAGGGGATATGGAGGACAAGAGGCCGGAACGGCGATCCTGCGCAGCGCGCAGCCCAGCCATCCTTAATAGCCACTCGGCCGCCAGGCCGAAGCCGAGTTGGGACCAGGGGTCGAAATGCAAGCTGGCCGTACATTGCCACCGGACCTCTGGGCCCAACTCGGCTTTCAGGTCAAGATCTTTGACACGCTGTACCACCAACTCGGGGTCTACTCCGCC
Source organism: Flavobacteriales bacterium (assembly GCA_041749915.1). GTDB lineage: Bacteria > Bacteroidota > Bacteroidia > Flavobacteriales_F > PHOS-HE28 > PHOS-HE28. The sequence goes on from JBGTAJ010000053.1 coordinate 4,762, forward strand.
AACGGACCGGGTTGTGAAAGGCTTTCAGGTCAAGATCTTTGACACGCTGTACCACCCATCACCAACGCCTGATCATGGCATACCTGGTTGTGAAAGGCTTTCAGGTCAAGATCTTTGACACGCTGTACCACCGAAGGCGACGACCTGACCGCCACGGTGTCCGTTGTGAAAGGCTTTCAGGTCAAGATCTTTGACACGCTGTACCACCCTGGCGTCTCTCCAAGTGGATCGTGGACCGGTTGTGAAAGGCTTTCAGGTCAAGATCTTTGACACGCTGTACCACCACCTACACCGATCAGGCCACATGGTTTCAGGTTGTGAAAGGCTTTCAGGTCAAGATCTTTGACACGCTGTACCACCTTTTCATGGAGTGTTCGTGTTTAAGGTTGGGTTGTGAAAGGCTTTCAGGTCAAGATCTTTGACACGCTGTACCACCTTCAAGCCCTTCGACAACGTGAACGAGCGGGTTGTGAAAGGCTTTCAGGTCAAGATCTTTGACACGCTGTACCACCGTGAAGGGCACCGCGATAACGTTCCATGATGTTGTGAAAGGCTTTCAGGTCAAGATCTTTGACACGCTGTACCACCGATGA
>JBGTAJ010000054.1:0-13310 GCA_041749915.1 Flavobacteriales bacterium
AGTAGGCGAAGATCATGTTCTCGATGAAGATCGCCTTGACGAAGATGTTAACGAGGTTCATGGGGCTTCGTGCTTAGGCTTGTTCGATGAGCTTGGTATTACGAGCACGCTGGATCCAGATGATGATCCCCACGATGACCAACGCCATTGGGGGCAGGATCATCATGTTGTTGTTGAAATAGAAGCCGCCCTGGGTGGCGTACCAGCTCTCGGGAATGACCCGCATACCCATCAGCGATCCGCTTCCGAAGAGCTCGCGGAAGAAAGCCACTGCCACCAGGATCCACGCGTAACCGAGGGCATTCCCCAAGCCATCCAGCGCGCTGGGCCCCACCTTGTTGCCCATGGCAAAGGCCTCGAAGCGGCCCATGATGATGCAGTTGGTGATGATCAGGCCCACGTACACACCCACCTGCTTGGCCACGTCATAGACATAGGCCTTTAGGACGATGTCCACCAAGGTCACCAAGCCTGCGGCGATCACCAACTGGGCGATGATGCGGATGCGGCTGGGGATCACATTACGCAGTGCGCTGATGATCATGTTGCCCGCGACCACCACGGCCAGCACGCTGATGCTCATGACCAGAGCGTTGGACATCTTCACGGTGATCGCCAGTGCCGAACAGATACCCAGCACCTGCACGGTGATGGGGTTGTTATCGTTCAGCGGATCGGTGATCAGCGCGCGGTTCTTCTTGCTGAAGAGCCCTTCCGAGGGCTTCACCTCAGGTGCCTTCACATCGGTGCTCATCGTGCTGCGGTTGTATTGTTGATCGACTTCAGGTACACGTCATAGATGGCAAGGGTGCGTTGGAGCATTTCGTTCACACCGTCACTGGTGATCGTACCTCCGCTGATGCCGTCCACACCGTGCGGGTCAGTGGTGCCACTTCCTCCTTTATACACCTTGATTCCGGTATAGGTACCGTTCTCGTCCGTGATGGTCTTGCCGGCGAATTGATCGATGAAGATGGGCGTTGCGATCTCCGCACCCAGACCAGGGGTCTCCCCTTTGTGATCGAAGGTGCTGCCGTATACGGTGCGACCATCGGTCTTCACGCTCACATACCCCCAAACGGGGCCCCACAGACCGGTGCCCACCATGGGCAGGATGTAGAGTTGGCCCTCGCTGCTGTTCGCTTTGTAGACCGGATACTTCAGTGCTTCATCCGCGACCATGCCGGCTTTCCAATCCTTGTACTGCTTTAGAACGTCCAGGCCGAAAGCGTCCCCTTCAACCGGTTTACCCGTTGCATCCACCACCAAGGTCTCCGTGATGAATTTCTTGTATTCATCCGGGGCCGCATCACGCGCCACCTTCACGTTCATCGCGGCGAGGATGTTCTGCATCTTCTCCCGGCGCACGTTCTCGTCGTACGCTGGCTTCAGGCTCATGTAGGTCACCGCCAACAGGGTGCCCACCACCGACACCAGCACAGCGGCGAAGATGAAGGTGAAGGAATTGCTGTTCTTGTCGAATGCCATGGTTCCGTTGGCGTTAGGCGGTTTGAAGGGCCATGCGCTTGCTGCGCCGCTTGATGTTGGCCTGCACCACGTAGTGATCGATCAGCGGTGCCATCACGTTCATGAACAGGATGGCGAGCATCATGCCTTCAGGGTAGGCAGGGTTCACCACCCGGATCAGGATCGCAAGGAACCCGATGAAGAAGCCGTAAATCCATTTGCCCGAGTTGGTCTGGGAGGCGGTCACAGGGTCGGTGGCCATGAACACCAGGCCGAAGAAGAAACTGCCCAGCATGAGTTGGTGCAACACCGGGATCTGCATGTAGGCGTTGTTCAGCGAAGGGCCCACCAGGTTGAAGATGCCCGACATGGCCACACCACCCAGCAGCACCGCCAGCATGATGCGCCAGCTTCCGATACCCGTGATGATCAGGATGGCCGCGCCGATCAGGCAGGCGAAGGCACTGGTCTCCCCGATGCTTCCCGCCTCAAAGCCCCAGAACGAATCCATCATGGGCACCACGGAAGCCGCATTGCCGGTGGCGGCAAGGCCCAGGGAAGTCGCACCGCTGTACCCGTCCACCACGGCCTGACCGGGTTCGAGACTGGTGTTCACCCAGACCTTGTCTCCGCTCATCATGGTGGGGTACGCGAAGAAGAGGAAGGCACGTGCGGTCAGGGCAACGTTCAACACGTTCATCCCGGTGCCACCAAAGACCTCCTTGCCGATGACCACGGCGAAGGCGGAACCGATCGCCACCATCCACAGCGGGGTATCCACCGGCATCACCAAGGGGATCAACATGCCGCTCACCAGATAACCTTCCTGGATGGGGTGGCCCTTGATGGTGGTGAATAGGAATTCGATCCCGAGACCAACGCCATAGCTCACCACCACGATGGGCAGGACCTTGATGGCGCCGAACAGGAACTTCTCCCAAAAGCCTTCACCCAGCGCCGAGAGCTCACCGATGGCGAGGTAATGTTGATGACCAACGTTCCACATCCCGAACAGGAGGCAGGGGATCATTGCGGTGATCACGATGCTCATCGTCCGCTTCAGGTCGATACCATCTCGGATGTGGGCACCTTTCTCAGTGGCGTGGCCCGGGGTGAACAGGAAGGTCTCCAGACCATCGAACACCCAATGGAGCTTTTCCAACTTGCCGCCCTTGGCGAAGTTGGGCTTCACGCTATCGACCAGATTACGCAGTGCTTTCACGGCTGTGACGGGCTTAAGTGGTTTCCTTCTTCAGCGCATCGAGGCCCTCACGGACAATGCTCTGCGAATTGATCTTGCTGGTGCATACGAACTCGCACAACGCGAAGTCCTCGGGCGCTACTTCATAAAGCCCCAGTTTCTCCATTTGTTCGATGTCGTTCGCCAGGATCGCCTTCAGCAGGTGAACAGGGTAGATGTCGAAGGGGAAGACCGCTTCGTACTGGCCGCTCATCACGAAGGCACGCTCCTCCCCGTTCTGGTTGGTGTCCATCCGGTACTTCTTCCCGGGCATCAGCCAGGTGGGGAAACTGCGGTTGGCACTGAAGATGTCGAAGCCGGGTGAAGCCCAACCATCGGTGATGAAGAACTTGGGGGCGTCCCCTTCGGGCAACAGGGTCACCTGGCTGTGGTAGGCCCCGAGGAAGCCATCGTTGCTCACGCGTTCGCCTGTCAGGGGATTCCCACTCACGACCCGTACGGTGGACGGCAGCGTGCCGACCAGGTCCTGGATCGGTGCACCCATCACAGTGCGGAAGTACTTGGGAGTCTTCGCCTCGGAACCGGTCACGGCCACCACGCGTGTCGCATCGAAGTGCCCAGTGCGGAACAAACGGCCAATGATCAGCAGGTCCTGCACGGCGACCGTCCAGACCACTTCACCCTTGTTCAGGGGCGAGGTGTGATGGATCTGCACCCCCACGTTGCCTGCCGGATGAGGCCCTTCGAAGGTGTTGATGACCGCATTCTTCGCCTGTAGGAACTCCTGGGCGGTGGTCCGGGGACTGACCCCCAGATGCACCTTGCCCTTGGTCAGCTTGGCCATGGCATCGATGCCGGCCTGCAGGTCGGCACCGTGGTTGCGCACCAAGAAATCCAAGTCCACCCCAAGGGGATTGCTGTCGAAGCAGGAAACGTACACGGCCTTGGGCTCCTGTGCCGGATCGGCGACCACATCGAAGGGACGCTGGCGCACAAAGGCGAACGCACCGCTCTTGAGGAGCTTCTGCAGTACAGTCTCCCGGTTCATGGAATTGGGGTCTCCGGCACCGAAGTCCTCATGGCGCGTCTGGGCATCGGCCAGCACGCGGACCTCCAGGACCTTGCGCTTCTCGCCTCGCACCACATCGGCCACCTCGCCGCTCACGGGGCTGGTGTAGAGCACCCGTTCATTGTACTTATCACCGAACAGGGGGCTCCCCGCAAGGACCTTGTCGCCTGGTTTCACCAGTACTTTGGGTACGAGGCCGTGGAAATCGGTCGGTTTCAACGCGACGACCTTCGCGGGATCGGTTTGGACAAGGACCTGTTCGGCATCACCTTTGAGGCGGATGTCGAGGCCTTTGCGGATCCGTATGGTCTTGGACATGGGCGCTTGGAAATGCCTGCCAAGGGGTACAGGCGCGGCAAAAGTAGAACACTTTCGGTATTGGTGACGATCATCACAATGTTGTTGAAATCCTTGTCCTCCTTCGCTTTTTCGGCACTCTCCGGCGACCGATGGCACTTCCGTCCAGTTCGCCCCGGAACGACCTTGATATCCCGGGCGTTCCTGCTCTTGGCGGTCTTCTGCGGCAATGGCCATGCCAGGGCATCGGAGCCGGTCCCCGCCAACGACCTGATCATGGAGGACCGCACCTACAGTCCTTCGGTGCGCACGGTGCAACTGTTCAAGCAGGGCTTCGAACTGTCACCGCCCATCATTGAACTGAACGGGACCGATGCACTTGTGCTGCGTTTCGATGACCTGCAACCCGATGTGGAATACCTCTCCTATACACTGGTCCATTGCGATGCATACTGGAGCCCCAGCGATCTGATGCAGGGACAGTACCTGGAAGGGGCCATGAGCGACTACCTGCCCAGCGGTCGCCAGAGCTTCAACACCCTGCAGCCTTTCATCCAGTATGAGGTGAGCTTCCCGAATGAGATGATCCGGATCACGCGCTCGGGCAACTACCTGCTGAAGGTGTTCCGGGACAGCGACGAAACGGACCTGGTACTGACACGTCGGTTCATGGTCTTCGAACAGCGCGTGGAGATCGATGCGGCGATACAAGCCTCCCGGACGGTGGACCTGCGGGATGTGGCCCAACAGGTTGACCTGGTGGTGCGTCATCCCCAACTTCCCGTGCAGGACCCGTTTGCGGAGATCCATGTGGCGATGCTCCAGAACATGCGGTGGGACGACCTACGGACGGGCTTCAGACCGCGGTTCATGCGAGGGGCGGAACTGGTGTACGACTTTCCGGAGCAGGGCTTGTTCATGGGAGGGAACGAGTACCGGAACTTCGACCTGAAGGACCTGCGCTTCACCACGCAACGGGTGGCCCGGATCGATGGTGGCGCGGGGGAAGGTGTCTACCATGCCCACCTCACAGCCGAGCCGAAACGGAGCTTCCGGGTCTACTTCGACCAGCCCGACCTGAACGGTCGCTTCTTCATCCGAAACGACCTCTTTGATGGGGACCCGCTCGGAGCGGATTATGTCATGGTGCACTTCACCCTGCCCATGGAAGCGCAACTGGCACAGGCGCCCTATATCTACGGCGCCTTCAGCGAGAATCGCTGCCTGCCGCAGAACCAGATGCGCTGGGATCCGCAGACCGCATCGTACAAAGCTGAGCTGTTGCTCAAACAGGGCTTCTACGATTTCGCCTACGCGCTACCCGGCATTGATGGTACCGCGGCCGATATCACTTCCGTGGAGGGCTCCCATTACCAGGCTGAGAACGATTACCTCGTGCTGGTCTATTTCACCGACCGGATGCAACGCTGCGACCGACTGGTGGGCGTCCGTTTCCTCAACAGTCGAAGAGGCTGAGCCTTACTGCTTGACGAACCTGACCTGGGCTCCGGTGCGGGAGAAGATCACCGTGTAGAGCCCGGCACCGAGCACACTGATGTCCAACTGGGCACTGGTGGACAGCACGCCTCCGGCGATCAGCGATCCGCGTGCATCGAGCAGCATGTAGCGTTCAGGCCGGGTGGTGGCGGGTTCGAAGCGGATGATGTCCGATGCCGGGTTCGGAACCGCACGGAGGGGTACTGCGGCCATCTCCGTGATCCCTGTCGAACAATCCACCTCAAAGAGCGTCACCGTATTGCTGCCACTATTGGGTATGCAGATGCGATCGTTCACCAGGTCGTAATCGATGTCGGCCGGGTTGTTCAGGCCTGGCACGGCAAGGTCAACCCCAGGTCCGGAAAGATCGGCATCGTAGCGGGTGATGCGATCGGGGCTCCACGAGGCGAGGAGGAAGCGCCCCGCACAATCGATCGTCACCCCATCGATGTTGGACAGGCCCGTATTGGCTATGAGCGTGGTGGCGGCCCCGGAGTTGCGATCGAAGGCCTTCACCGGTGCATTGGCACCCCAAAAGACCACCACCAAACGTTCGGCGGTGGCATCCCACACAATACCGTTGGGGGTGCCTGCCGTATTGTTCACCAAGGTCGTGTGGGAATTATTGGCCACATCCACCTTGTAGATCCGGCTTGCAGAGAAATCGGTCACGTACAGATAACGCCCATCCGTGGCGATGCCATTGCAGAATGACCCTCCCAAGTTGCGGTTGAACACCTGCGCAGCAGTGGAGAGCAGGTAGCCCTTCACCGAGCCACCGGAGCAAGCGAACAGGGTGTCACCCATGATCTCCAGACCATAGGGTGCGGGGTTCACGGACACGAAGTCGGAAACGGCACCGGCCTGGGTACGCACCTTGATCACGCTGGACCCCGTGTTGCTCACGAAATAGCGGTCCCCGACCGGGTCATGCTCCACGCTTTCCGGACCACTGTATTGGGCCACAGCAGCCAATTGAAGAAGAAATACACTGGATGCCAGAAGGTTGCGTGTGCGCATGGTCGATCGGGAAAGGCGGCAAGGTATCGGGGTATCCCCATGCGGGGCAAGCGCTGGACCATCCCTTGTCAACAGCCGGATCGTGGATGACGGCGGCAGCTTCAACCAATTGGTCGCCCCAAGCGTTAGACTTGCATCTCACAAGGGACAGCCCCCTGCGAAGCGAACCAGTGAGCACAGCGGTCACACACGATATCCTGATCACGGCCGAACCGACCTTTGAGGAGGGGCACAGTGATGCCCGCGCGGGTCGCTTCCTGTTCAGCTACCGCATCACCATCGCGAACCAGGGCCGTGATAGCGTGCGACTGCTGCGGCGCCATTGGGAGATCACGGACAGTTTACATCCTCAGTCGGAGGTCGAAGGCCCGGGCGTGGTGGGTGCCACCCCTTTGTTGGAAAGTGGCGGATCGTTCACCTATACCAGTGCCTGCGACCTGCGAAGCAGCGTAGGACGGATGCGGGGGACCTATCTCATGGAGCGTATCCGGGACGGGCATCGGTTCAGGGTGACGATACCCGAGATGGTGATGTGTTTCCCCTACCAGTTGAACTAGTCCGATACGTTAAATGCTCCCAAGGGCACTGTTGCCGAGGACGGAGATCCTACCTTCGCGGTCCCATGAAACGCCCGACCAGTTCCGTTCCTTCCAGCAAAGCACTCCGTGTTTTTGCGTTGGTGCTGAGCGTGTGGCTCTGGGCTCTGCCACAGGTGATGTACTCCAAGGTGATCATCGACCTGTTCATGGAACAGGGGACCTGTCCGCTGCCGATCATTGAAGAGGAGGAGGTGAAACACGCCATCAACGTGAACCGCCCCACCAGTGCATCCTCCCATCCGGGACTACAGGTGCCGGGACTTATGCGAGGGGAGATCACCGTTCTGCCGTTCAGCGTGCTGCATGGCGAGGTTCCGGTGCCTCCGCCGTGGCGGGCTTGTGTTGCGGCCTGATTAGGCCCCGTCGCACCGTGGACCCTTGCCGGGGCCATTGGGGCAGAGGACCCTGTCCGCGCCCCGCTTCACTGGATCCCTTTCCCTTCTGTCCGTAAATATGGAACGTTCGAATCTCTTCAGTTCTTGGAAGCAGGACCTCCCTGCGTCCATCGTCGTTTTCCTCGTCGCTCTGCCCTTGTGCCTGGGCATCGCCGTTGCGTCCGGTGCCGAGCCCCTGGCAGGCATCATCGCAGGTGCGGTCGGCGGACTGGTGGTGGGTGCCATCAGTGGTTCTCCATTGGGTGTGAGCGGTCCAGCGGCCGGCTTGACGGCGATCGTGCTGATGGGCATACAGGACCTGGGGGCGTACGAGGTCTTTCTTGTGGCGGTGGTCATCTCGGGTGCGCTCCAGGTTTTGCTCGGCTTCCTACGCGCGGGGATCATCGCATACTACTTCCCGAGTGCCGTGATCAAGGGCATGCTGGCAGGCATCGGGGTCATCATCATGCTCAAGCAGATCCCGCACGCCATCGGTTACGACCGTGTGCCTTTGGGTGACGAAAGCTTCGACCAGCCCGACCAGGAGAACACCTTCTCGGAACTGATCCACATGATGGAGGGCTTCACGCCCGGGGCGCTGGTGGTCACACTGCTGTGCATCGGCCTGATACTGCTTTGGGAGCGTCCCTTCATCCAGCGGAACCAGTGGCTGCGGTACATCCCCGGTCCTTTGCTGGCCGTTTTGGCGGGCATCCTCCTGTCGAGCGTGTTCCAAGGCATTCCAGCCCTGTTCATCGGCCCTGAGCACTTCGTGGATTTCCCGGACATCACTGGCCTCAACGCCTTCACGTTTCCGGACTTCACCCATCTCGGGGATAAGGAAGTGTGGACCGTCGCATTGACGATAGCTCTGGTGGCGAGCATCGAGACACTGTTGTGTGTGGAGGCCACGGACAAGCTCGACCCCCAGAAGCGCATCACCCCTGCCAATCGCGAACTGCATGCACAGGGCATCGGTAACATGGTCAGCGGTCTTCTTGGTGGCATTCCCTTGACCCAGGTGGTGGTGCGCAGTTCCGCCAACATCCAGGCGGGTGGGCGCACGAGGCTCTCTGCCATCCTACATGGCGGGTTCATCGTTCTGGCCGTGATCACCATCGCACCGGTGCTGCGTTCCATCCCCTTCGCCAGTCTGGCGGCCATCCTGCTGATGGTGGGCTACAAGCTGGCGAAACCATCGCTTTTCGTTTCCATGTGGAAAGTAGGGCGGATCCAGTTCATCCAGTTCATGGTCACGGTGGGGTTCATGGCGGTGACGAATGACCTGCTTCGCGGCGTGGCACTGGGCATGGCGGTGGCGTTCATACACATCCTTTGGAAGAACTACAAAGTGCCTTTCCACTTCGACCCCAAACGCTTCAAACCAGGCCTACCCATATACATCGAGCTGAGCGAGGACGTTACCTTCCTGAACAAGGCCGGCATCAAACGCACATTGAGCGAATTGCCCGACGGATCACGCGTGGTGATCGACGCCAACCGCACCATCGACCTGGACCCCGATGTGTTCGAGATCATCGAGGACTTCACTGTGTCCGCTGGGCAACGAGGCATCCGATATGAACTGCTCGGCTTCAAGGTGCCTTGGATAGGAGCTTCATCGAATCATCCGGGCACTGCGCCACCGAGCGGCGCGACCGTGGTACAATAACACAGCGACCAACACCCACCCTACACATGGAATCGTACAAGCGACTGCTGATCAACAATAAAGCATGGGCCGAGGACACCGTGAGCCGCGACCCTGAATTCTTCCACCGCCTGGAAAAGGTGCAACGCCCCGAGTTCCTCTGGATCGGTTGCAGCGACAGCCGGGTGCCAGCGAACGAGATAACCGGAACCAACCCCGGCGAGATCTTCGTGCACCGCAACATCGCCAACATGGTGGTGCATACCGACCTGAACCTGCTGAGCGTGCTGCAGTACGCGGTGGAATACCTCAAGGTGAAGCACGTCATCGTCTGTGGCCACTATGGCTGTGGTGGAGTACAGGCGGCCATGAGCCACCAATCGCTGGGCATCATCAACAAGTGGCTGCGTAACATCAAGGATGTGTACCGGATCCATCAGCAAGAGGTGGATGCACTACCCACCGAGCAAGAACGCTTCGACCGCATGGTGGAGCTGAACGTGCAGGAGCAGGTGCTCGACCTGGCCAAGACCAGCATCATCCAGAAGGCGTGGAAGGAGCGCGGCGGGCCACACCTGCACGGCTGGGTGTATCGCCTGAGCGACGGCCTGATCCACAACGTGTGCGAAACGGTAGCGGGTACCCCGCTGGACCCGATCTACCAGTTCGACAACCTTTAGGCCCTACGGGTTGCAGTGATCGCAGTACTGGGGATCCTCCTCCGCCTTGCCATCCGGTCTTCGCTCCTGCTCAGCATGGCCACAGCCCCGGCAGGTGCGCGTGTATGAACGAATACTCGCGGTCGGCCAGCCACATAGGCCACAGGGAAGACCGGGGGTGGTGCCCGTAACGCGGAAGAACGACTCCCCGCAGGATGGACAGGAACGGGCCAGTTCCCGCGCGAACCGCTCCGAGGTCTCGGCAATGACGCCCATACGGGTGGGGTTGGCCATGGCCCGCATATCGGTCTCTACCCAAAGGCTGCGATGTTCGGCAAGCAAGGCGTCCGCATGATGCCGGAGCTGTTCCCGCTCGTGGATCCCCTTGTAGATGGGATCACCACGCTCCCATCGTTCCCTGGTGCACATCACCAGGCCATGCGTGGGGAACTTCATGCGCTCAGCGAATGCAAACACTTGCGGCATCGTGCTGCACTGCTCCGCGCCGAACACGGTCTCCAATGACACATGGCGATGCTCGTACACGGATCCATCACGGGCGTCACAGAGCACGAGGAACTCCTCATTGCACGGCATGAACGGGGCGGGGGGATAGGGGCCGAATGAACCTTCACTGGCGATCACCAGGTCAATGCCGGATACCTCCGCACCATGCCGGGCCTTGGCGATCGCGGCCTCCATGGGTGAAAGGGTGCGTTGTACTTCGCCACTGAAGGCCCCGAACCGATCGGTGTCCACACCAGCAATGGCATGGACGTCGGCCAACGGAAGGAGCTTCATCAGTGCAGGACCGATCACACGCTCCTTACCGTGCAATGTGGCCACCCCGAGTGTGCGACCCGCGAAGCGCTCCAAGCCCAAAGCGTTCCGCCGGTCGTTCATCCCATGGTTCGTTGCATCTCTCATTCGCCTTGCCCCAGCGAGAATCCTCGGACGCCGTCGAAGAGGTAAAGGTTCTCGGTCTTGATGATCTCCACACCCGCCTTACCGAGCAATTGCATCACCTGGATGACCTGATTCATGCCGATGGGTTGGTAGGAAGCCTTGTCCAACTCGACCGCTGCCTCGGGGCCGACGAATCGGCACCGCCAGTGGTCTGTACAGAAGGTCTCCGGAAAACCCTCCGGCCAAACCTTCACGCCGCGATTGGTGATGAGCTTCAACTTCAGCATGCCATGAGCGGCCTTGAGCAGCTTCTCTGCCAACTCATCCGGTGTGCTCTTGGGATCGCACACGAAGAAGTCCACCCCACACAGCTCACGTTTCACCACAGGGCGCTCGTAGACGAACGGCGCCATCTGGCCCCCCTTGGCATGCACTGGCTTGAGGGTCTGAGGGGTACGGCCCATGCGTTCGATCACGGCATCGGCGAATTCCTTGGTACCGGCTTTCACCTTCGAAACACCTTCGCGGTAGATATCGGCCGGATGGATGCCATCCTCCAACGCACAGAGCCAGGCGTTCTGGATCGCTTCCGCCTTTTCCGGCATACCGAGGTGGACCAGCATCATGCCAGCTGCGTTCAGCATGGCGCTGGGGTTGGCGATGTTCATGCCCGAGATATCGGGCGCGCTGCCGTGAATGGCCTCGAACATGCTGATCCGATCACCGATGTTGGCGCTACCGGCCATGCCCACACTTCCGGTCAGTTCCGCTGTCACGTCACTGATGATGTCACCATAAAGGTTCAGCGTAACGATCACGTCGTAGCGGTTCGGCTGGTTGGCCACCCGCGCTGTCCCGATATCGATGATCTGGATCTCCTGCTGGATGCCCGGATACTCCTTGCCCACTCGGCGGAACATATCGGCGAACATCCCATCAGTGATCTTCATGATGTTGTCCTTCACCAGACACGTTACCTTCTTGCGATCATTGCGGTGCGCGTACTCAAAGGCGTAGCGGATGATCTTCTCCGTTCCCGGCAAGCTCAGGATCTTGAGGCACTGGTACACATCGGTGGTCTGCCGATGCTCGATGCCTGCATAGAGGTCCTCCTCGTTCTCGCGCACCACCACCACATCCATCTCCGGATGCATGGTCTTCACGAAGGGGTGGAAACTGCGGCAGGGCCGCACGTTGGCGAAAAGGCCAAGGGTCTTGCGGATGGTGACGTTCAGGCTCTTGTAGCCGCTGCCCTGCGGCGTAGTGATGGGCCCTTTGAGGAAGACCGGATTACGGCGAAGGGTGTTCCAGGCTTCGGCAGGGATACCGCTGCTGTTGCCGCTGAGGTAGACCTTCTCCCCCACATCGATATGGTCATAGGCAAGGCCGCAGTCGGCGGCTTCAAGGATACGCAGAACGGCGTCGGTGATCTCGGGCCCGATGCCATCGCCCTTGGCTACTGTGATCGTATGCTTCATTTATGGTGACGTTAGTTGGATCTTGTAAGGTCCGCACTGCGAACAATGCGTACCACGGCGGTCGCAGCAGTTGGTCATCGACCCCGCCATGGAACGAGCTCTGCTATAGGTCTGCTCACTGAATTGGTTTGAAGGGCAGCGAGGATTTATGTACGATGATGCGCAGTTTTCCATCCTTGCCCTTCTTGAAGACCCAGGTCTTGTCCACCATGACCTCGTCTCCGGCCTTGTTGGTGACCCATACATTGCCCATGGTAATGGCCACGGATCCGTAGATCTGTATGCCCTCGTTGTTCGGGCCAGCATTGTCATAGCGCGCCTTCACCCATGGAGCAAGCGCAAAACCACTATCGTTCGGGTAATCCGCATCACCGCCGACGAAGTAGGCCAATGCCCCTTTCTTGTCGTTCCGGAACGTTTGATCACCGTAGGCCAATGTCGGCTTGAAGAAGACCTTTCCTTGATCGTAGTTGTAGGCGTCGGTCAGTACCTGCTCGGCAAAGGCCTTGTAGTCCCCGCCTTCTTCCTTGAGCTGCCCGATCTTTACCAGTGCATCGCACCAGGCTTTTTGGGCCGCGTTCACCTCGTCGTAGGTGATGATGTCCTTCGCGCCCTCCTCAACGTAGACCAAGCCGAGATCGTCAATGGCCTTCTGGACCCGCTCATTGGCCTGATCGTTCACGACCTGGATCTCTTGTTCGGCCCTCTCGACCACTTGGTCACAGGAGCTCAGCAGCAAACCGGCCGAAACGGTTGCGAGGAGGATACTTCGTTGGTTCAAGTTCATGGTCAGCATCGTGTTGGTCTTTGGTGTTCAGGACTGCGAGCGCCATCGCCATATGCAACGGTGATGGCGTGATTCATTTCAACTTCATGGGTTGTGCATGGTCCAGGTATGTGACCGTGCGGTGGTAGAGGTGCGCGGAAAGGTGTTTGAGGTCCTTCTTGTTGGACAATTCGGTGAGCGAGGGCAGGTGCTCCATCGCGAAAGGAAGCGAGTGGGCCATCTCGATGATGGTGGTGGCGAAGCTGCGCGGCATGGGCACGTCCTTGCGGTAGGCCACCAGGCATTCGGCGATGAAGGCGCTGAGG
>JBGTAJ010000055.1:0-24241 GCA_041749915.1 Flavobacteriales bacterium
CCACTGAGTGGCTTGCCCAGTAGCAGTTGTCTCATTGCCTCCTTCTCGAAGGCTTCGTAATCGAACTTTTCAGTCTTGGTTTCCATTGGTCAGGGTTTGAAGTTCGTAATCCGACCTGACACACTTTACTGAACAGTCTCGGAAATTCTGTAACTCTGCCCTGTGCCCTCATCTCCATTATCACCTTTTGTTCCCAATCCGCAAAGCCATAGAGCGTACCATGCGCGATTGGTTCGAGTTCAAGGGGTATAGTCAGATTTCCTGCCCCGTCACTCGTCCAATCTCCATCTACCACCCCTCTATCAGAACGACCCATATGAGTTTTTATCAGCTGACTTGAGACTGTCGGTTGAAATTCATCCCTAATAGGCAGCTGCGTACCGTGCGGCCAGCCGGGTGTTACCATTAGCTCCTTTATGCGCTGCGCATAGTGCTCATCCGCAGTGGTGATTTTGTAACGGACAATCGCCCCACGATGTACAACCTTGTTTCGCGCCGACTCCGCAGAAACTACCCAGAATTCATCCAAGAGAGCATTCATCACAGGCCCCAAACCCTTCGTCGAGCGAGCAACTCTGCGCGAGTCACTGAGTTGATGCTCCTGGCGGAAGGTTCGATTCTCAACTGCATCTAGGATACAGGAAGCTAGGTCAAGCTTAGACTTTGTTAGTATCAAGAATGATTGTGCGAACTCCGACATGAGTTGCAGCGTGGTCCATTGCTTGTTCAAATCTTCAATCAAAGTGACATGGCGCGCATACTGCGCAATTCGCTCGTAGGCTAACAATGACGTAATGCTCAAGTTGAGAAGAGAAAGGCCAAGCTCTCGAAGCTGTCGGGATAATTCTGGTGAGGTTGTCTTGACATGAAACGCCAACTCCAAAGCCAAGCCACCTAGATGCGATTCTGTCCGCCACACCGATTTATCCCACAATCCGAATTCAGTAAGAGTCTTCATGCTTGCGTAACTAGAGGGGCAAGCTGTGCCTTCACACCGCGTAGCGTATCCCTGCCCAAGTCTAAAGCTAGCAATGATCCTCCCAACAGCGTGTACAGAATCGAAGAAGGGTGGGTCAATTCTAGGTCTATAGAGGGGCAAGATTATACTGGAACTCCTCCACTGGTACAAGCCTCCTCACGGTCTTCCCGCTCACCGTACCCCATTCGCTCGAACCACCCGAGCACCATGGTCCACATTGATCACCGTTTGACTGACCAACCGTAACAGATCCGTGGGAAGATCCGGTTTCAGAATTGGAATGCACGGTTCCGCCATCAGCGTGTAGCACGAACGCAGGTCATCCCAGTCAAAGGCATAGAAGCCCCTGCTGGCAGCCTCAAACCACTCGGTTGATGTTCCTTGGTCTCCATGCACCTGCGCATCACACCGCACAGGCAGTGCCAACACAAAACTCAGAACCGGAGAAGGGTAGGAGGGATGTCCCACGTTCTCAGGCAGCCAACCCTTACCAGCGGTCGATAGGAAGATGCAACGCTCCCATGCATCGCTGGCGAGCCAGTCGAATTCAAAGCCTCGGTGGGAATGGTCGAATACAACGTTCACGCTCATTCAGATCGGTCAACGTGCTCCCCTCAAAATCCCCCCACCCCAGGCCCCGCCGCTACACCGCTGTTCAGGTGCGCGTGCAGTGCCGCCTCGTTCGGGATCATCACGCGGCGGGCCTTGCTGCCCTCGAAGCCGCCCAGGATGCCTGCGGCCTCCAGTTGGTCCACGATGCGGCCTGCGCGGTTGTAGCCCAGCTTCAGCTTGCGCTGGATCAGGCTCGTGCTGCCCTGCTGGGTCTGCACCACCAGGCGCGCGGCCTCCTCGAACATGCTGTCGCGGTCGCCGTCGTCCACCTCCAGCTCGCCGCCGTCCTCCGTGGGCACCTCGGGTAGGAGCAGGGCATCGGGGTAGCCGCGTTGGTTGCCGATGAAGTCGCAGATCCGCTCCACCTCCGGCGTGTCCACGAAGGCGCACTGGATGCGGATCAGGTCGTTGCCCGTGCTCAGCAGCATGTCCCCGCGACCGATCAGCTGGTCGGCACCGCCGCTGTCCAGGATCGTGCGGCTGTCGATCTTGCTCGTCACCCGGAAGGCGATCCGCGCCGGGAAGTTGGCCTTGATGGTACCCGTGATGATGTTCACGCTAGGCCGCTGCGTGGCGATGATCAGGTGGATGCCGATGGCCCGCGCCAGCTGCGCCAGGCGCGCGATGGGCGTCTCCACCTCGCGGCCCGCCGTCATGATCAGGTCCGCGAACTCGTCCACCACCAGCACGATGTAGGGGAGGTAGCGGTGCCCGTTCTCCGGGTTCAGGCGCCGGCTGATGAACTTCGCGTTGTACTCCTTGATGTTCCGCACCTGCGCCTCCTTCAGCAGCTCGTAGCGCTCGTCCATCTCGATGCACAGGCTGTTCAGCGTGGCCACCACCTTCTTCGTGTCGGTGATGATGGCGTCGCTGTCGCCCGGCAGTTTCGCCAGGAAGTGCCGCTCGATCTTGTTGAAGAGGGTGAGCTCCACCTTCTTCGGGTCCACCAGCACGAACTTGATCTGGCTCGGGTGTTTCTTGTAGAGCAGGCTGACCAGGATCGCGTTCAGGCCCACCGACTTGCCCTGGCCCGTCGCACCGGCCATCAGCAGGTGGGGCATCTTCGTCAGGTCGGTCACGAAGGTCTCGTTGGTGATGGTCTTGCCCAGCACGATGGGCAGGTCCATGGTGCTGTTCTGGAACTTCTCGCTGGCGATCACCGCCCGCATGCCCACCACCTGGGGCTTGCTGTTCGGCACTTCGATGCCGATGGTGCCCTTGCCCGGGATCGGCGCGATGATGCGGATGCCCAGTGCCGCGAGGCTCAGCGCGATGTCGTCCTCCAGGTTCTTGATCTTGCTGATCCGCACACCCGCCTTGGGGATGATCTCGTACAGCGTCACCGTCGGCCCGATCGTCGCCTTGATCTTGTCGATGCCGATGTTGTAGTGGCCCAGGGTCTCCACGATGCGGTCCTTGTTGGCCTCCAGCTCCTCCTTGGTCACGGTCAGCTCGCCCGTGCCATGGTCCACCAGTAGGTCCAGCGGCGGCAGCTCATAGCTGCTCAGGTCCAGCTTCGGGTCGTACTCGCCGAACTCCTGCAGCTTGCTTTCGATCTCGTCCTCGCTCAGCACTTCCTCCGCCTGCGCCACCTGCACGTCCATGCCGTTCAGGTCGCCGCTCAGCTCATGCGCCACCACCGGTGAAATGATCGGCTCCACCACCTCGAAGGGCGCCGACTCCAGTTCCAGTTCGGCCACGGGTTCCTCCAACTCTTCCTCCACTTCGGTCAGGAGCTCCTCTTCCTCTTCCACCAGTTCCTCTTCCTCGGTCCCGGCCTCTAGCTCGTCCTTTTCAAGTTCCTCCACTTCCTCCAATTCCTCCTCATCCACGGCCATCACGGGCTCCACCGCCGCTGCGGCCTTCACGCGCACGCCGCTCACCGGCACGGCCGTGGTCTCCGTTGCCTCCACGTCCTCATCCTCCTCAGCGCGCGACGCACGCCACTGCTTCATGCGCTCGAACACATCACCCAGCCAGTGGAAGCTCAGGTTGAAGGTGTACACGGCAAAGGCACCGGCAGAGAAGACCAGCAGTGCACCCGCGCCGAAGTTGCCCAGCAAGGTGGTCAGGTGTTTGGTGATCGCGAAGCCCACGCCACCGCCCAGGAACATGGTTTCGCCCCGGAAGAAGAAGCCCAGCAGGGCCGGCAGCCACACGAGCGCCATGGCCGTCCAGCCCAGCGCGCTGCGCAGGGGTAGGAGCCAGGTGCCCAGCAGGATGCGGATGCCCGCCAGGAAGCTCCACAGCGGCAGCGCAAAGGCCGCCACCCCGAACCAGGTGTGGATGAACTGGTGGCTGATCAGCGCGCCGAACTTGCCCAGCCAGTTCTCTGCCCGGATGCTGGTGTCGAAGATCGCGCCCCACGAACGGCTCGTCAGGTCCTGGTCGATGCGCCAGGTGAACAGGAAGGAGGTGAAGGCCACCACCAGGTAGAAGGCGCCCAGCACCAGAAAGAGCCCGAAGACCTTGTGCGTGCGCTCATCGCCCAGAAAGGCCTTGAACCGCGCCCAGCGGCCCTCGCCGACCGGCTCGGCGCTCTCGCGCCGCCGGCGTTTCGGTGCTGCTTCCTCGGTGGGGGCGCTCTCGCGTACCCTGTTGCTCTTCTCCCTGGCCACGTGCAATGCGAATAAGCCCGCGCACTGGCGGGACGATCAAAAGTATCCGGACGTGCAGGGACAACGCCCCGATGGGCGCGGCTATTATCAACAGCGAAACGTTGGCGGGCGCTGTTCTTCGAGGCACCCGCAAAGCAGCACGGGCCGTCCAGCGAGTGGAGCGGCCCGTGCCAATGGGGGGTGAAGCGGTATTACATGGAGAAGGTTCCCAGCACTTCGGACAGTTCCTGGTGAAGCACAGCGGCGGGCACCTCCTCGAACTCCTGCTTGCGCTCGAATTTCGTGCGGTCCACTTCGCCCGGGGTCACCGAGATGGCGTCCAGGCGCATCCGCATCCCGTACTGTACCACATCGTAGCGCATGAGCACGCCGGGTACATCGGCGAAGGGGCCGAACCAGTTGGGGTTCTTCATCTCTATCCGGTCCGTGAACCACAGCTCGATCTCGGGCTCGTCCATCTTGTCGAACACCGCCACGGCCTTGCGGCAGGGGTAGCCCGCAATGGTGTCCAGGTCGCTGGTGTACAGGATCGTGGGGCGGCCGCTCTCGGGGTTGAACAGCTCCAGGTCGCGGGGCAGCATGTGCGCCACGATCTTCTTGCTCATCAAGCTCAGATGGTAGTCCAGCGCCTTGCCCGTGTTGTCCGTGATCATCGTGGTGCGGAAGATGCCCATGCCCGCGCTCAGCTCGGCCACCTGCCGGTCATCGCAGAAGGTCACCGTGGTGCGCTCCGGAAGCATGCCGGCCATGATTCCGTTCGGGTCGTAGTCGGGGAAGCTCAGGGCGTACTCGATCACCCCCTCGCCGATGCGGTCGTCCAGCAGGCCGGTGCCACAGCTGTTGAAGAGCGTGCCGGCAGAGACCAGGGCAAGAGTGTTCAGGAGATAGGCTTTCATCGGTCGGTCGTTCAGGTCGATGGACGTGATACGCATCCTGGTCGCCTTTCGTTGCGCACCCGTCGGATCCAGGGCACTGGACGCTGGTGGCCCCCCCGGCGGCTGTCGGCGCGTGGGCTGAATGCGTGGAACCACGGATGCACACGGATGGACACGGATGAGGGGCCGGGCCCGCCTCATGGGAGGCAGGGATGCGGACGCTCAGGAGCCAGGGCAGGCCGATCACGGGGCGCTGAGGTCACGATCTGGACAACTGGGTGATCTGAATTATCCGTGTCCATCCGTGTGCATCCGTGGTTAAATCCTATCCTATCAAGGCGCGACCGCAGTTCTCGCACTGACCCATAGCACCCGTCGGGTCCAGACCCCGATCGCCCGAAGCATACCTTTGGCGCACCCCCTGAAGGGTCTGTATGGAATTACGATTGATCGAAGCGGCCTCCGAGATCGGGGCGGGTAAACGGGGCGCCAGCATGGGCATGGCCGCCCTGCGCGTGGCGGCCTGGAAACTCGGAAGCGAGCTCTTCGGACATGCCGAGGAGACCATCCTCCGCGACGAGAACGACGTGCTCTACGAGGACGACATCTCGCCCAACGCCCACCACATCGACGGGCTCATCCGCTTCGAGAGCGACCTCGCCTACGAGGTCTATAAGTACCTCAGGAATAACGTCTTTCCGATCGTCGTCGGTGGTGATCATTCAATAGCCATCGGCTCCGTCTCCGGCACCAAGATGGCTTTCCCCGAGAAGCGCATCGGCGTCGTCTGGATCGATGCCCACGCCGACCTCCACACTCCTTGGACCACCCCCAGCGGCAACGTCCACGGCATGCCCCTCGCCCTGCTGATGCACATCGAGAAGAAGGGCAAGAACCGTCCCCAGGTCTTCACCATGGACACCTGGGACCGCCTCCGCAAGATCGGGGTCAGCGGCCCCAAGATGATGCCCAGCGACCTCGTCTTCATCGCCCTGCGCGACTACGAGCCCGAGGAGCGTGCCATCATCGAAGAGCACGGCATCAAGGTCATCACTGTCGCCGACCTCCGCCAGCGCGGTGCCGCCACCGTGGTGCAGGAGACCCTGGCCCACCTCACCGCCTGCGACAAGATCCACATCAGCTTCGACGTCGACAGCCTCGACCCCTCCATCTCGGTGGGCACCGGCACCCCCGTCCCCGACGGCCTCTTCAGCGACGAAGCATCCGCCCTCCTCCAAGGTTTCTGCGCCGACCCACGCACCGCCACCCTGGACGTGGTGGAGATCAACCCCTCCCTGGACACCAACAACGCCATGGCCGAGGCCACGCTGAAGATCCTGGAGCCCTTGTTCCCGATCTTGCGGAACAGGTAGGACGAGAAGCATGTGGCCATGTGAACATATGCTCATGTGCCCATGGCTCCCCTCCCGGAAAGCCGGATATGATGACACCAAGCTTCGACGTTCCCCGTGAGCACTAAGCTTGTGGAGCCGCACGTCAATAGATCGAAGCGCGTATTTTATGCCCACATGTGCACATGTCCACATGGTCACATGGCCTTTTGACCCTATGATCCAAAGCGCCTCCTCCGTCCTCCTCATCCGCCCCACCGGTTTCGGCTACGACCCCGAGACCGCGGCCAGCAACGCCTTCCAGCGCCAACTGGAACAGCAGGACCTCCATGAGCGGGCCGAACAGGAGTTCGACGAGCTGCTCGCCGCCCTTCGCCATTGCGGCATCCACACCATCGTGCTCGATCCCGTGGACCCCCCGGCGCCCAACGCCGTCTTCCCCAACAACTGGCTAAGTACCCACGCGGACGGCACGGTCGTCACCTATCCCATGTGCACCCCCTCGCGCCGGGTGGAGCGTGACCCCGCCATCGCCGAGGTCCTGCGGCGCGAGGGTTTCACCGTACGGCAGGTGATGGACCTTTCCCCCTGGGAGGAGAAGGGCCTCTTTTTGGAAGGCACGGGCAGTCTGGTGCTGGACCGAGTGAAGAGCCACGCCTACGCCTGCCTGTCGCCGCGCACCAACGAAACGGCGCTGAACGCCTGGTGCGAGACCATGGGTTACATCCCCATCGCGTTCACCGCCACCATGGACGGCACCCTCAGTGGCCAAGCCATCTACCACACCAACGTGGTCATGAGCATCGGCCAGCACTTCGCCGTGATCTGCCTCGACGCCATGCCCTATCCCGCCGAACGGCAGGAACTGCGCGAGGAACTGGCCAAGGCCGGCAAGACCATCATCCCCATCACCCTGGAACAGATGCATCGCTACGTGGGCAACATGCTGGAGCTGCGCGGTGGACGGGAGGGAAGCGAGGCCTTCGTGTTCCTCTCGGAGACCGCCTTCCAAGCCCTGCGCCCCGACCAGCGCATCGCCTTGGAGCAGTACGCACAGCTTGTTCCTGTGGCCATCCCCACCATCGAGGCCGTGGGCGGTGGCAGCGTGCGGTGCATGTTGGCGGAGGTGTTCCTACCCGGCGCCATTCGTCGCTGAGTCCTTCCTTTGCAGCCCAGACCATGTTCCAGGATAGACTGCAAGCCCAGCTCGTGCCCGCGCTCCAGAGCGCCTTCCAACACCTGTTCAGCCATGAGCTCGACGTGCGAAGTGTCGGATTCCAACCGACCCGTCCTGAGTTCGAGGGCGACCTGACCATCAACGTCTTTCCCTTCCTGAAGATCAGCGGGAAAGGGCCGGAGCAGACCGCCACGGCCATCGGTGAGTTCCTGCAGCGCGAGGTGCCCATCGTGGAGCGCTTCAATGTGGTCAAGGGTTTCCTCAACATCGTCATCGCGGACAGCTACTGGACCGACTTCCTGCGCGAGGCCGGTAGCGCGGACATCCTGCAGTTCCCCGCCACGGGCCGCCAGGTGATGGTGGAGTACAGCTCGCCCAACACAAACAAGCCCCTGCACCTGGGCCACCTGCGGAACAACTTCCTGGGGCAAAGCGTCAGCCGCATCCTGCAGGCCGCAGGCAACGAGGTTGTGCGCGTGCAGATCATCAACGACCGGGGCATCCATATCTGCAAGAGCATGGTGGCCTGGCAGAAGTTCGGGAAGGGCGAAACGCCCGAAAGCAGCGGCCTGAAGGGTGACAAGCTCGTGGGCAAGTACTACGTGGAGTTCGACAAGGCCTACAAGGCCGAGATCGGGCACCTGGTGACGGGAGGCATGCCGAAGGAGGAGGCCGAGAAACAGGCACCGCTGATGAAGGAGGCCCAGGCCATGCTCCTCGCGTGGGAGGCCAATGACCCCGCTGTCCGCGCATTGTGGTCGACCATGAACGGCTGGGTCTATGCCGGCTTCAACGCCACCTACACCCGCATGGGGGTGGAGTTCGACAAGCTCTACTATGAGAGCCAAACCTACGTGCTGGGCAAGGAGGACGTGCGCAAGGGCCTGGAGAAAGGCGTGTTCTACACCAAGCCCGATGGCAGCGTGTGGGTGGACAACACCGCCGAAGGCCTGGATGAGAAGGTCCTGCAGCGCGGTGATGGCACCAGCCTCTACATGACGCAGGACATCGGCACCGCCGTGAAACGCTTCGAGGAGTTCCCCGGGCTGCAACAGCTGATCTACGTCGTGGGTAACGAACAGGACTACCACTTCAAGGTCCTGTTCATCATCCTGAAGAAACTGGGCTTCACTTGGGCCGAGGGTCTGCACCACCTGAGCTACGGCATGGTGGACCTGCCCAGCGGCAAGATGAAGAGCCGCGAAGGCACCGTGGTGGACGCCGACGACCTGATGCAGGAGGTGGTGGACGAGGCCCGCAAGGCAGGCGAGGAGCTCAGCAAGCTTGACGAGTTCAGCGAGGACGAGAAGAGCGCCCTGTACGAGATGATCGGTCTGGCCGCCCTGAAGTACTACCTCCTGAAGGTCGACCCCAGGAAGCGCATGCTCTTCGATCCCGCCGCCAGCATCGACCTGCAAGGGCACACGGGGCCGTTCATCCAATACACGTATGCGAGGATCCGTTCCCTGTTGCGCAAGGCGGGAAGCGTTGATCGTTCGTCGATGCTCGAGGCACTCGAACAACGACCAACGAACAACGATGCATTGCTCCCCGAAGAGCGTGCGGTGATCAAGCTGCTGCACCAACTGCCTGCGGTGCTGAACGAGGCCGCCGCGAAGCTTGAACCATCCGCCATCGCCAACCACACCTACGAACTGGTGAAGGCATACAACAGCTTCTACCAATCCGTGCCGGTGATGAAGGAGGAGGATGCGGCCAAGCGCGCATTCCGTTTGGGCCTGAGCGAGGCAGTGGGAACAGCCACCAAGAAGGCGATGTGGTGCCTGGGGATCACCGTGCCGGAGCGGATGTGAGGACTCTGTTGTGATGAGATGGTGCATGTTCTGCGACCCTTCCAGGGTCGAAATGCACGTATAGGGCGACGGACTAATTTCTGCGACCCCTCTGGGGTCGAGATGCACGATACCGGCTGAACCATCCAGGTTCTAAGACCCACCGTATGGCGGGTCGCAATGCGGCCTTCAGGTTACTGGACCGATCTTGTGACCCTTCCTGAGGCGTGCAGAGCGTTCAGAACTTCGGGCAGGGTACCACCTTGTGCCGGCGGTTCTTCGCTTTGCGGGGCCATTCGTAGATCAGGCTGATCTCGTGGGCGCCGCCGCTCTTCATGGTGAGCTTGCTGATGGTGATGTCATAGCTGTAGGTGAAGCGGAACTGCTCATCCACCAGCAGACCGGCCATCAGGATCATGGCTTCGCTGTTGCTGTAGCCCTGCTGGTAGGCCTTGGCCACGGGCAGTCCTCGGTACCACAGGCCGCCAGTGATGGGGCCGTGCTCGATGTAGCCGCCCACGTCCAGCTGGTCCCACTTGTCCTGTGCCTTGTAATGCGCCGCCAGGGTCATGCGGGTGTCGCTCTTGCCGATGGGGCGCCCGTCGATGGGGAACTTGTAGCCCACGTGCACGCTGCTGCGCATGGCCAGACGGGCCTCGCCATCGAGCATCAGGCTCTGGTTGGGACGGTTGAGGTGGTTCACCGATATGCCCGCCCAGAACTGTTCGCTGTAGTACATGGTGCCGGCCGCAATGTCGAGGTAGCTGATCTGTTCGATCAGGTTGGCCTCCACGGTGGTGGCCGCGTTGTCCCGGATCACCTGGTCGGCAAAGAGGTAGCCCCCGGGGTCCACGCCGCGCATGGTGTAGCCCAGGCGGGTGCCGAAACGGATGGCGCGTTTGTAGTTGATGCGTGCCTCGTAGCTGTAGCTCAATCCCACGGTGGTGGAGGTGAGGCCGTTGGTGCCCGCCTTGTCACGCAGCACCATGCCGCCGATGCCTGCGTTCACGGTGCTGAATCGGTGGTCATAGGCCGCCATGAAGGTCTCGTAGCCGGGTTGTACGCCGGGCCACTGCAAACGGTAGTTCAGGGCGATACGGTCCTGGTGCGTGTTGCCCGTCAGGGCCGGGTTCACGTATTGCGCTGCCGCATAGAACTGCGAGAACTGAGGGTCCTGCGCCTGTGCGGCGAGGGTCGCCAGCAGCAACGCCCCCGGAAGGATGTGCCTTGCGGTGTTCATCGGAAGAGGGTCAGATCAGTGAGCTTCACCACTTCCTTGCCGTCCACGAACTGCACCCAGGTCTGTACCACGTACACATCCTGCGGGCTCAGCTGGCCGCGGTAGTAACCGTCCCAGCCCTGCCGGATATCGGTGCTTTCGAAGATCAGTTCGCCCCAGCGATTGAAGATCCGCATGCGGAACTCGTCCACGAAGCGGGCGAAGGGGTAGAACACGTCGTTGCTGAGGTCGCCGGGGATCCAGCCGCCACCGCCACCACCGTTGGCGTTGGGCGTGAAGGCGTTGGGCACGGTGACGTCATACACCGGGTTGATGGTGATCGTGCCCGAGGCCATGTCGCTGCAGCCGTAGGCATCCTCCACGTACAGTTCCACCTCGAAGGTGCCCACCTCCAGGAATTGGTGCGAAGGGTTCTGGGCGTCGCTGGTGCCGCCATCGCCGAAGAGCCATTCGTGGCTGCTGATGGTGCCGGTGCTCTGGTCGGTGAACTGGATCACCGCGTTGTCCATGTCCGCCGTCCATGCCGAGGCGGTGAAGGCGGCCGTGGGAGGCAGGTGCGCAATGACCGCACCGGTGGAAGGGGCCGTGCTGCTGCAGCCGAGAGCCGTGGTCACGGTGAGGCCCACTTGGTAGCTGCCCGCCTGGTAGATGACCGTGGGGGCCACGGCCGTGGAGGTCTGCCCGTTGCCCAAGGTCCACAGGTAGCTGATGCCGCTGGCGAGTCCCAGGTCGGGCAGCTGCACGCTCAGTGGTGCGCAGCCTTCGGCGATGATGGGCGGAAGCTGGATGGCAGGTGGCACATCCAGACGCAGTTGCACTAAATCTGTCCGCATGTTGCCACACTGGTCGGTCACGGTCACGGTCAGGTCCTGGTCTCCGGTGATGGGATAGGTAAAGGGACCGATGCCCATCTGGCCAGTAGGGGTCCACAGCAGGGAGGAAGTGCCGGGGTAGTTGCCGAAGACGGCACCCACAGTGGCCACACCTCCAGGGCAGACGGTCGTGTCGCCATAGGCCAGGAAAGTGGCGGTGTTCAGGTTCAGCACGGTGACCGGATGCTGCACGGCCGGGCTTGTGCAGCCCAGCTGGTCGGTGACCGTCACGGTGACCAACTGCGACATGTTGAAGGCTGCCGTGAGCAAGGGCCCCGAACCGAGGCCCACCCAGGTGTAGACGTAGTTGCCGCTGCC
Organism: Flavobacteriales bacterium; assembly: GCA_041749915.1. GTDB lineage: Bacteria > Bacteroidota > Bacteroidia > Flavobacteriales_F > PHOS-HE28 > PHOS-HE28. The sequence continues at coordinate 11,837 of JBGTAJ010000055.1, forward strand.
GCCCTGGGCCTGTGCCGTCAGCGTCACGGGCGCGTTCACACACACGGTGTCGGGCACCTGGGCCGTGAGGGTCAGGGGCTGTGGCTGGGCGATGGTGGCCGTGGCCGAGATCGCGCAGCCGTTGGCATCGGTGATGGTGGCGGTGTAGGTCCCCGCGCTCAGGTTGGCCTGTGTGAGGCCCATGCCTCCGCTGTTCCAGTTCACGGTGTAGGCCGGTGTTCCGCCGGTGACGGACAGTTGTATGGCGCCGTTGTTCCCGCCGTTGCACGTCACATCGGTGGTGATCACGGCCGTCGTGGCGAGCACGGGTGGGTCGATCAGCGTGGCGCTCAGGGTGGTGTCGCAGCCCAAGGCATCGCTCACCGTGATGCTGTAGGTGCCAGCCGTCAATCCGCTGGCGCTGGCCGTGGTCTGTGCAGCAGGGTCGTTCCACTGGTAGCTCAGGCCGCCCAGCTCGGGAGCATAAACGATGCTTCCGTTCTGCGCGCCGTTGCACAAGGGTGCCGTGGTGCTCAGTCCTGCGTTGAGGAAGCTGTTGCTCAGGGCGATGAACACGCTGTCCTGGTCGGGCGGACAGGTGTTGTTCCCCGTGGTGGTCAGTACCAGCGTCACGCCACCGGCGATCACCTCGCTCGTGTTGGGGAAGTACTGGATGCTGGCCCCCGTGCCACTGACGGTGCCGTTCCCGCCGGACCAGGTGGCCCCGGTGGCGTTGGTCACGGAACCCTGGATGGTGATCGGGAAGGCGTTCAGGCAACCCACCAGATCGGGCCCGGCATTGGCCATGTTGGGCAGTCCTTGGGGGGTGATGGTGATTGATCCGCTTGCCGGTGCACAGTTGTTGGCATCGGTGATGCTTACCGTGTAGGTGCCGCTGGTGGCGGAGATGCTTGGCGTTGTTGCCCCGTTGCTCCAGAGGTAGCTGTAGGGTGCGGTGCCGCCGGTGACGGTCACGGTGGCCGTTCCATCGCCGCTGCCCAGGCAGGCCTCATCCGTGGCGGTGAGCGAGGCGATGCTCAGTGCGGCCACTGGACCGATGTTGGCCGAGAGCTGGGTGTCGCAGCCGAAACCATCGGTGATGGTGACGGTGTAGGTGCCTGCACCCAGGTTGCTGGCCGTGGCAGTGGTCTGCCCTGCGGGATCGCTCCATAGGTAGGTGAAAGCGGGGTTGGAAGGTACCACGCTAGCCGAACCGGTGTTGGTGCCGAAGCAGATGGCGTCGACCGCGTTCACCGTGGTGTTCGCGAAGCTGTTGGGGATGTTGATGAACACCTGGTCCTGTGCCGGTGGGCAGGTGCTGTTGCCGGTGCTCGTCAGGGTCAGCGTCACGCCGCCCGCTGCGATCTCGGCCGTACTGGGCGTGTATCCGGGGTTCAATCCAGCGCCGTTGAAGGTTCCCGATCCACCGCTCCAGGTGCCGCTCGTGGCGTTCACCACCGCGCCCGTCAGTTGCACGGGAAAGGCACCGATGCAGCCCACCAGATCAGGTCCGGCATCGGCCTGATTGGGGAGGCCCTGTGCGTCTATGGTGACGGAAGCGCTGGCCGGTGCGCAGTTGTTGGCGTCAGTGATGCTCACCGTGTAGGTGCCGCTGGTGGCCGTGATGTTGGGCGTGTTGGCCCCGTTGCTCCAGAGGTAGCTGTAGGGTGGGGTGCCGCCGGTGACGGTCACTGTGGCGGTTCCATCGGCGCTGCCCAGGCAGGCTTCATCGGTGGCGGTTAGCGAGGCGATGCTCACCCCGGCCACCGGACCGATGTTGGCCGTGAGCTGGGTCTCGCAGCCGAAAGCATCGGTGATGGTGACGGTGTAGGTGCCTGCACCCAGGTTGCTGGCCGTGGCGGTGGTCTGCCCCGCAGGATCGTTCCAGAGGTAGGTGAAGGATGCGTTGGCCGGTGCCACGCTGGCCGAGCCGGTGTTGGTGCCGAAGCAGACGGCGTCCACAGCATCCACCGTGGTGTTCGCGAAGCTGTTGGGGATGTTGATGAACACCTGGTCCTGTGCCGGTGGGCAGGTGCTGTTGCCAGTGGTGGTCAAGGTCAGGGTCACGCCACCCGCTGTGATCTCCGCCGCGCTGGGCGTGTATCCGGGGTTCAATCCAGCGCCGTTGAAGGTACCCGTGCCGCCGCTCCAGGTGCCGCCGGTGGCGTTCACCACGGTTCCGCTCAGTTGAACGGGGAAGGCACCGATGCAGCCCACCAGATCGGGTCCGGCATCAGCCTGATTCGGTAGACCGGTGGTGCCGATGGTTCCTGTGAGGGGCTGCGAAACACAGCCGTTGTCATCGGAGATCACCACACTGTAGCTGCCCGCACCGGCCGTGATGCCCGCGGTGGTGGCCCCGGTGCTCCAGGCATACGTGTACGGGGGGAGTCCAACGGTAACGTCGGTCATCAGGCTGCCGTCGCCAGTGCCCAGGCATTGTTCATCCTCCTCGATCAGCGTGGCGTGCAGTCCGGGCAATACTTGAATGTTGTAGACGTAGGTCTGGAAGGCGGAGATGGGGCAGGCACCGTCATCCACGTTCACGATGAAGGGGAAGAAGCCGGAGGTGTTCTGCGCAGCCGTCCAGCACACGGTGGCCGTGATGGGATTGGTGCCCGTGAAGCTGAAGGTGGCGCCCGGGAGGGTGAGGCCTACGTTGCTGAAGGCGTCCAGTACGTTGGTCACGTTGGCGTCCGAGATCACCATGTCGAAACAGAAATCACCGGACTCGCAGACCTGGATGGAGCGCGGACCGGTCTGCACTGCGCCGCCCGTGAGGTTGGTCACCAGTCCGGTGGCCGCATCGGGTGGAATGTTGGAGCAGGGGTAGGCCACGAACTGCATGTCGCGCATGATGGTGCCGATCACGTTGCCGTTCGCATCATACTGCGTCACCAGCACCACCACCACCCAGTTGCCTTGCACGTTCAGGGTGAAGTTCACCAGTCCGCTCACCGGGTCGATGGTCAGGCCGGGGATGGGTTCCAATGTGGTGAAGGGCGCCACGTACGGAACGGGGTTGCCGTTCACCATGCGCGCGCCGATCAAGCTGTAGGACAGCGAATCCGCCTCGGCATCTACTGCGCCATAGCTGTAGGACACGGGGTAGCCCATGCACACGTAGGGGATCGCCGTGTTGGTGAAGGTGGGTGAGTCGTTGCAGGGGGCGTCCGCACTGTTGAGCACACCGGTGATGTACATCTCCCTGGTTCCCGGGTTCGAGAGGTTCACGATGGCATTGTTCCGGTAGATGTTCGTCCACGAGATGGTCCAGCTGTCGCAGGGCGGAAGGGTGATGGTGCCGGTGTAGATGTACTGTTGGATGCCGGGCAGGGAGCCCCCGCTGCAGGTGCTGTTCGGCAGCTCAAGGTCACAGAGCTGCGAGATCTCCACACCGCCGGGGGTGCTCACGTTCAGCGTGCGGTTGCCGCAGGGGCTGGTCAGCTGCAGGTTGTAGGAGGGGTCCACCTCGATGCCCGCACAATCGCGGTAAACCACCAGCCGGATGCGGAACTGGTTGGTGCCGATGCACTCCCAGTAGATCTCGCCGCCACTGAAGTGCGTGGCCTGGACCTGCTGAACACCGAGCATGCCGGCGAACACCAGCAGTGCGGTGAACAGGCGGTGCACCGTTCTTCCAGCGCGGAACCCGCTGCTGGAGCGGTCTTGTGCGGAAAAGGTGGAACGTGCTGTCATGGCCGGGGGCTGGATCCTGCGGGTTATACGGACCGTATTGCCCAAGGGTTCGTGTTATCGACCGTTCCGGGGGCAAGTGTCGACGAGCGCTACCGAGGGTGTGGACGAAGGGCTGGATCGGTGGCATGCCGACCGCGACCCTAGCACGGGCCCTGTACAGCGTTGCCTGGGCGGTGAAATAGGGGCTGGGTCATTCGCCTTGAAGGACATGGCTGAAGCTTTGAAGTCGCATGAACCGTGGTGGGTCGCAGCATCCGGCGAAGGCCGTACTTTCGGACCATGTCCGGTTTGGAGAACGATCTCCGCGAACTGCTCCATCGCCATGAGGTCCACGCCGACCACATCGATGAACTGTGGCAGGAGGTGGTGAAGGCGCACAGTGCACCGGGCAGGCACTACCACACGTTGCAGCATTTGGAGGACCTCCACGCACAGCTAGCCGAGGTCAGGTCCGCTCTCCAGGACCCCGATGCCGTGCTTTTGGCGATCGCCTATCATGACTTCACATACCGCGTTTCGCGCAAGGACAATGAGGAGCGCAGTGCGGAGGTGATGCTCGAGCGGATGCTGGTCGCACTTGATCTACCCGAGCCCATGGTCCTGCGGGCAGCTGCACACATCCGGGCCACCCAGCGCCATGAGGCCAGCGCCGACCCCGACACCGATCTGTTCACCGACGCCGACCTCAGCATTCTCGGGTCATCACGCGAGCGATACAAGCTCTACACCCACCAGGTGCGACGGGAATACCGCCGTTACCCGGACCTGCTCTACACACCCGGACGGCGCAAAGTGCTGGCGCATTTCCTGGCCATGCCGCACATCTTCAAGACCGCCCACTTCCGGGGTCGCTACGAGGAGCAGGCGCGCCTGAACCTGGAGGCCGAGTTGAAGGGGGCGTTGTGATCCGCCTCCTGATGGCATCGCAGCCGGAAGAACCAATGAGGTCATGGGGTGCTGCGTCCCGCCCGCAGTACTTCATTCCACCAGTTCCACCACCGACCGCAAGCGAATGTCCTTGCTGGAACCGCCCAGCATCAAGCGGAAGGCGCCCGGCTCGGTCACCTCCTGCAGCGCTTCGTTCAGCATCGACAATTGGTCCGCTGTGATCCGGAAGGTGACAGTGGCTGATCCGCCGGCATCCAGCTTCACCCGCTGGAAGTCCTTGAGCTCCTTCACCGGACGCGCCACGCTGGCCAGCTCATCGTGTACGTAGAGCTGCACCACCTCCTCGCCAGCCATTGTGCCGGTGTTGGTAAGCGTGAAAGTGAGCAACAGCGTATCCGTCGCAGTGAAACGTGCCTGGCTCACCCGCAGATCGCTGTATGCGAAGCTGGTGTAGCTGAGCCCGTAGCCGAAGGGGAAGAGCGGCTGGCCTGTGCCGTCCGCATAGTCGTCGCCGCGGCCGGTGGGGTAGTGGTTGTACACCAAGGGCAGCTGGCCTTCGTTGCGGGGGAAGGTGATGGGCAGGCGGCCGCTGGGGTTGCGCGTGCCGAGCAGGATGTCGGCAATGGCCAGGCCGCCCGCTTCGCCGGGATACCACGCCATGAGCACGGCATCCACGTCATCGATCCAGTTGTCCAAGGTGATGGCACTGCCGCCCACGAGCACTACGGTCACGGGCTTCCCGGTGGCGGCCACTCGCTTGATCAGCTCTTCCTGCGGGCCAGGAAGCTTAAGGCTGCTGCGGTCGCGGAACTCGCCTTCCTCTATGCCGGCCACGATGATCATCCGGTCGTGCTTCCGGGCTTGTTCAACGGCCTCGCCGATCAAGCGCTCCGGAACCGCCTTGTCGATGCCCGCGTCCCACACCAATCGGAACCGGGCATTACCGGCGCGTTCGCGGTATTCAATGCGCAACGTGGTCGCTTGACCCTTCGTGAAGCGGAACGGCATCACCGTGGTGCCATGGCCCTGTTCCTCCCAGCGGTCGATGTAGAGATCACCGTTCAACCACAGGCGATAGCCGTCGTTGCCTTCCACACCGATGCTGAACACAGCGCTTTCCTGCGGAACGATGACGCCCTCCCAGCGCACACCGAAATGATCGTAGGCCACGCGCGGGTCCGGACCGAAGAGGGTCCACTGGAAGTCGATGTGCGCATCGGTGCGTGTGAAGCCAGGCTTGGCCTGAAGGTCGATGCCGTTGTAGTAGGTGCCCTGCAGGCCGGACTTCCGCGCTGTGCCTTCGCTGTGGAAGAGCACGCTGTCCGGAACGGTGGCGTACCGCACGTTGCTGCGCCCGCAGCCTTTGGTCCATGATAGCCGGCCCACCCAGTGCACACGTTCTTCCATGGCATCCCAGATGGACACCGGCCGGTTCCCGGGACCGCTGTAGCCGCCAAGGCGCGTCTCCCGGGCCTCCTCACCGAGCACCAGGATGCTCGGCGCGTTCTTCGGCAGTGGTAGGGTCCGGTCCCGGTTCTTCAGCAGCACTGCGCCTCTTACCGCCATCTCATAGGCAAGCTCGCGGTGCTTCGCCATGTCCAGTTCATTCAGTAGCGATCCGCTCTGGTACGGCTCATCGAAGAGCCCCAGCTCGAACTTCATCCGCAGCACCCGCGCCACGGCACTGTCCAACGCCGCCTGCTTCACGGTGCCGTCGAGGTACGGCGGGTTGAAGAGCGCCTCGTGCGCCAGGTCCGTCTGGAAGATCACGTCCTGCCCGTTCTCCACGCTCTGCCGGCCCGCATCCGCATAATCGCTGGCAGTAAAGTGGAGCACGTTCGCACCGCCTGTCGCTGCCGCATCGCTGATCACGAAGCCGCGGAAGCCCCAGTCCTTTCGGAGCACATCGTTCAGCAGCCAGCTGTTGGCGCTGCACGGGCGACCGTTCAAGCTGTTGTAGGCCGTCATGATGGAACGCGCACCACCCACCTTCACGCAGGCCTCGAAGGGCTTGAGGTAGGTCTCTCGGAGGTGTCGCTCGCTGTGGAAGGCCGGGTAGCTGTCGCGCCCACCGTCGCCGTGGTTGGCCACGAAGTGCTTGGGCGTGGTGACGATACCGTTGCTTTCCATGGCCCGCACGTACGTCGCACCCATCCACGAGGCAAGCAACGGGTCCTCGCCGTAGGTCTCCTCCACGCGGCCCCAGCGCAAGTCGGTGGCCAGGTTAACCACGGGGCTCAGCACCATACGGATGCCGCGCGCCTTGGTCTCCAGTGCGATGGACCGGCTCACCTGCCCCATCAGGGTGGTGTCGAAGCTGGCGGCCAGGGCGATGCTCTGCGGGAAGGCTGTGGCCCCGGGCAGCACCAGCCCGTGCAACGCTTCCTCGTACGGGATGAAGGGAATGCCGAGGCGCGTGCGTTCGCGGAAGTAGCGTTGGCTGGCGTTGATGCGTTCCAGGAGCTGTGTGCCAGCCGTGCCCTGTGCGCCGCCGATCAATTGCTGGGTGGCGCTTTGCGCAGTGGTGCCGCGATCGAGCTGTAGTCCGAAGATGCCGTTCGTGTAGCGCGCACTGTCGGGTCCCACTTCACCCACCACCATGAAGAGCTGCCGGAACTTCTCCTCGGGCGTCATGCGCCCCAGCAGGTCCTGCACGCGGGTAGCGATGGGCAGGGACCGGTCCTGGTAGGGGAGTTGGGCTCTTGCGACACCGGTTCCGCACATCACGAGCACCCCTGCAGTGAAGGCGCGTAGGATGGATCCGGCGTGTTTCAATTGCGGATGCATGGTCGGGTCGAACAATGGACCAAGTTCGCTCATCTCAGCCAGCCAGCCCGGTGGGCGCGCCATCGATGCTGGTCGTGTTCTTTTCCAGCTGGTATTGACGCACTCCTTCGGTGCCTTTGCGCTGCGCCCAGTCGACAAGCTGGGTGCGCTCCTCCTTGAACTCATAAAGCGGCACACCGTAGCCGCATGAGGTCTGTATGCTTTCAAGCTCTGCAATGATCAATTGCCGTTCGCCCAACAGCGATGGACCGAAGAGCGGACGTAGTTCATTCCATTCCGTGTCGTATTGCTGAACGGAACGGCCACGGCCATAGAGGCGCAGGATGAGCGGCGGTCCTTCGAACGAACAGAACATGAAGGTGATGCGGCCGTTCTCCAAGAGGTGGGCAGCCGTCTCATTGCCACTGCCGGTGAGGTCCAGGAAGCCCACGCGGGTGGGGGAGAGGATGCGGAAAGTGTCCAGCCCTTTCGGCGATACGTTCACGCGGCCGCTATGCGGAGCAGAGCCGGTGAAGAACATGCGTTGCGCCCGGATGAAGGCCATGAGCCGGTCATCCAATGCGGTGAGGAATTTGGCCATGGACGAAGGTAGAAGTGGATCCTACGCCTTCGCAAAGCCTCGGCCACCTTGGCGCACATGCACGTATACCAAGCGCGTGAAGCCCCGTGGATCCTCCTGGTCGCGTTCTGGTTCCCGTCGGAACCCCATTCGCTCATACAGCCGATGTGCGCTGTACATGCTGGGTTGTGTCCACAGCACCACGGCCTGCGCTACAGCGGCAAAGGCGCGGTCCAGGCAGGCCTGCACGAGTTGCTCTCCAACGCCCTTGCCACGGGCCTTTTCATCCACGGCCAGCAGCCGGAACTCACGCTCTTCCGCACCGGCCAACTGACGCAGGGTGCTCACGGGATGCAACAGAAGCACGGCGCCGAGCACAACATCGGCGTCGTCCACCGCGACCAGCAGTTGCCCGGCAGGTTCGAGGTTCTTGCGGTTCATGAAGTCGCCTGCGTTCACCGCCGCAGTATAGCCGCCGCCAACGTACACGCGCTGCATCAGCGAGGTGGCCTGTTGCCAGTGGCTGTCTGTGGAAGCTTCCAAGAATTTGGATGTCGGCATGGGCATTCTTTCACTGCTTGACGAAACGCTGCACTTCTGGTTCACGACCTGCCGCCAACACAGTGATCACAAAAGCTCCGCTTGGCCAACCAGAAATGTCGTAGCGATTCACGCCAGTGGTTCCGCGCATGTTCATCGAGAAGCCCTGCGACACGTGCCTGAACTGGACATTCACCCCTGGTTCACTGAATAGCATGTAAAGCTCGGTGGTTGCCGGCACCGGCCACACCCGCTCTACGATCGGATGGCGCTTGCGGCGGTACACATAAGTAATGGCAGCACCAGCGGCCATTGCCAAGAGCACGCCTCCTGCCCAGATCCACATGCGCTCGCGCTCCTTCTGTTCCAACAATGCGATCACTTCTTCAGGCAGACGCGCTGTTGCGCCTGCCTTCAACTGGAACTCTCCGAAGTCCACCGTCATTGACACATCTCGAGTGGTATCCTGGGAAACCAGGTTCGCGGAACGATAGGTGAGTTCATAGTAGGCCTGGACCTCTTTGCTGATCTGGGTATAGATCTGAGACAGCGTGGTGGCATCTTCCGTATAAAATGCTTTACCGCCGCTCATGAGCGTCAGCGAATCGAGCACCGGCCTCCACGCATTACCTATGCCTATCGCATATACTGGCACTTCCATCCGGCGTGCCAGTTGAACAGCATCTCCAAGCCCGGCCGTCGAAGCGTTGTCCATACCGTCGGTAAGCACAACGAGCACACGCAGTCGGTTCGCATCATCCAGTTGCCCCAGTCCGGCGATCACAGCATCAAAAAGCGCGGTGCTGGTAGTTGCCGATAGCCCGTGTACCAGTTCTATAAGTCCGGCAGTGTCTCCTGTAAGGGCGAGTTGCTGGCCAACGGTGCTGGCGAACCCTGTAAAAGCGATACGATCCTTGTTCGGATCGAAGCTCTTGGCGAAATCAATGACCCCGGCTTTGGCATAGGTAAGCGGTGTGATTGCGGTATCTACGAAAGCCTTGTAGCCTGTGGAGTCCAGCCAAAAGCGGAGGTAGAGCGCAGTGTCGCTCTCGAATATGGCCTGCACACCCATGGACCCGGAATGGTCAAGCACTAAGGAAACATCAATGGGTTCAGGATAGGTAATGGGCACCAGGCAGGTAACCTCGCATGGTCGTCCATCCTCGGCGACCTGGACTTGATCACGACGCAGATCCCAAAATGGGGTTCCGAGGCTATCCACTGCGCGGAATATGAGGTCCACCAGCGGGAAGCTATCCGGAAACGCCTCCACGATCTCCAGCCGTGCTTTACTCGCGGTCAAGCTCCCTTGCACCGGACCCTGTGCATGCAGAATCCCTGAAACAAGGCAGAGCATTCCGAAGAATGCGGCACGGAAGTACATTCGAGCAATTTACGCAGATGGCATGGATACACACGTTCAGTGATCGAAGCTGATCACCCGGCTCACCTTGTAGCTCGTGCCTTCCTTGCGCCAAACCATGATGTTCTTGAAGGTGCCGCACTCCTCGCTACCGTTCTCCGTGTGACAGAAACGGTGCTGGCAGATCTCCAACAACCCGAAGTCGCCGAGGGGATGGACCTCCAGTGTGCCGGGCACGATCTCGCGGCGCATGTCGGCGGTGGCGGGCTGGGTGAAGAGGCGCGTGAAACCCGCCATGGTGCTGTCGTAGCCAGCGAGGCCGCTCTTGTCGTGATAGAACTCGAGATCTGCCGTGAACCACCTGCCCAGGTCCTCGGCATCATGCGCGTTGAAGGCGGCGAACATGGCACTGTCCAGCCCGGCGATGGTCGCCACCAATTCGGGTGCAGCCGTGGAACTCGAAGGAGTAGCTCGAGTTGGCAGCGGTGCTGTTGGGGCACCGCATGAGAGCAGGAACACGGATCCACTCAAGAGGATCCGGAGGGAGAATGGGAGCCTGGAAGAAAGCATCAATCGTTAACAAAGCGGAGCACATGACGGATGATCTCTTCCCGCTGCCGGGGATCCGCATCGCTGTCCATGTTGTTGTGGGGCGTGTCTGGTAGGAAGATCACGCGGATCCCGAATTGCTCGGTTTCTGCTTCCGTTGGCAGAACCTCCGGATCGGCGGGCTGGTCGCTGCTGCGCAAGGTGGAGCTGCGTGGCTTGCTGGCGAGCAGGATCGGCATACGGCGGTGGTCGAGGGTGATCACCTGCTGGATCCGATCGGGATGCTGGTGGCTGTAGAGCACACTCATGTCACCACCGTTGGAATGGCCCAGCAGTGCGATGCGTCCATGGTCCAGTTCGGGGTGCGCGCGCTGCAATTCCCCGAGCACGTAATGTATGTTCGCGGCGCCACGCTCCCAGTTGGGCATGCGTGCCACACGAGCAGGACCGTTGAAGTTCAGTAAGTCGTCCGTCGGTAGTTCGTGCTGGATGCTCACCACGAACCATCCCTCGGCGGCCAGCGCTTCCAGAAGATAGGCGTAAGCGAGGTAGGAATCCGGCTGGTTCTCGCCATAGCCATGGCTGAAGACCGCGATCGGCAGTCCGGCAGACCCGCCCAGGGGCCGGTAGATGGCCACCGGGATATCGCGTCCCCGGTCGTTGTCCCGCCAGTTGGAAAGCTCCGGCGTTTGGGCGCTAAGCGGAGCGAGAACAAGGCAGAACAAAAGGGAAAGGACCACAGAGCGCATGCGGCGAAGGTCGGGAAGGGGGGGGGGACTGGGCGCTGGAAGGAGAGTAGGTTCACCGTGCACCACCCACCTCCATCACCACCTTGCCTGTGTGCCTGCCTTCGCCGAAGTGGCGGACCAGGCGCGGTGCGTCCTCCAAGGGGTAAGGCCCGTCGATCACAGGCTTCAGGGTGCCGTTGCCGATCAAGGGAGCGAGTGTATCGAGGTTCTTGTTCGACTTCAGTGATACGATATGCATGTTCCGCCGACCGAACAATCGCGCGAACAACACAGCGATCAATGGACCGGGATCGCCGCCCACGGTGACGTAGTGGCCGGTGAGTGCCAGTGCTCGCGCAAGCTCTCGTGGTGCGCGTTTCGTCTTCATGTCCACGATCAGATCGAAGCGTTCGCCGAGCTTGGTGAAGTCCTGCTGTTTGTAGTCGATGACGTGGTCGAAGCCCAAGTCCCGCATGGCTTGCAGTTTCGTCTCGCCGCTATCCACGCCCCACACCGTGCAGCCGCGCTGTTTGGCAAGCTGAAGCGCGAAGGTGCCCACGCCACCACCGCCCCCATTGAGAAGCACCCGTTCGCCTTCCTTCACCTTGCCGATCTCCACCACGGCCTGGTAGGCCAGCTCCAATGCGTGCGGTGTGGCGGCGGCCTCTACGAAGGGAAGACCGTCCGGAATGTGGCGCAGTTCCGTCTCACGCACGGCCACGAACTCCGCGAAGGTGCCCAAACCACCATCCGAGGTATCGCCGTAGACCTTGTCGCCTACGCGCAATTGGCCTACACCGGGACCGAGCGCCTCCACCACACCAGCCAGCTCCATGCCCGGTATGGGCCTCCGCGGGCTGAAGAGGCCGAAGAAGATCCTGTAGATCCTCGGCCTGCCCAGCACCATGCTCCAATCGTAGTCGTTCACGGCGGTGGCATGCACGCGCACCAGCACCTGCCGGTCCTTCGGCACCGGCACAGGTACATCGCGCAATTGCAGTTGCTCCGGCGGTCCGTAACGCTCGCAGACGATGGCTTTCATGCTGCGAAGGAAGGGGGGCGGAGGCGATGGTGGGAGCAGGAATGGTTGGACGGTTGGAGGGCGGGAGGGGCGGGGGCTTATACCGGATGAGCCTGTATCGGACCTTCTTCCGGGCCACGACCAATTTCTGATCGGGTCTGTTAGATTAAGTGTGTCATGATCTTGATCACTGTTGTTGTTGATGTTGTTGGGTTTTCAACGAGGGGGTTTGGGGGAGACTCATAACCTGTTGATCGTTGTTGGTAATCTGTGGATCGAAGCGCGGACCGAA
>JBGTAJ010000056.1:0-7728 GCA_041749915.1 Flavobacteriales bacterium
TCACCTCGCGGCCGCGTGCGTTCAGCGCGTGACCATCTTCAGCCCGATGATCGACGCGATCAGGGTGAAGAGGAAGAACAGGCGCCACAGGTCCGTGGGTTCCTTGAAGAGCAGGATGCCGACCAGCACTGTGCCCACCGCCCCGATGCCCGTCCACACCGCGTAGGCCGTGCCAATTGGAAGGGTCCGCGTGGCGTGGTAGAGCAGGAACATGCTGATGGAGAGCGACACGAAGAACCCGACCATCCACCACAGGGCGGTGCTGCCGGAACTCTCCTTGGCCTTGCCCAGGCAGGTGGCGAAACCCACCTCGAACAGACCGGCGACGATGAGCATGAGCCAGTTCATCGCTGGGACATCAGGTAGGCTGAGCATCGCAGATCATTGAACTTCATGGCACCGACCTAGAAGCTGAGCTGCGCGGAAAGGAGCGCGCCCACTCCACGGGACCGGCCCAGCGTAAGACCGATGACCTGCGGCAGGGAGGCCTCCAAGGTGAAAAGATCGCTGAAGCGGTAGCGTCCGCCAAGGCCCACGAGCAGGCCGCCATATCCGCCATAGCTCAGGCTTCCACCCCAGAGCAGACGCTCGCCACTGCGGCGTGCCACCGAGGCGGTGACCTGCGGGATGTAATAGGGGAGATGCTGGTACTGCGCCGCCAGTCCGACATGCCAGCGATCGTCGATGTGCGACCGGATCTCGGCGCCGACGCGAAAGGGCAGCACCGTGGTGAATGAACCGGCATCAAAGGCGATCCCGAAGGTGTCGAGCAACTGGTCCTCACCCAGGATAAGCTGGTCCAGGTCAAGGATGTTCTCCACGGCAAGGCCCTCGTAGCGGACGATGGTATCCTTCTGCAACTGCACGGCCCGGTCGTTCCAGGTGAGGAACCCCAGGTCCTCGACCGATAGCGAGACGTAGGTGGGTCGCCCGGCAGCGCGGATGCGGGCCTCCCAGCGCCCGGTGAGCGCGGCCCCCATGCCGTTGTTCCGTCCCCATTCATTCCCTGCCGTATCGCTGCTGAGATAGGTGCCGGCGATGGACGAGCGGAGCAGGCGCCCATCGGTGGCCGTGTACAGGTCTGCCCAGCGGATATCCGCCGCGGCGTAAGATTGTCCCAGCACGAGCTCCAGGCGGACGAAGGAGCGGGAGCGTGTATCGGCAACCCCACCGCCCAGGGTCTGGTAGCGCACCTGTTCATACCCCGAGGGGGCCAGGTTCGCGGTGCCGCCTTCAAAGCGTGCGTTGCCGAAGAAGACCAGGTCGTAGAGGTCAGGCGTGATCCGCGCGCCGGTGTATTCCTGGTGGGCGAACGAAATGATGGGCCGCACGCGAGCGCGGCCACTGTCGCCTCGGGCACCGGTCCAGGTGATGCGGCCCGTCAATTCGTGACCGAGCACCGCACGTTCCTTGGCCACCAAGGCATCGGAGGTCCGTTGACGAAGGTCCCGGTCCAGGTCCTCGCCGACCAACAGGCTGGCGGGCAGCTCGTTGTAGATGGTGTTGCTGTTGTACAGATAGGTGCCCTCGACGGTGATGCGGTGCGACCAGGTGTTCGGACGGTCCACCACACTGTCCAGAGGCAGCATGGTCCATTGCGCACGGACATCGGCGCCGATGAGCAGGAAAAGGGTGAGCAGCAGCCTATTCATCGCCGTTCACCACATAGTTGGCCCGCGCCGTGATCTGCAGGTCCAATCGGTAGCGCTCCAGTATCCGCAGGTGCTCCAGTTGGTCCGAAGTGTTGAAGGCCGCCCGCACCCGGATCTTGTTCCCACCGTAAAGCAGGTCCATCTGTTCAGCACTGATCCACGCGCTGGTGCGCGAGTCCACGGAAGCGATCACCGTGCGGTCGGGACCCAGGATGCCGGGGGCCAACACACCGTTCACGGGGATGGTGCTCAATACCTCGCCGTTCCCGTCCACGATGGCCAGTTCCAACTGCGCGAAGAAAGGGAAGCCGTTGGAGCCGAAGAGCATCAGCTCACCGCTCTGCAGGGCATGCCCCTCCGTCGTACCGGGAAGGGTCGGTGTCACCAGGCTCTCCAGGGTCAGGTCGCTGGCGATGATGTTCAAGGGCACCTCCAGTTCCAGATCGGCCCGCAAGCGGCTTTCATAGTACAGGAAATCGTTGCCATTGCTGATATCCCCCAAAGGGTTCAGGCGCAGTTCGATGTCGTAGCGCACCTCATCGGGCAGCACCTCCAGGAATTCATCGATGTTGCTGTCCGAGTTGTCCAGGATGTTCTCGTAGAAGCTGGGCACGGGTCCGTTGCCCTGGTCCAATGCACGGTTCAGGTTGATGGGGCCGTTGAGGATGGAGTGGGTGAGGTCCACGGTCGCACCGGTCCGCGTGTTCACCGCCTGGAACTGGTCCAATGCGATCTGGATGTCCATGCCGATGCCGTTCTCCACCCGCAGCCGCAGGGTCACCTGGTCCACATCCAGTGATCCGCTGATGATGTTATTGAACAGGTCCAGTCCGGTGGTCTCCTGTTCAGGGTCCACCACGCGCTGGCCGAAGAAGCCCTTGGCGTACTGCGGCACCAGACCGGAGTAGCGCACGTCGATGATCACACTGTCCTGGTCGGTGACCTCCGCACCGCTGCCGTTCGGATCGAGCCGTGTGGAGATCAGGGAGGTCACCGTGTTCACGCTGTTGAACTCGGGGCCACGCAGGTCGAAGCGGCTCCCGGCCAGGCTGCGCGAGGTGCTGCTGGTGGCCGGAGAGGCCGGAGTGCCCGGACCCACACTGGTCGTCACTAAGGCGGGGCCATCGGGGAAGGTGACGCCTTGCAGTTCGAAGCTGCCCAGAATGGTGCTGGCCACCATGTTCCGGGTATCGATGGAGAGCTGCCCTTCGCGGAGCTCCAGGTAGCTCAAGGATACCCCATCGATCTCGAAGCGGGATACGTCGTTGATGTTCAGAAGCTCCAGTCCTGGAGGGAATACCAGTGGTCCGGGGGTCGGCAGGGCGTAACGGTAGAAGAAATTCGTGTCCGGTGCGCTCAGCACGGAATCGAGGTCCACCGAGAAGAGTTCGCTGGAATAGACCAAGGTGAGCCCCCCGTCCGCTGTAGTGACCAGGAGGCTGTCCGCCAGCAGGTCGCGTATGCTGAACGAAGTGGTGACCAGGGGGGCCAAAGCATCGATGTCCCAACGGCTAGGCGTATCATCCTTTCGACAGCCCGTGAGCAGTAAATAAGGACAGAGCAGCAAGGCAACCCGGACCGGGGGGGGTACGTTATTCATAGGAGAGGGCAAAATACGCCCGCTTTGTCTTTTGTCATGTTCCCATCCTGAAGGCAAGCGCTACATTGGTCCTCAGGAGAGCGTTGTTCTTGAAATGCTATTGAGCCGTCATATCCTGCTGCCCTGGCTTGCGTCAAGTGTCGTCATGTTCGGGCTTTCGTATCTCTGGCATGGGGTCGCCCTGACGGACCTGGAGGAGTTGCGCGTCCCCAAGACGCTCTACTTCGTGCTCGCCGGTATCGTCTACTTGGTCCTTGGTCTTTGCCTGACCATCGGTCTGCACAAAGCCATCGCGTACGAATTGATCTCCCTCAAGGTGGCCTTCCCCTTCACCTCCTTCCTGGGTGGTGCTGTGGTGGGCTTCGTGGTATACCTCGTCATCTTCGTCCTGGGCATGACCTTCACCAAACACGGCATGGTGCACGTGGTGGTCGATATCCTTTGGCAGATGATCGAACAGGGGATGGGTGGCCTGGCTGTGAGCCTGGGCATTATCTACGACATGCACAAGAGCTTCCTCGAGCAGGAGCGGGCCAGCTGAACCCGGGCCCCGGCTCAGCTGGGGTATTTCCCTTTCCAAAGGCGAAGCAGCAGTTCGGCGTGCTCGCGTTCCTTCAGGTTCGCTCCGGGCTTGTACAGTGAGGTACCGGCGATATCCGTGGGCAGGAACTCCTGCTCGATGAAATTGCCCTGTCCCTCGTGGCTGTAACGATAGTCCTTGCCGTAGCCGATGTCCTTCATCAGTTTGGTGGGGGCGTTCCGCAGATGGATCGGCACCGGAAGATCACCGGTGGCCTTCACCAACGCCTGCGCTTCGCCGATAGCCACGTAGCTCGCGTTGCTCTTCGGCGAGCAGGCCAGGTAGATGGCGCACTGGCTTAGGATGATGCGGCTTTCCGGCCAGCCGATCATCTGGGCGGCCTGCATGGCCGTGGTGGCCATGAGCAGGGCGTTCGGGTTCGCGTTGCCGATGTCCTCACTGCTCAGGATCACCATGCGACGGGCGATGAACTGGGCATCCTCGCCGCCTTCGACCATCCGCGCCAGCCAGTACACGGCCGCGTTCGGGTCGCTTCCCCGGATGCTCTTGATGAAGGCGCTGACGATGTCGTAATGCTGCTCTCCCTGCTTGTCGTAGCGGGCGGCATTGTTCTGAACCACTGCCATCACCAGGTCGTCCGTGATGATCACCGCCTCATCGGCACTGGCCTTCACGCACAGCTCGAAGGTGTTCAGCAGGCGGCGCGCATCCCCACCGCTGGCGCGCATCAGGGCATCGGTTCCGCTCAGGGTGATCGATCGGGTGCGCAATTGCTCGTCCTCCACCATGGCCCGTTCCAACAAGCCGCGCAGTTCCTCCTCGGTCAGCGGGTTGAGGGTGTAGACCTGGCAGCGGGAGAGCAAGGCGCCGATCACTTCGAAGCTCGGGTTCTCCGTGGTGGCCCCGATCAGGGTGATGGTGCCCTTTTCCACAGCGCCCAACAGGCTGTCCTGCTGGGCTTTGCTGAAGCGGTGGATCTCGTCGATGAAGAGCACCGCACTGCGGGAGAACAGCCCGCTGCCGCCGGCCTGTTCGATCACCTCCCGCACATCCTTCACACCACTGCTGATGGCGCTCAAGGTGTGGAAGGGGCGCTTCAGGTCCTGGGCGATGAGCCGGGCCAGCGTGGTCTTGCCAACTCCCGGTGGCCCCCACAGGATCATGCTCGGCAACATGCCCCCGGCCAAGGCCTTCCGAAGCACGCCGTTCGGACCGATCAGGTGCTGCTGGCCGACCACCTCGTCCAAGGTCTTCGGACGCATACGTTCGGCAAGCGGCTGGTACTGTTCCATCGGGTCTACGGGGCCCGCGAAGTTAGCCTCATGGAAAGGAGAAGCCCCCGCCGTGGGGCGGGGGCTTCCTTATTCTGCAGGTCGAATTTCCGACCTAGGGCTGATACAGCATGCGACCCTTTACCTCCTGACCGTTCAGGAGGATGCGGTAGAGGTAGGTACCTCCTCCGTTCTCGACAGGTCGGAAGTTCAGGCGCAGTGCCTGGTCCTTCGCCACCACGCCACGGTACAGGTCCGCAATGCGGCGTCCCTGCATGTCATAGACCTCCACCACCGCATCACCCGCCACAGGCGCTGTGAAGTCGATGTGCGTGTCGTTCCGGAACGGATTGGGAGATACCGATGCCTTCATGCCAGCATCGCCATCCTTGTCCGTGTTCCACGGTGAGAGGAGGTCCGCCGTGTTGGAACCGTCCTTGCCGCATACCGTGATCGTCTGCTGCACGCTGGTGGTGTTGCCACAGGCATCCGTTGCGGTCCACGTGCGGAGCAGGGCATAGCCGTCCTTGCATGCATCGGTCTCCAGCTTCACTTCACTGTAGTAGACCTCCACCTCCCCGCTGCAGGCGTCCCAAGCTTCGCACTTCGCTGCGTCAGGGATCTTGCCTTCGGTCACGGTCATGTCCTCCACGTCGCAGCTCAACACCGGTCCGGTGAGATCCACCACATGGATGGTCCAACTGGCGGTACCCACATTGCCACAGGCATCGGTGGCCGTCCAGGTGTACACCATGGAGTAGCTGCCCAGACAGTCGCCTTGCAGCACATCGACCTTCACCTCCACGGGAACGTTCGACTTGGAGCACTCGTCATAGGCCCACACATCGGGAACCGACATGTCGTCGCTCACGGCGCTGCATTCCACCACCAGGTCCTCGGGAACGTTCATCAGCACCGGCGCGATGTCATCGATCACCGTGATGAGCTGACTGCAGGTGCCGTATTCGCCGACGGCATCCTCGGCCCAATAGGTGCGACGGATCACATACGGACAGTTGCTCAGGATCTCATCCTCCCATCCCAGGGAGGTGATCTCCGGGCAGTCGGGGCTCTTCCTCCAGATGGGCTCGCCACCGATGCCGAAGGGGGAGAAGTCCTCCGCACAGGACACGGTGATGTCCGGTGGGCAGGCAATGATGACCGGTGGGCAGGAGTCATCACAGTTCGGGTCGATGATGACCTCCACCGTGAATTCCGAGGAACATCCGTTGGCCCCCACGAGCACCAGGGTGTAGGACCCCGGGATGGATGCGTAGGCCACCGGCGTGTTCGCCAGGAAGCCGTCCGGACCTGTCCAGGTGATCAGGGTGGCGGACAGGTTGGAGGTGAAGCTCAGTTCAGCGGGTTCACCATCGCATCCGATAAGGGTCGCAGACACTTCGGCGCTCAGTGCTTCGCTGTCGTTCACAACGTCCACGCTGGCCTGACTGGTGCAACCGTTGGCACCCGTCACCACGAGGGTGTAGGTGCCTGCGGCGCTGACAGTTGGGTTCTGCTCGCTGCTGGTGTAGCCATTGGGACCGCTCCACGCGAAGGTGCCGTTGCCGGTTCCCTGCAGTTGGATGCTGCTGACGTTGCAGTTCAGCACACCACCGGCAGCTTGCGCGCCGGGCAGTTCGTCGTCCAGTGTCACTTCGGCGCTAGCCTGGCTGGTGCAACCATTGGCGCCCGTCACCACCAGGGTGTAGGTGCCTGCGGCGCTGACAGTTGGGTTCTGCTCGCTGCTGGTGTAGCCATTGGGACCGCTCCAAGCGAAGGTGCCGTTGCCGGTTCCCTGCAGTTGGATGCTGCTGACGTTGCAGTTCAGCACACCACCGGCAGCTTGCGCGCCGGGCAGTTCGTCATCCAAGCTCACCTCGGCGCTAGCCTGGCTGGTGCAGCCGTTGGCGCCCGTCACCACCAAGGTGTAGGTTCCTGCGGCGCTGACCGTGGGGTTCTGCTCGTTGCTGGTGAAGCCGTTGGGGCCACTCCAAGCGAAGGTGCCGTTGCCGGTTCCCTGCAGTTGGATGCTGCTGACGTTGCAGTTCAGCACACCACCGGCAGCTTGCGCACCGGGGACTTCGTCATCCAGGGTCACTTCCGCGCTGGCCTGACTGGTGCAACCGTTGGAGCCCGTCACCACGAGGGTGTAGGTGCCAGCGGCGCTGACCGTGGGGTTCTGCTCGCTGCTGGTGAAGCCGTTGGGACCGCTCCAAGCGAAGGTGCCGTTGCCGGTTCCCATCAGCATCACACTTGCAGTGTTGCAATCGAGCACACCACCGGCAGCTTGCGCACCGGGGACTTCGTCATCCAAGCTCACCTCGGCCGAAGCCTGGCTGGTGCAACCGTTGGTGCCCGTCACCACCAGGGTGTAGGTGCCTGCGGCGCTGACCGTGGGGTTCTGCTCGTTGCTGGTGAATCCGTTGGGGCCGCTCCAAGCGAAGGTGCCGTTGCCGGTACCCTGCAGTTGGATGCTGCTGACGTTGCAGTTCAGCACACCACCGGCAGCTTGCGCGCCGGGGACTTCGTCATCCAAGCTCACCTCGGCGCTAGCCTGGCTGGTGCAGCCGTTGGCGCCCGTCACCACCAAGGTGTAGGTTCCTGCGGCGCTGACCGTGGGGTTCTGCTCGTTGCTGGTGAAGCCGTTGGGGCCACTCCAAGCGA
>JBGTAJ010000057.1:0-6925 GCA_041749915.1 Flavobacteriales bacterium
GCCATCATCCGCGAACGGGAGGCCGGGCTGAAGGCCGTGTTCCAGGCCACCGAAGAGGAACGCCGCCGCCTGGCCCGCGAACTGCACGACGGCGTGGGACAGCAGCTCGGCGGCTTGAAGCACCGCCTGGAACACCTGCGGACACAGGGCGATGCCGATGCGGTGAACGAGACCATCACCATTGTGGATGATACCGCCCGCGAAGTGCGCGACCTGGCCCACCAGTTGATGCCCAAAGCCCTGAGCAGACTGGGCCTCGTGCCCGCGCTGGAGGACCTCGTACAGCGCACCTTCTCCGGCACGGCCATCGCCGCCAGCTTCGAGCCCTTCGCCGTGCCGGAGGAACTGCCCGTGGACATGGCCACCGGCCTGTACCGCATCACCCAGGAACTGCTCAACAACATCCTGAAGCACGCGCAGGCGAACAACGTGGAGGTGCAGCTGCTGGGCAACCGGGGCCATCTCGTGCTCATCGTGCAGGACAATGGCCGCGGTGTGCAGGCCGCCAACGCCGCGACCGGCATCGGATTGCTCAACATCGCCGACCGTGTCCGCGCGCTGAATGGTACGTTCGCACTGGAAAGCACACCCGGCCAAGGCACCGCCGCCACCGTGCGCGTGCCCCTCGCCCCCTCGACCTGAGCCGCCCATGGAATCGATCCGCATCCTTCTGGTGGATGATCACCGCCTCATCCTCGACGGCATCCAAGGCCTGCTGAAGGAGATGGCGGGCATGGAGTGCGTGGGCACCTGCGCCAACGGCGTGGAGGCCCTGGCCGCCGTGGAACACCTGGCCATGGACGTGGTGCTCATGGACATCGACATGCCCGTGCTCGACGGCATCGCCGCACTGGAGCGCATCAAGCGCGACAAGCCGCAGCTGAAGGTGATCATGCTGAGCATGCACGACGAGCCGGCCATGGTGCAGCGCGTGCTGGAGATGGGCGCCGATGGCTACCTGGTGAAGAACTGCGGGCGTGCCGAGCTGATGCTGGCCATCCGCAACGTGCACGCCGGACAGCGCCACTTCGCCAGCGCGCTGGTGGAAGGGCTGCTGGAACGCCGGCAGGAACGCGCCGTGCAGAGCGAACTGATCCGCGACCTCAGCGAACGCGAAGTGGAGGTGCTCGCCGCCCTGGCCGAAGGACTCGGTAACAAGGAGATCGGCGACCGGCTCTTCATCAGCCCGCGCACGGTGGATACGCACCGCACCAACCTGATGAAGAAGCTGGACATCCACAACGTGGCCGGACTGGTGCGTGTGGCCATGAAGGCGGGCCTGGTGCAGTGAGCCCAGAACAAGTACGCACCCAGAGCAACGTTCAGCGCGCTGAGCGTTCCCTCAATGCACGATGATGAGCTGCAAGCGGCCCGAGGGCTGGCTGGGCGTGGGGTCCGCCGGATGCTGGGTGCCGGGTTGCAAGGGCTGACCGGGATGCGCCGGCACCTCCTGCGGAGTGATGCTCGGTGTGCCGGGAACGGGCTTCGGAGCGGGATGATCCGGTGTGGGCTCCTTCACCGGAGGTGGCGCAGGTGATGGCTCCCTCACGGGCTTCTCTGGCTTGTTCGGCGGATCGGGGCTGAGCGTCGTGGCGGCGAAAGATCCTGTTCGGGTGTGGTCCATGCTTCTCATGTGCGTGTTGTTTCCGTGCTGCGTAAACACTGGGTTCATCATTGCCCATCGGAGTTCGCTGCGTTCCGCTCTGCAGAGCCTCAGCTGATGGGCCGCCGCTCTTCATCCAATGGCGTTCGAACGCATTCAAGCGACGCGCCGATCCCCCTCACCCCGTGCTTCCACCACGAATGACCAGTTTCGTGTAGAGCGATCTCCCCAGGCCGGGGTGGTCCGTTCCAGTGAGCTGTAGCTGGGCGGATCCTGCCTGGCGGTCAGGAGTGCATCGTTACCACCATTCCCAACTATCGCTTTCGACCTACGCCTCTACTGTACCAACTTCATGTGAGCGATGGCCCGCTGTGGTCGGCGGCGGGCGAAGGTGTGGTCCTATAAGTCGGGACTTCCTGCTCGCCCACCGATCGTTAACGTTCGTCAACAGGGCGGCCTTCCGCCGAACACCCCCTGTGCCCGTGCGTTACCTTGGTACCGTTCAACCTCAGCCCCTACGCACATGATCTTCACCTCCGCCCTGATCGCCGCCCTGGCCCTGTTCACCGCCGCACCGCACGACCCGCTTCCAGACCTGCAGCTGGGCAGCGCTCTCCCGGCTGCCAGCACCAAGATGAAGGACGTGAGCGGCAAGGATCTTTCCCTCACCGAGGTGGCCGGCAAGAACGGACTGCTGGTGGTGTTCTCCTGCAACACCTGCCCCTTTGTCGTGGGCAGCGAGGGCAGCGAAGGCTGGGAGGGACGCTATCCCGAGCTGGCGGCCTACGCTTCGCGCCACGGTGTGGGCGTGGCCTTCGTGAACAGCAACGAGGCCAAGCGCGATGCCGGTGATTCCTTCGCCGACATGCAGAAAAGGTATACCGACAAGAAGTACAGCGGTCACTACCTCCTGGACGCCGGACACGTGGTGGCCGATGCCTTCGGTGCGCGCACCACGCCCCATGTGTTCCTCTACAACAAGGACATGAAGCTGGCCTACAAGGGCGCCATCGATGACAACGTGGGCAGCGCCGCCGCGGTGAAGGAGCAGTGGCTGCAGAACGCCATCGACAACATGACCGCAGGCAAGGCCATCGACCCGGCCACCACCCGCAACGTGGGCTGCAGCATCAAGCGCGTGGCACAGGAGCACAAGCATTAAGCGCTACCCGGTTCCCCTTCGCAACGCCGCGATCCCCAAGGGGACGCGGCGTTGTGCGTTCGGTCATACGTCGAGGGACGTGCTTCCGCTGGTGTACGATGGGATGGATCGTTCCAACGTACACGCGGACCCCGCGCCTTTTGAACGACAGGCGGCGCATTTGTTGAAAACAACATTTCGACAGGGCTGGCATGCACTGTTCCTTTGTGGGAAAGGCAGCTAGGCATGAACGTTCTGTTGATCGGTGGGGGAGGAAGGGAGCACGCCATGGCGTGGAAACTGGCCCAGAGCTCGTTGCTCGATGAGCTCTACGTGGCCCCCGGCAACCCCGGCACCGTGCGCCATGGCCGCAATGTGGACCTGGACCTCAAGGACCAGAAGAAGCTGCGCGCCTTCCTGCTGGAGAAGAACATCCGCATCGTGGTGGTGGGCCCCGAGGGTCCACTGGTGGACGGCCTGCACGACCGCATCGCGGACGATCCGCAGCTGCAGGGCAAGGTCACCGTCATCGGCCCGCGCAAGGAGGCCGCACAGTTGGAAGGCAGCAAGGACTTCGCCAAGGAGTTCATGTTCCGCCACAACATACCCACGGCCGCGCACCGCAGCTTCGTGAAGGGCCAGCTGGCCGAAGCGCTGGATCACCTGGAGCGCATGCCAGCGCCCTACGTGATCAAGGCCGATGGCCTGGCCGCCGGCAAGGGCGTGGTGATCACCAGCGACAAGAAGGAGGCCGCCTCCGTGATCAAGGGCATGCTCGATGGCAGCAGCTTCGGCGCGGCCGGCGAACGTGTGGTGCTGGAGCAGTTCCTCAACGGTGTGGAGCTCAGCGCCTTCCTCATCACCGACGGCGAGTCCTTCAAGATGCTGCCCTCGGCCAAGGACTACAAGCGCATCGGCGACGGCGATACCGGCCCCAACACCGGCGGCATGGGGGCCGTGAGCCCGGTGCCCTTCGCGGACAAGGACTTCATGCAGAAGGTGCACGACCGCATCGCCGCGCCCACCATCCGCGGGCTGCGCAAGGACGGCATCGCGTACAACGGCTTCCTGTTCATGGGCCTGATGAACGTGAACAACGAGCCCTACGTGATCGAATACAACGTGCGTTTGGGCGACCCCGAGACGCAGGCCCTGATGCCCCGCCTACGCAGCGATCTGCTGGACCTTTTCGAAGGCATTGCCAGCGGCACCCTCAGTGAGCGCCATGTGGATGTGGACGACCGCACGGCGGTGACCATCGTGCTGGCCTCCGAAGGCTACCCCGGCAGCGTGCAGGACGGCAAGGCCATCGTGGGACTGGAGCTGGTGCGCGAGGCCTACGTGTTCCAGTCGGGCACGGTGGAAAAGGACGGGCTCCGCACCAAGGGCGGACGGGTGCTCACGGTCACGGCCTTCGGCAAGGACCTGGAGCAGGCCATCGCAGCGGCCTACCGCAGCGCGTCGCTGATCAGTTTCGAAGGAAGGGTGATGCGCAGTGACATCGGGCACGACCTGGTGCGCATGCGCGGCAACAAGAACGCGGCAGCGCAGAAGCAACTGTGAACGACCGGGGCCCCTCAGGCCATGGTGCCGTCCTTCTCGGCCTTCCTGTTGTACTTGGCCTGCAGGCGCAGCCAGTACACCAGACCACCGGCCAGCAGCAGCGCGATGCCCACCGGTGGGATCCAGCCCAGAGCGACCAGGACCTGGAAGGAGGACTCGAGGAAATGCCCGATGGCGAAGGAGATCTGTTGCATCGTTCGTAAGCTTGAAGCCGGACAAAGATAGGTCCCCGCCCGATCCCCGCACCCTGCCATGCTCGCCCACCTGTTCCGCAGCAACCGACCCGCCATATTGGTGGGTCTGGTGGTGCTGGTGCCGCTGCTCTTCACGGGCTACCTGGTGCGCCCCGTGGCCCCCGCCGGCCAGGTGATGCCCCTCTTCGGCGCCTTCCGCTCTCTGCTGGGCGATGCGCCTTGGGCCATCGGCATCGCCACATTGCTGCTGGTGGCCGTTCTCGCTATCCAGGTCACCGGCCTGTCCAATGCCAGCGACCTGATGGACCGCCGCAACCATCTGCCGGCCCTGCTCTTTCCCCTGCTGCTCGCGGCCTTCGACCGCAGTGCGGTGCTCGATCCCGCGCTCACCGGCATGCCCTTCGTGCTCTGGTCCCTGCGCCGCACCTGGTCCGTGACCAACCGAAGCGATGCCCGTGCGGAGTTCTTCGATGCCGGCCTGCTCATGGGCATCGCCGCCCTGTTCTACCTGCCCTACCTCTTCCTGGTGGTGGTGCTCTGGGCCTCGGTCTCGGTGATCCGTCCCTTTGACTGGCGGGAATACGTGCTGCCCCTGCTGGGCAGTGCCGTGGCCATCTACCTGGCCTGGGGCGTGATGCGCCTGCTGGGCGAAACACCCTGGCGCCCGATGCTCACCATCTCCGACCTGGGCCGCGAGGCGCTCACCCGGCCCTGGCCGCGCGGCCAGCGCTGGCTGCTCCATGCCATGCTCTGGCCCGTGGTGGCCGTGGCCCTCTACCGCTATGCCGACAGTTACCAGCGCGGCATCATGCGGGTGAAGAACATCCGCTCGGGTTTCCTGGGTTTCTGTGTGGCCATCGGGGTGATCATGGCCGCGGTGTGGCTCCTCAACCAGGCCTTTCCGCCGGTGCTGCTGGCCATCCCGCTCTCGGTGGTGGCCTCCTATGCCTTCATGAGCGATCGCCGCGCATGGCTCAGCGAGTCGGCCGTGGTGTGCCTGTTGGTGCTGGCCCTGTGGGTGCAGTGGGGCTAGGGAGCGACGCGGTGCTTTTTGATCGATCGTCCGCGGAGATCTGTGTGCAGGGGTGTGTGTCGGGCCAGTTACTCAGGTACAGGGTCTGTGAAGGTGGGTGGCGCATGATCGATGAAGGGCATCCGTGCACCGCCCCTTACCTTCGCGCCTCCGATCACGAACCCCCGGCCTACCCATGAAATTCGGTGTCGTCACCTTCCCTGGATCCAACTGCGACGAGGACATGATCTACGTGCTGGAGACCACGCTGGGCCAGCCTGTGGAGCGTCTGTGGCATAAGGACCACGACCTGAAAGGGGTGGACATGGTGGTGCTGCCCGGGGGCTTCTCCTACGGCGATTACCTGCGCAGCGGTGCCATCGCGCGGTTCTCGCCGATCATGCAGGAGGTGGCCGCGCACGCCAAGAAGGGCGGTCTGGTGCTGGGGATCTGCAACGGTTTCCAGGTGCTGTGCGAGGCCGGACTGGTGCCCGGCGCGCTGCTGCACAACGAGGGCCAGAAGTTCATCGCAAAGAACGTGTTCATCCGTCCCGCCACGCGCAAGACCCTGCTCACCAGCGCGGTGCCGGACAAGGCCCTGAAGATCCCCATCGCCCATGGCGAAGGCCGCTACCACGCCGACTCCGCCACGCTGAAGATGCTCCAGGAAGGCGATCAGGTGCTGTTCCGCTACTGCGATGCCGACGGCAAGATCCACGACGGTGCCAACCCCAACGGCAGCAAGGAGAACATCGCCGGTGTGTGCAACAGCGCCCGCAACGTCTTCGGCATGATGCCGCACCCCGAACGGGCCTGCGATGAGCGCCTGGGCAATACCGATGGCCGCTCGCTATTCGATTCCCTGTTGAAGACGGTCCTGGCCTGAGCCCGCACACGCGCTCACGGAGCCAGCATCACGAATTTCACCCGGATCGGTCCCGAACGCGACAGGTCCTCCAGGTGGAAGGGTCCGTCGCCTTTCAACCCGCGTCCCTTGCCGAGCTCATGGCCCGCTGCGGGGCGTAGTTCCAGCGTGGCCGGAACGCCTGACAGGCAGCGGATATCCTGGTGCCCCTCGGGCAGCGGAAGTCCATCCAGCAACACCTGGCCTTGATGTGCGGGAGGAACCTCCACGCGTACATGCTTCACGCTTCGGCCGGTGCGCGAGCCGAGGTCTTGCATGAGGTGCTCGGGCCGCGCGTTCAGGTGCGTGTTCAGCGCTTCCCGGCTCGCGGCGGGCAGGGGCAGTTCCATCTCATTGGTCCAGCGCACATGGTCGGCGTTCATCACTGCGGCGTGGGTGCGGTACAGGCTGTCCAGCACCGCCCCCGGCCACCGTCGGATGCAGCACCGTGGCCTGCAGCGCGGTAAGACGGGCCAGCAGCAGCACCTGCAGTTCGGGGTGGAGATCG
>JBGTAJ010000058.1:0-47769 GCA_041749915.1 Flavobacteriales bacterium
TCATCCCCACCCCCATAAAAAGCCCGAACTTTGATGCTCCGAACGTTCGGAGGACCAATCTATCCCCTACCCCAATGGCAACCGGATTGAAAGACGTGGACTACGGCCTGGAGAAGATCATGGCCGATGCGCAGGACTTCCTACCCCTGCTGGGCACGGACTACGTGGAACTCTACGTGGGCAACGCCAAGCAGAGCGCGCACTATTACAAGACCGCCTGGGGCTTCCAGAGCCTGGCCTATGCCGGACTTGAGACGGGCATGAAGGACCGTACGAGCTACGTGCTGGTGCAGGACAAGATCCGCTTGGTGCTCACCACCCCGATGACCCCGGACAGCCCGATCAACGAGCACATCCGCAAGCACGGCGATGGTGTGAAGGTGATCGCCCTGTGGGTGCCCGACGCAAAGAAGGCCTGGGAGGAGACCACCAAACGCGGCGCGAAGAGCTTCATGGAGCCCGTGCGCGAGGAGGATGAGCACGGCTACGTGATCCGCAGCGGCATCCATACGTATGGCGAAACAGTGCACATCTTCGTGGAACGCGACAATTACAAAGGCGCGTTCATGCCCGGTTTCAAGCCGTGGAAGAGCCACTACAACCCACCGCCCACCGGCCTGAAGTTCATTGACCACATGGTGGGCAACGTGGGCTGGGGCGAGATGAATACCTGGGTGGATTTCTACGCCCGCGTGATGGGCTTCGCGCAGCTGGTGAGCTTCGACGACAAGGACATCAGCACCGAGTACACCGCGCTGATGAGCAAGGTGATGAGCAACGGCAACGGCCGCATCAAGTTCCCGATCAACGAGCCGGCCGAGGGCAAGAAGAAGAGCCAGATCGAAGAGTACATCGACTTCTACAACGGCGCCGGTGTGCAGCACATCGCGGTGGCCACCAACAACATCATCGAGACGGTGGGCGCGCTGAAGGACCGCGGCGTGGAGTTCCTGTACGTGCCGCCCAGCTACTACGACACGGTGATGGACCGCGTGGGCGAGATCGACGAGGACCTGGCGGTGCTGAAGCAGCACGGCGTGCTGGTGGACCGCGACGACGAGGGCTACCTGTTGCAGCTCTTCACCAAGCCGGTGCTGGACCGCCCCACGATGTTCTTCGAGATCATCCAGCGCAAGGGCGCCAAGAGCTTCGGCAAGGGCAACTTCAAGGCGCTGTTCGAGGCGATAGAGCGGGAGCAGGAGAACCGGGGGACATTGTAATCGCGGGACCAATGTCACGCAGTATTCACGTCACTTACAAAAGCGTCAGAGGCTTGTCGAAGAAAGAAGTCGACGAGCAAGCCACTGACCCCCATTCAGACTTACGACAATTGGGTCGGAAGTCCGCACTGAAGAAGTCCGTTAAAAAAGCTCGCAAAAAGTGAGCTTCAGCAAAGGGAACTTCAATGCGCCGTTCGAGGCGATCGAGCGGGAGCAGGAGAACCGGGGGACGTTGTAAGCGAAGACCCGCAGCATACTCGGGAAAGGCGCTCCAATGGGGCGCCTTTCCTCTTTCGTTACAGTGTTCGCGCACCACTTACCCGGCTCGCACAACTACCTTTCCGACCATGAACAAGTCCTTCCTCCACGACCGCCGAGTTGTTGTCAATGAGCAAGGGTCCTTCAAGCTGAAGGACCATGTCACGGACATCGACACCCCGATGGTGAAGAAGGACCTGAAGGAACTGTTGGAGAAGGACAAGGACCTGATCTCCGACATGCAGGAGGTGTTGTACGCGGCATCAGACCGGTCGGTGCTATTGATCTTCCAGGCCATGGACGCGGCGGGCAAGGACAGTTGCATCCGGCACGTGATGAGCGGCGTGAACCCGCAGGGCGTTCAGGTACACAGTTTCAAGGCGCCCAGCACCTTGGAGCGCAGTCACGATTTTCTGTGGCGCCACGCCAAGGCCATCCCACCCAAGGGCTTCATCGGGATCCACAACCGGAGCCACTATGAGGAGGTCCTGGTGACCAAGGTCCACCCCGAGTTCATCCTGGGGCAGAACCTGCCTGGCATCCGCACGGAAAAGGACATCAACAAGAAGTTCTGGGCTCAGCGTTATGCTTCCATCCGCAACTTCGAGGAGCACCTGGCCGCCAACGGCACCGTGATCATGAAGTTCTTCCTGCACATGAGCAGGGAGCAGCAGAAACAGCGTTTCCTGGAACGGATCGAGGATACCGAGAAGAACTGGAAGTTCAGCGCCAATGATGTGAAGGAACGCAGCTACTGGAAAGACTACATGGCGGCTTACGAGGAGGCCATCCGCGAAACAGCAGCGCCGCATGCGCCGTGGTACATCATCCCAGCGGACGAGCAGTGGGAGAGCCGCGCCTTAGTGGGCCGGTTGCTTCGGGAACAACTCCAAGCCCTGGGTATGGTGCACCCGAAGCTCGACGCTGAAGGACTTGCACAGCTGAAAACGGCCAAGACAGCCCTGCTAGCGGAGAAGAAATAGGTTGTTCAGTACAGCCGGAGAAACGGAAGCGGCTGCATGATGGGCACGGACCGGATAACTTCGCGGCTCCTTTTCCGACCCATGTACCGCACCCACACCTGTGGCGAACTCCGCCTCCCTGACGCTGGCAAGACCGTGACCCTGGCCGGATGGGTCCAACGCACCCGCGACCTGGGCGGGATGACCTTCGTGGACCTGCGTGACCGCTTCGGCATCACCCAGCTCAGCTTCAATACCGAACGGGACCAGGCACTGTGCGACCAGGCCAACAAGCTGGGCCGCGAATTCGTGGTGCAGGTCACCGGTGCCGTGAAGGAGCGGGAAAGCAAGAACAAGAACATCCCCACCGGCGAGATCGAGCTGGTGGTGACCGAACTGAAGGTCCTGAACGGCGCGAAGACGCCGCCCTTCACCATCGAGGAGGAGACCGATGGTGGTGATGAACTGCGCATGAAGTACCGCTACCTCGACCTGCGCCGCGCCAACATCCGGAAGAACCTGGAACTACGCCACCGCATGGCCATCGAGGTGCGCAACTACCTCAGCGCACAACATTTTCTGGAGGTGGAAACGCCCGTGTTGATCAAGAGCACACCGGAAGGTGCCCGCGACTTCGTGGTGCCCAGCCGCATGAACCAGGGGGAGTTCTACGCGCTGCCGCAGAGCCCGCAGACCTTCAAACAGCTGCTGATGGTGGCGGGCTTCGACCGCTACTTCCAGATCGTGAAGTGCTTCCGCGACGAGGACCTCCGCGCCGACCGCCAGCCCGAGTTCACGCAGATCGACTGCGAGATGGCCTTTGTGGAACGGGAGGACATCCTCAACACTTTCGAGGGCTTGGCGAAGCATCTGTTCAAGGCGATCCTGGGCAAGGACTTCAGCGAGCCCTTCCTGCGGATGAGCTACGACGACGCCATGCGGCTGTATGGTTGCGACAAACCCGACCTGCGCTTCGGGATGCAGTTCCATGAGCTGAACGACCTGGTGCAGGGCGCAGGCTTCAAGGTCTTCGATGATGCCGAACTGGTTGTCGGCATCAAGGCCGAAGGCTGTTCAAGTTGGAGCAGGAAGCAGACCGATGCGCTCATCGACTTCGTGAAGCGCCCGCAGATCGGGGCCACGGGCATCGTCTTCCTGAAGTGGACGGAGGAGGGCCTGAAGAGCACGGTGGACAAGTTCTACACACCGGATCATTTGCAGAAGTGGGCCGAGCGTTTCGGCATGCATCAGGGCGATCTGCTCTGCATCATGGCCGGTGGTGCCGACAAGACCCGCAAACAGTTGAACGAACTGCGCCTTCACATGGGCGAGCTGCTCGGCCTGCGCGACCCCTGGACCTTCAACCCCTTGTGGGTGGTGGATTTCCCGCTGCTGGAGAAGGACGAGGAAAGTGGTCGCTGGCATGCCATGCACCACCCCTTCACCTCCCCCATTCCCGAGCATGCCCACCTGCTGGAGAGCGACCCTGGCGCAGTGAAGGCCAACGCCTATGATCTTGTGATCAACGGGACGGAGATCGGTGGCGGCAGCATACGCATCCACGACCGCAGCATGCAGGAGGCGATGTTCCGCGTGCTGGGCTTCACCGACGAGGATGCCCGGTACAAGTTCGGCTTCCTCATGGACGCCTTCGAGTTCGGTGCACCGCCGCACGGTGGCGCGGCCTTCGGTTTCGACCGCTGGGTGAGCCTCTTCGGTGGCCGAAGCGACATCCGTGAATTCATCGCCTTCCCCAAGAACAACGGGGGCCGCGATGTGATGATCGATGCGCCGAGCCGGATCGATGAGGAGCAGTTGCAGGAGCTCGGCATCGGCCTGAAGGTCTAGATCACTGCTTGCTCTTCAACGCTTCGAAGAGCTCCACGAGTTCCGGGTCGGCATCATGTGTTCCGGCCAGTTGAGCTTGGTGGGCATTGGCTTTCGCGATCCGTTCCTCCGTGAGCGGATGGCTGCTGAGGAAACTGAGCTCATCGGGCATGTCGCCCGCCTCGGCTTCCAAGAGCTGGAGCAGTTGCACCATGCCCTTGGGGTCGACCCCAGCGGCCTGCATGCGCTCCATGCCGTGGCGATCGGCATCGGTCTCCAGGTTGCGCGAATAGGACAGGTTGCGCAGGTTGTCCGCATTCTCGGCCAACAGGCCGATCACCGCATTCACATCGCCCACGAGCAGGGAGAGGAAGAGGTAGCCGGCCATCTGCCGGACCATCATGCGCATGCTGTGGCGTTCGTCCACGTGGGTGGCTTCGTGGGCGAGCAGGGCGGCCAATTGTTCCGGGTGCTCCATTCCATCCACGATCCCGCTGAACACCACGATGTCGCCACCGGGCATGGCGAAGGCATTGACCTGATCGCTCTCCACGAGGTGAAAGCGCAGGTCGAACTTCTCGCTCAGCGCCAGTTTGTCCCCAAAGCGTTGGAGCACAACGCTCCGGGTGCTGTCCTCGTCCATGCCGAGCATCACGCTGTTGTACGAGGCCTGCCCGATCTGCCGGTCAACTTCGAGCGGAAGCAGCAAGGCCAGGCGCTCCGCCGTGAAGGGCAGCAGCCAGAGATAGCCCACCACCACCAAGGCCACCAGGCCCAGGAAGAAGTACAAGGGGCCTTTCCGGGCGAGTGACAAGGTGCGGTCATACACGCCTCGCCGCCCGGCATACTGCATGCGTTTTACGAAGGTGGAGATGAACAGCTTGTCGCGGGTGATGATCACGCGACGTGGATGTTCGCCGAAGGTGATGCGCAGGGTGCTGACCGTGCGTTCCCATTCCATGCCACCGTGTTCCAGCGGCCAAAATAACCGGTCACCGTCGACCTCCACCTCCAAGGCATCCGGTTCGCGCAGGCGTACGAGAGCCTCCTTCGGCTTGCTGGTCAGCCCGTCATAAAAATTCGCCGGATATGCAGTGCTCACAAGAAGATGCCGATGTCCATGATATCTCCGAGCTCATCGGCGGTGGCGTTCCTGTGCTCCTGTTCGGTCTGCACCACGGCATCCAGGTCGGCATCGCCCACCATCTCGATGTTGGCCATCACGAACTTCATCATGCGCACATGTGCCCAGGCCAGGCCGATGCCGAGGGTGAAGATGACGAGCAGGGCGTTCACCACGATCAGCTCGAAGAAGCCACCACCTGTGGCCGTGCTCTTGAACTGGATGCGACGTCCTTCGGCGAAGTTCCAGGAGAGGTTGTCGATGTAGTAGTTGAAGATGTCGCGCTGCCACCAGAACGAGTAGATACCCAGCGTGAAAATGGTGAGGAAATAGCCCTTCAGGTTCATCAGGAAGAAGTCCATTCCATCGCCCTTGTATTGGAAGCTGGAGTTCCCGAATCGGACGTGGCCCAGGATGTAGTTGCGCAGGTTCATCTGGAACCAGGCGCCGTAGATACCGAAGGTGATCAGCGTAAGAAGACCATCACGGATGCAGATGGAGTAGAGCTCCTTGAGGTCGCCCCGGTAGCCGAAGTGTATGCCGCGCCAGCTGCTACGACCCATGCGATACCGATAGGTGCCATGGAGCACGAGGGGCGTGATCGCGATGATCGCCGCGAAAAGGAACAGATAACCGAGCACGATCGCCCAGGCCTCCTGTGTCAACATCAGGCCGAAGAACACGGCGTAGATGACCACGATCAAACCGACCGCTTTGATGAAACCCACGAACATCTCCTTCCCTGTGCCATGGAAATGGAAGGGATGCGCGTCCAGCTCAGAGTGTTCATAGAAATACTGGAGCCTGCGCGCCTTCGCCCAAGGATAATAGATGCCCAGCGTGACCATGGTCAGTAACCAGTTCACGATGAGCACGGCGAAGAGGTCGCCACCCTGACCGGTGAAGGACAGGCGTTTTCGAGGGGTCAATAATTCCATCGTGAGGGTTTGGTGGTCGCCAATATAGGAGACAACAGGACTTGAATAAGGAGAAGCGTGTCAAGCTGATAACTTGGCCACATGCAGCACTTGGACGAACACTACCTGCGTGAAGCCATCGCCCTTGCGCGCGCCGGCATGGAGGGCGACCAGGGCGGTCCGTTCGGCTGTGTGATCGTGAAGGAAGGTCAGGTGATCGCGCGCGGCAACAACCGTGTCACCAGCACCAACGACCCTACCGCCCATGCCGAAATGGTGGCGATCCGTGAGGCGTGCGATCACCTGGGTGAATTCCAACTGACGGGTTGTACCCTGTACACCAGCTGCGAACCCTGCCCCATGTGCCTCGGTGCCATTTATTGGGCGCGACCGGACCGGGTGGTGTTCGCAGGCTCTCGGACAGACGCTGCGCAAGCCGGTTTCGATGATCAATTGATCTATGACGAACTCTTGATACCCTTTGCTAAGCGCCGGATACCGATGATACAAGGGCTGCAGGAGGAAGCGGTGAGGTTGTTCGATGCCTGGAACGCCAAGCCGGACAAGTTGCGCTATTGAATCCAGCATCCAACACGAACGGCCGGAACGATCTGAAACGACCCATGGAAAAGGCCTTGGCGATCCTGTTCTTCATCTTCCTGCCCTTTGGCCTGCTGGTCCTGTGGGCGGCGCGTTCCTCCGGGTATCTCCGAAAAGCCCCCGGCCTGCTTCCCGATCAGCGTCGGACCATCGCGAAGTACGTGATGGCTTATCAGCGGCTGGACAGCAAGGACCAGCAGCGTTTCGAGACGATCGTTTCCCGCTTCCTGCATGAAAAGGACTGGCAGGGTGCCGGTGTGGAGGTGAAGGATGAGATGAAATTGATGGTGAGCGCGTGCGCCGCACAGCTGCTGATGGGCCATCCGGACCTGGTGTTGAAGCACTTCGAACGCATCATCATCTATCCGGACACCTATCGGTCAGGCCGCAGCGGGCGCATGCACCAAGGGGAGGTGCGCCCCTCGTCCGGGGTGATCATGATCTCGTGGCGTGATTTCATCCATGGCTATTCGCACACGCGCGATGCGCACAACGTGGGCCTGCACGAGATGGCCCACGCCCTATGGTTCGAGGACCGGATCAGCAACGCGGAGCAGGGTTTTCTGCATCCTGAACTGCTGCAGGACTGGATCGATCACGCGGACGGAGAGATCGAGCGCATCCGATCGGGTGGCAGCCGCCTGTTCCGCAGCTATGCCGGCACCAACCAGGCCGAGTTCTTCGCCGTGGCCGTGGAATATTTCTTCGAAAAAGCACACGAGTTCCAGAAGGAACTGCCCGAGCTCTATGGCGTGCTCTCCGCGATGCTCAAGCAGGACCCTGCGCGGGACCAGGGCACCGCCGTGACCTGATCGTGGCCGCCGCAGATCGGGATGAACTTCCCGCATCCTGGCAAAGTGCCGTGCGGGATGATCTTCTCGCCCTGTTCGCACGGGGTATAAATGAAGAACCCCGCTCTCGCGGGGTTCCGTTCATCCTTGTTGACCGACCAGGGCTCGAACCTGGACTCTTCTGAACCAAAATCAGACGTGTTGCCAGTTACACCATCGGTCAGAGGCAGCTTCGGGAAGGGTGACCCCTGCCTTAGGCGGTGCGAAATTAACAAGATCTCCAATGTGCAAGGCCTCCCCGCCCGTTGACTTTGGTATTTTCGCCCTCCGCAGCCGATCCGGGGACCTTTCACCGGCATCGTCTCACCTAACCGATCGCCCCGAGACCCCATGAGCTTCAAGAAGTTGAACATCCTCACCGGCTGGTTGGTGTTCCTGGTGGCCGCCTGGACCTACATCGCCACCATCGAGCCCACCAGCAGCTTCTGGGACTGTGGGGAGTTCATCGCCACGGCCTACAAGCTGGAAGTGGGCCACCCGCCCGGTGCACCCCTGTTCATGATCCTGGCCCGTGTGGCCAGTGCCTTCGTCAGCCCTGAGAACGTCCCCATGGCCGTGAACGTGCTGAGCGCGCTCGCCAGTGCCTTCACCATCCTGTTCCTGTTCTGGAGCATCACGCACATGGCCCACAAGATGGCCACGCGCAGCGGAGAACCACTGAACACCGGTTCGATCATCGCCGTGCTGGGCAGCGGTATTGTGGGCGCCCTGGCCTACACCTGGAGCGACAGCTTCTGGTTCAGCGCCGTGGAGGGTGAGGTATATGCCCTGTCGAGCTTCTTCACCGCGGTGGTCTTCTGGGCCATCCTGAAGTGGGAGAGCGAGGCCGACGAACCGCACAGCACGCGCTGGCTCATCCTCATCGCCTACCTGATGGGCCTGAGCATCGGTGTTCACCTGCTCAACCTGCTCTGTATCCCGGCGATCGCCTTCGTCTACTACTTCAAGCGCTACACCCCGACCGTGAAGGGCGTGCTGATGACCTTCGTGGTCTCGGCCATCATCCTGGGCACCATCCAGGCGGTGATCATCCCGGGCATCGTGAAAGTGGCCGGTTCGTTCGAACTGCTCTTCGTGAACAGCATGGGGCTGCCCTTCAACACGGGGAACGTCATCTACGGCGCGTTGTTGATCGGCCTCATCGTGTGGGGCATCCGCTGGACACAGCGCAACGGGCATGTGCTCTGGAACATCGTGATCCTGGGCGTGACCGTGATCCTGGTGGGCTACAGCACCTACGCGATGATCGTGATCCGCAGCACGGCCAACCCGCCGATCGACGAGAACAACCCGGAGAACGTCTTCAACCTGCTGAGCTACCTGAACCGTGAGCAATACGGCGACCGCCCGCTGCTGATGGGTCAGTTCTGGGGATCGCCCTACTCCAGCGAGCGCAAGGATGGCTCGCCGGTGTACACGGCCACCTACCAGGTGAAGAAAGGCGGCCGTGCCGTTCAGAACTTCTACGACCGCTGGAGCGCCGCCCACTTCGTGGAACAGAATCCCGGTCATGAGATCGACCACGCCTATGTGATCACCGACCCGCGCAAGGGTTCCGAGGTGCAATACGACCCGGAATTCACCATGCTCTTCCCCCGCATGTACAGTGCGCAGGCCTCGCACGAGTCAGCCTACAAGCAGTGGAGCGATTTCAAGGGCACACCGATCCGTGCCCGCGATCGGGAAGGCAAGCCCACGATCATCAACAAGCCCACGTTCGGCGAGAACATGCGCTACTTCTTCCAATACCAGATGGATTGGATGTACTGGCGCTATTTCCTGTGGAACTTCGCCGGCCGCCAGAACGACATCCAGGGCCACGGCACCATCACCGAGGGCAACTGGCTCACCGGCATCAAGGCCATCGATGCGCAGCGCCTGGGCAACCAGGACCAGCTGCCGCCGAGCATGACGGAGAACCACGGCTTCAATCGTTTCTACCTGCTGCCCATGCTGCTGGGCGTGATCGGCCTGGTGTACCAGATGCTTCGGCACCTGCGTGACTGGACGGTGGTGATGCTGCTCTTCTTCTTCACCGGCGTGGCCATCGTGATCTACCTGAACCAGACCCCCTACCAGCCGCGGGAGCGTGACTATGCCTATGTGGGTTCGTTCTACGCCTTCGCCATATGGATAGGACTGGGGGTGTTCGCCCTGTATGATGCGGCGCGCACCATCACCCAGAAGGAGCTGGGCATGGTCATCGGCACGGCCTTCGGGCTGGGCGTATTGAAATATGTGGTGGAGTGGGACGGTGACCACAGCGTTTCCTATTCCCTCTTCTACCTGGCCGCACTTGGCGGCGGTGCGTTGGCCCTGTTCTATGCGCTTAACAAGGTGCTGAAGAACGGCGCCGTGACCGGTACGCTGGCCGCCCTGGTGGGCCTGGTGGTGCCGGCGGTGATGGTGGCCGATGGCTGGGATGATCACGACCGCAGCAACCGCGCCCCGGCCCGTGACCTGGCCTCGAACTACCTGGAAAGCTGCGCACCGAATGCCATCCTCTTCACCAACGGCGACAACGATACCTTCCCCCTGTGGTACGCGCAGGAGGTGGAAGGCATCCGGACGGACGTGCGGGTGGTGAACCTGAGCCTGCTGAACACGGATTGGTACATCGACCAGATGCGTCGCAAGGCCTACACCAGCGAGCCTGTTCCCTTCGGCATGCCGCAGGAGAAGTACCGCCAGGGAACCCGCGACGTGGTGGCCTTGATCCCACAGGGCAAGGGCGGCTATCGCGACCTGAAGGAGATGATGAAGTTCGTGAGCGATGACCGGAACATGCAGCCCTTGTTCCAGCGGAACGTGAAGGACGCCTTCTTCCCCACGGACAAATTCTCCATTC
Organism: Flavobacteriales bacterium; assembly: GCA_041749915.1. Classification (GTDB taxonomy): domain Bacteria; phylum Bacteroidota; class Bacteroidia; order Flavobacteriales_F; family PHOS-HE28; genus PHOS-HE28. The sequence continues at coordinate 10,607 of JBGTAJ010000058.1, forward strand.
CCGTGGACAGTGCCGTGGTCTTCGGCAACGGCACGCTGAGCGCGAAGGATACCGCCTGGGTGCGCTCGCTGGATTGGCAGATCCGCAAACAAGTACTGCTGAAGAACCACCTGATGGTGCTGGACCTGCTGGCGAACAACAACTGGGAACGCCCGATCTACTTCGCGGTGACCACCGGTCCGGACAGCTACATCAACCTGCAGGACCACTTCCAACTGGAGGGCCTCACCTACCGCGTGGTGCCGGTGAAGTCACCGAACGCCAACCCGAACCTGCAGGGCCGTGTGGCCACGGACATCATGTACAACAACGTGACGGAGAAGTTCCTGTGGGGCAATATGGATACGGAAGGCTTCATCTACCTGGATGAGAACATCCTGCGGATGACCACCAACCTGCGCCTGCAGCTGAGCAGCCTGGCCGAGGCCCTGATCGCGGAAGGTCGCAAGGAGGAGGCGCGCAACATCCTGGACCTGTCCCTGACGAAGATGCCCGAGCGGAACGTGCCTTACGACCGGATCCTGCTGCCCACCGTGGAGGCCTATTACGCGATCGGTGATGTGGCCAAGGGCAACGAGCTGAGCGAGCGCTTGTTCACCATCATGGAGGAGAACCTGACCTACTACACCAGCCTGGAGACGAAATTCCTCAAGCAGATGGAGCAGGAGATGGCGATCGCACATGCCGTGATGGGCCGCCTGATGAGCGAAACGGGCAAGGCGGACAGCACCATGGGCAAGGCCATGCAGGAGCGTTTCGAGGCCATGGAGGAGCTCTATCAGTCCAGGCTGATGGAGATGGAGACCTCCGGGCGGAAGAATTCACGCATGCGCTTCTAAGCAGCCCGGCTGATGGACCGGAGGTAGCAGCCGGAAGGACCATGTACCTGGTGCGCACACCGGCCCTGTTGAAGCCCCTTTCCCGGGACCTGGTGTGGCACATGCCCCGCACGGAGCGTGCGGTGTACCTGACCTTCGATGATGGTCCGATACCCGAGATCACACCCTGGGTGTTGGACCAACTGGCGCTGTTCCAGGCCAAGGGCACCTTCTTCTGCATCGGGCGCAATGCGGCCACGCATCCGGATATCCTGGCCCGCATCCGGTGCGAAGGACATGCGGTGGGCAACCATACCTGGGACCATCCGAACGGCTGGCGGACGGAGCAGCGGAACTACCTGCGCAATGTGCTGCAATGCCAGGCGATCACCGGCACCCGCTTGTTCCGCCCACCCTACGGACGACTGACGCTGGGCCAGTCCAAGGCCTTGTCCAAACGTTTCCGGATCATCATGTGGGAGGTACTCAGCGCTGATTTCGACACCACACTGAGCGGTGACGACTGTCTGCGCAACACCTTACGCCACGTGCAACCGGGCAGCATCATCGTGTTCCACGACAGCCTGAAGGCCGAGCCGAGACTGCGCCATGCCCTGCCCCTGCTGCTGGGAACGCTGAGCCGGGACGGTTATGCGTTCAAGGCGCTGCCCGAAACGGGTTGGTGAGCGCAGGGCTCAGTCGAGCTTGACGGAAAGTACTTTGTACTCGTTCCGTCGGTTCACGGCATGCTCCTCTTCGGTGCAGGTCACACCGGGAACACAGTGGTTCAGGGGTCGCGAACTGCCGTAACCCTTGGCCACCAAGCGTTCCTTGGCCACACCTTTGCTCCTCACGTATTCCACAAGAGCATGGGCGCGCTTCTGTGTCAGGTTCTGCTGCTCGGTGGCATCACCGCGTGCATCGGAATGCACGGCCAGTTCGATGGACAGGCCGGGGTTCACCGTGAGCCGTTCCACCAAGGCATCCAGCTCGGTGCGGGCCTGTGGGTCCAGCTGGGTGCCGGTGCGCTCCCAGCGGACGTACTTCAAGGGGATGGACTTGCCGATCTCGATGGGCTCCATGGCCAGGTCCCTTGCCTCGTTCAGGTCGATGATGCCCTGCTTCATTCCGATGGTGGATACCGGAATGCTCTGGCTGAAGAACCCGGCCTTCTCGATGAGCACCTCGAACTCCTCGTTGCTCTGCAGGCGGAAGCTCAGGTCGCCCCCTTCGCCGGTCACCACACTTTCGGAGAAAAAGCTGCTGAGGTTCACCACGCTCACGGTGGCCTCCGGAACGAAGCCGATACGGTCCTTGTAGCGCAAGGCACCGCGCAGCCAGATGCCTGCATCGGCGACCAGGTGGATGTCCCGGGCCACGATCTGCTGCTTCTCGATGTTCTCCGTACTCAGGTGTTGTTCACCATCGAAACGGCCTTTCATGCGGGCCACCAGCTGGTACTCACGGTCCTTCTCCACGGCAAAGGAGTACTCGCCCTTCACATCGGTCACGGTGGAAGCGATCAGTTCACCCTTCATGTCCCGCAGCTCCACGGCCGCGTCGATGACCGGTGTCTCGTACTCATCATCGATGACGATGCCCGTGCACAGGAAACGCTGCTCCAGTGGGGCCAGCATGTCGAAGGCATAAATGTCATCATCCCCCACGCCGCCGGGCCTGTTGCTGGAGAAGTATCCACGCTTGTTCGCCCGGTCGATCACGAAGGCGAAGTCGTCCTTGGGCCCATTGACCGGAGCGCCCACGTTCACTGCGGCGGCGAACAGCCCGTTGCTGGTGGGATCGGATGCAAAGACGTCCAAACCACCGAGGCCTGCATGCCCATTGCTGGCGAAGTACAGTGTACCGTTGGCGGCCACGAAGGGGAATGACTCATTGTAGGCCGTGTTGATCGTCGGACCCAGGTTCTCGGGTTCGCTCCACTGGCCGCCCAGTTCGCGGCAGATGTAGATGTCCGTTCCACCGAACCCACCCGGCATGTCGCTCACGAAATAGAGCTCCCGCCCACTGGGGCTCAATGCCGGATGACCGATGGACACCTCGCTGTTGTTAAAGAGGAACTGTTCGATGTCACCCCATCCGTCGCCATCCGCCCTCGCCTTGTACAGGCTCAGCCGGCTCAGACCGTTCTGGCTGCGCTCCGCGCGTCCCTTGAAGTAATTGTTGCGGGTGAACCACAGGACATCGCCGCTTGCGCTGGCCGTTGCGGGTCCTTCGTGGTACTTGGTGTTCACCCCGGGAAGGGGAACTGCGTTCTGCAGGCCGCCATCCGCCGTCACATCCGCACTGAAGAGGTCGAGAAAGGGCTGTCCGTTCCATGCGGCCCTTCGTTCGATGCCGAACGTTTCATTCCGTGTGGAAGCGAAGACCACACGATCGGTGCCCAGCCATGCCGTTCCGAAATCGGAGTAGGGGGTATTGATGGCCACCGTACGGATCTGGAAGCGCTCCAGGTCCTGGGTGAATTTCCGGGCGAAACCATTGATGTTGCTGCGTCGGGGACCACTGTCGGACTGCACCATCTGCAGGTACCGGTCCATCCATTCCTCCGCGTCCTGGTAGCGTCCATTGCTCTTGAGGGCCTCGGCATAGTTGTAGAGGTCGCGGGGTTCGCGGTTGAGGTACTTGACCGCCTGTGCGTACCAGAGCTCCGCTTCCTCCGTATTGCCCAGACGCATGTTACAGTCCGCCAGGCGCCGGGTCACATGCTCGTTCACCGCTCCCAGTTCGGCGGCCGTCCGGTAGTGCTCGATGGCCCTGGAATAGGCCAGCTGCTGGTAGTAACGGTCCGCTTCACGCACGTGCACATCGGCAGCACCCTGACCCAGCACGGATCCCTGGAGCAGGAAAAGGACGAGGCAGGCTATGAGGGTTCGGATCGACATCAGAAATAACGGGGGGAAATGGTCCGGCCCTTGATGAAGCGCAGATCATAGCTGAGCATGATCTCATGCGTGCCCGCGTTGTAGGCACCCAGCTTGGTGGTGGTGAGGTCGAAGGCGTACCCGATCCGCAGCTGGTCGTTCACCTGGTACTGGCCCAGCAATCCAAAGGAATTGCCCAGTCGGTACATGGCCCCGAACCAGATGCGTTCACGCAACAGGAAATTGGCGTTGACATCCAGTGACAACGGAGCACCGGCCACCAATCTGGCCAGGAAGGACGGCTTGAACTTCAGATCGCGGCCCAGGTCCATCACGTAGCCACCCATCACGAAATAGTGCCGCTCCTCGCCTCCCGTGGTAAGCACTCCGTTGGTGGCCTCCACGGTCTCGTTCTCCAGCAGTTTGGGGGCCGAGACACCCACATAGGCCAGAGGAGTATGCCAGAACAGCCCGAAGCCGAAGTTGGGCAGCATCTTGCCTTGGATGTCAACGTTCGCCTGATCGGGGTCCACGGTGGACAGGCTGGCAAGGTCGGCGCGGAAACTGTTGAATCCACCTTTCAGTCCAAAAGCCAGACGGGAACTCTCTCCGGTGCGGATCCGGTAAGCGAAGTCGGCGAACACACCGGTCTGGCGTGTGGGACCCAACTTGTCATTGATCACCGAAAGACCCAGGGCCAGGTTCTGTGAGCGCAGCGGCGAGTGCGCCAGGATGGTCTGGGTGGCCGGAGCCCCTTCGAAACCCACCCATTGGTGGCGGCTGAGGGCCATCACCGTGAACACGTCACCGCTACCGGCGTAGGCCGGGTTGAAGGCCAGCGTGTTGAACATGTACTGGCTGTACAGGGGGTCCTGTTGGGCCAGCAGCACGCTGCACCGCAGGGCCAGGCCCATCATCAGCGCCGAACGCAGGAGGATGTTCGTGCGCCTCATCGGTTCAGGTAGATATAACCGGTGAGCGCTTCCTGGCCATCACCCAGTTCAAGCACATAGAAGTACGTGCCCGCAGGAGCGTTCCCGGATATCAGGGCATCGGGGGAGGAACCGTCCCACACCACAGAGCCGTTGTTGTACCCGGCCGCCTCGAAGACCTTGCCACCCCAGCGGTTGAAGATCACGATGGTGTTGCCGGGATAGCCCTCGATGCCGGGGATGACGAACGCATCGTTCACGCCATCACCGTTCGGGGAGAAGGATTCCGGAACGAAAACGGCCTCATCGAAATCGCAGGGGGAGTCTCCGGCCACACGTACCACGGAGCAGGCGTACTGATCTTGGACAAAAGCCTCGAACGATGCGCTGGTGATCAAGGCATCACTGACGAAGATGTTATCCGGCGATTCGGAAAGCGTGCCGGGCAGGCCGGTGACCTGGTAGCTGGCCGTATCGCCGCCACCGAGGGTGAAGCGAACGGTGTAGGTCCGGTCCGCCGTGTTGCAGATGCGCTGGATGTCGCTCACGATGACGGAACCACGCACATCCACCTTGACCAAGGCCGTGGCCGAACCACAACCCGGTACCACCACGGTATAGCGGAACGTGAACTCGCCGACACCCGCCTGTACGGTGTTGAAGAAGCCATTGGTGAGGGCCCCGGATCCATCGAGGTCCGTCCAGGCACCACCGGTCTGTGGCGTTCCCTGCAAGCCCTGGAAGAGGTCCAGCGCCAGCAGGGTGTCACACACCACGAGTTCGCCGTTCGCCCCGGCATTGGCCGGTTCGTTCACGGTGATCGTCACGGTGGAGACCGTATCCGGGCATGTGGTGTTACCGGTCAACAGGTAGTTGTAAGGCCCAGGAACACTGGTGCCCGGAACGAAGACGCCCGTGGAGGCCGAGCCATTGGGATCGGTCCATGTGCCACCCTCTTCGGGCTCGCCGAGCAATTGGTCGAAGAGATCCAAAGGTGTATCCGTTGCGCAGAGCACGATGGACACATCACCACCGGGATCGGGGAAGGAAGACACGGTGACCAGCACAGTGGCCTGCACATTACCACACTGTGCATCGACGATGGTGTAGGTGAAAGGAGCGACCGTACCAGCGGGTAGTGCACACGTATTCAGAAGTCCACCGGCCAACAGCGCACCAGTGCCCAATTGATCGGTCCAGGAGCCACCGCCATCGGGTGTGCCACCCAGGGCGTCGAACAGCGGGAAGCTGCAATCCGCGCCACAGACGGTGACACTATTGTCCGATCCAGCGGTGGAACCAGACCCCACGTTCACAGTGATCTGCGCTGAGACCGCGGCACACGGACCATTCGCAGGGAATCCGTAGTTGAACTCCCACGACCCGTTACCGGCCACCGACGGATCGAAGACATTTCCTGTCAGCGCACCGCTGACACCCACATCCGTCCAAGTACCACCTGCGGTAACGTTGGTTCCAAGCGCAGCGAACAGGTCCACCTCGGTCTGGGATACGCAGGCAGGCACTGTGGCATTCTGTCCAGGGTTGGCTGCCAGGGTGACCGAGATGCTGAGGGACGAGGAGTCGTTGGCACAGGGTGCGGTACCTACGACCACGTAGGTGTATTCGCCGGGGGTGTCCGTGGCCGGGTCGAAGAAGTTCCCATGCGGGCCATCCGGACCCACCCAGGTTCCACCGGCCTGCGGAGAGCATCCCAGCAGGGGCCGCATCAGGATGGGTGCCTGTGAGGAGCAGAAGCCTACTGTCGCATCACATCCGGCATTGGGCGCCTGTGGTTCAGAGACCACCACCAGTGCCGAAGCATTGGAACAGGTGCCCTGGCCCAGCACGGTGTACTGATATACCCCGGGGTTGTCGATCGCCGGTGTATAGAGGGGCGAATGGCCCGTATTGCCGCCCGTCACATATACCCAAGATCCACCGGCCTGAGCATTCGGTCCGAGGACCGTGAACATGTCCGTGGCATTGTCTGTGGAGCAGATGGCGAGCGAGCCGTTCTCGCCGGCATCGGGAGCGGGCGTCACGTTGACGGTCACGAAGGCCGTATCAGCCGTGCAGTCCCCGATCGCCGCTACCACATACGCGTAGTCCCCGGGAAGATCGACCGCAGGGTTGAAGGTCGGTCCATGGAGATCCCCATCAGGATCGAACCAGGTGCCGCCGGCATCGGGGCCGCAGTTCAGTCCTGTTGCCAATTGTAACTGTGCGGAGTTCGAGCACAGGTTCAAGCCACCATCGCAGCCGGCATAGGGCCCCTCCAGCACGTTCACGGTCAAGCGAGCGGTATCCGCTTCACAGAGGGCAGACGCAGGCAGGATGTAATCGAAGCGCCAATCCGTGTTCGGGCTCACCGCAGTGGTGTTGAACACGCCCCCCCCGACCAAGGCCCCACTTCCATCGATATCCTGCCAGAAGCCACCCGGTTGAGGTGATCCACCCAGGCCATTGAACAGCACATACAGTTCACCGGAACAGGCATCCACCGTGGCATCATCTCCCGCATTTAGCGCCGGTACGATCGTGACGGTGACCTGAGAATTGCCTGCCGGGCATGCACCCGTAGCGGAAAGCGAGTAAGCGAAACCGTACGTTCCTGGAGGGACACCTGCGGCATTCCAGGTCGAACCGGTCAGGACACCTTGTCCGCTAAGGTTGGTCCAGCTACCGCCATTGGTGGGCGAGCCTCCGAGCACAGCGAACAGGTCGATGTCATCCGCATTCAGACAGGCGGTGACCGAGCCGTTGGACCCGGCGCTCACTGCGGGGGTTACGGTGATCACGACCTGGGCCGTGCGGTCCGTGCATGGAGCCTGCCCCACAACTCCATAGACGTACGTACCGGGTAGGCCGCTCGCGGGGTTGAAGAAAGGGCTCACATTATCACCGTTCCGGCTCCAGGACCCACCTGGGTCAGGCGTGCCACCGAGCAGGGTGATGAGCGGAACGGAGGGGTCCGAGGAGCAGAACGCGGCGACGGAATTGATGCCGGCATCGGGTGCCTGGTTCTCCACGACGGTCACCGTGGCGGAATCACTGACGCAGGGAGAAGCGGCCAACAGCCGATACCGATATACGCCGGTGGGCGAGGTGCCTGGATCATAGATCCCACTGAAGCTGTCTCCATCAGGGTCGAACCACTCTCCTCCTGCATCGGGAGTGCCACCAAGGCGGTCGAAGAGCGGGAAATTGGGCTCGTCGCTACAGACCAGGATGGCGTTGTTATCGCCAGCATCGGGGGCCTGGTTCATGATCACGGTCACCAGCGCCGTATCGTTGGCGCAGGGGGCAGTTCCGTTCACCACGTAGGCGTAGACCCCGTCCTCGTCAGTGCCAGGTACGAACACACCGGAATGCAGACCTCCATCAGGCTTCAGCCAGAAGCCGGGGACCTGTGGTGAACAGCCCAGCAAGGTGAACAGGCTCACGGGAAGGGCGTCGTCACAGATCGTCAGCAGTCCGTTGCATCCTGCTTCCGGGGAGGCATTGATCGTCACCTGCACGCTGGCCTCATCGGGTGTACAGGGGGCCACGCCGTTCACCGTGTAGATGTATGTATCGCTTACATCCACGGATGGGATGATGGTGCCGGAGTGGGGAGCATTGTCGGACGCGCGTCTCCACGTTCCACCGACCTGGGCGCTGGACCCTAACAAGGTGAACAGGTTCACCGCACCGCTCGTCTCACACAACGTGGTGTCCGCATCCACACCTGCATTCGGCAAGGTGTTCACTTGGATGGTCAGGATGGAGGAGGTGGCGGCGCATGCCCCCAACGCGGGTATGGTGTATCGGTAAGAGCCAGGCGAGGTCGTTCCCGGGAAGAAGATCCCAGGCATCGAAGTGGTCGATGGCAATGGACCGGTCCAAGTACCGTTCAATGCCGGTGTGCCCAGAAGTCGGGTCACCATGGAGAACGGGGGCTCCGAACTGCACACGGTGATCGCATTGGACACACCCGGGCTGGCACTGACCGATACGGAAACCTGCACTGTTGCCGAGCGGTCGGCACATGGAGGGATGCCTTGTACGGTGTAGGTATATGTCCCGGTAGCGGTCAAGCCGGGGGTGAACTGCCCGGAGAACGACGGGTTGGCCGGTGCCGGGCCCACCCAAGATCCACCGGCATCCGGAGTACCTCCAAGCACAGTGTAAAGGTTCACTACCGATGCGTTCGAGCAGAATGCCACGGAGGAGCTCACGCCCGGATCCGGCGCTTCATTCTCGAATATGGTCACCACGGCCGTATCGCTGGTGCATGGCGCTGCGGCGGTGACGATGTACAGGTAGTCCCCTGGTTCATCCTCACCCGGCACATAAGTGCCATCATGAAGGGCCAGGTCCGGATCACGCCACGTGCCGCCGCTTTGAGGAGAACCGCCGAGCACTGAGAACAGGAGGAAGGGTGTTGGAGGGAGGGAACAAATTGTGGTCGATCCGTTCCCACCGGCATTAGCGGCCGGGGTCACCGAAATGGTGAGCGTGGCGGTGGCCACCGGACAGGGGAACGTCCCATTGACGCGGTATTCATAGACACCTTGGACGTCGAGCCCCGGGGTGAACACAGCGGGATGCGGGTCACCATTGAACCACCAGGTACCACCCGGCTGCGGGCTGCCTGCAAGCGAATCCGTCATGTTGAACGGTCCGGAACTGGCGCAGATGGTGATCGGGCGTGGCAGACCTGCGTTGGCCCCGGGCACCTCCGTGACCGTGACGATCGCGGATGCATTCGCACATGGAGGAGTTCCGCTGACGATGTAGAAGAACTGGCCGGAGTTGTCCACCAGTGGATTGTACACGCCATTGAACATGGGGCCATTGATGCTACCACGTCGCCAGACACCACCGACCGCAGGCGAACCGCCGATGAATTGGAACAGCGCAGTCTGCCCGGCAGAACTGCAAATACTGGCGCTTCCGTTGGTCCCAGCCGAAGGTTCGCCAATGACCGTCACATTGACTTGAGCGGAATCGGAATCGCAACCCAGTATACCCTGCAGGCGGTAGCGGAAGGTGTACGTTCCAGCGGAGACCAAAGAGGCATTGAAGAACTGGTTGGTCAACGCACCGGTCGCCGGAAGGTCGAGCCATTGCCCACCCGCTTGCGGGGAACCGCCCAGTCCATTGAACAGGTTCACCTGGGTACTGGTGCGACAAACGGTAAGGTTGCCGTTGCTTCCCGCATCCAACTGGGCCACTATGGTGACCTCCACCTCGGCCTCATCAGCCGGGCAGGGACCGTTCGCCGGCACCACATAGCGAAAGTCATACACGCCTGGGGCAAGGTTGAGGGTGATGAGGTTCGCACCGCTGAGCTGCCCGGTCCCATCCAGGTCGGCCCAGGTCCCTGTCAGGTCCGGAGTTCCGCTCAGGCCATCGAAAAGGTCCACAACAGGTGTCCCCTCACACACCGTGATGTCGCCATCCTGCCCCGCATCAGGAGCCACGTTCACGTTGGCCACCACCTCCGCCGTATCGTTCTCGCAAGGCGCGGTCCCTGCAACCACATAACGGTATACCCCAGGCTGGCTGGTCCCAGGAATGAAGATCCCGGAGGATACGCCGGATGGCCCGGTCCACACCCCTCCTGCATCAGGGTCACCGTCCAGTTCATCGAACAGGTCCACAGGACCACTTGTGGAACAACGGGTGAAGGTCTCATCCTGACCTGCATCCGGTTGCTGATTGACGCTGACCGTCACGACGGCGGTGGCATTAAGGCACGGAGTACTGCCCGCCACGGTGTACGTATATCCACCCGGACCCGAAGTGCCAGGCGTGAACGTACCGGAGTGCGAGGTGCCGTTGGGACGGGTCCAAGTGCCGCCCACATCGGGAGTGCCGCCCAGTTCATCGAACAATTCGAAGGGGGCGGCGCTGCTGCACACGGTAAGCGCAGCGTTGAGACCGGCGTTGGGTGCTGTGTTCACCTGGACCGTTACAAAGCCCGTATCGTTGATGCACGGCGAGGTCCCTTGAACGATGTAAGCGTATTGGCCAGCGGGGCTGGAGCCGGGGATGAACGTGCCGGTGAACGGGACATTGCCAGGCCCGAGCCAGGTTCCGCCAGCGACAGGCGTACCGCCCAACACCGGAATAAGGGGGAAAGGGGCATTGGTGCTACAGACCGTCACGTTACCATTGGTCCCTGCGTTCGGTGCGATCACCCGGACCACCTGCACTACGGCAGTGGCATTGGCACAAGGACCGTCACCAGCCACGGTGTAGGTGTAATTGCCTCCGACCTCAGAGCCCGGCAGATAGGTGCCGGAGTGCGCCTGGCCATCGGGACGGGTCCACGTACCTCCTGGTGAAGGAGTCCCTCCCAACAGTGTAAAGAGGTTCACCGGGCCCTGGGAAGAGCAAACGGTGACGGAACCATTGGAGCCTGCATTGGGGGCGGCGGTCACGGTGACCTCTACAATGGCCGAAGCATTCGTGCAGGGCAGCGTTCCGGGAACAGTGTAGGTGTAAATACCGGCCTGGCTAACACCGGGTGTGAACGTGCCGTTCGATGCGCCCCCAGGACCCGACCAGGTCCCATTGGTGGCGGGTGTTCCTCCCAAACTGTCGATGAGCTGAAAAGCCGGATCATTGCTGCAAGCTTCTGCCGTACCATTGGTACCCGCCACGGGCGCTGCCACCACGTTCACGGTCACCACGGCGGTGGCGTCCGCACAAGGGGCGACACCTGTCACCCGGTAGATATATGCCCCGGGCACGGATGTTCCAGGGGTGAACGTGCCATTGTTGGGCCCTGCCGGACCGGTCCACACGCCCCCGGGACTGGGTGTACCGCCCAGCTGGGTGAAGAGCTGGAAGGCCGCACCATTGGAACAGCGACTGATGGTACTGTTGGTGCCCGCATTCGGGGCAATGCTAACGCTGACGGTTATGGTGGCAGTGGCAGGATCGCAGGGTGATTGGCCCGCCACCGTATAGGTGTAAACGCCTGCCACACTGGTGCCAGGAATGAAAGTGCCCGGATGTGCGGCACCTCCTGGGGCCGACCAGGTGCCTCCCGCATCCGGGGTGCCATCCAGCTCATTGAACAAAGCGAAGCTGCCGTCCGTGCTGCACACGGTGACGCTGGCACTTGTGCCAGCATCCGGGGCTGGTCGCACCTGGATCGTCAGCGTTGCACTGGCATTTGAGCACGGCGACGTGCCATTGACCTGGTAGACATATGCTCCGGGAAGATCCGCCGCCGGGTTGAACGTGGGTCCATGGGGCCCGCCGGGGCCGGTCCATGTGCCACCGACATCAGGTGTGCCGTTCAGCCGTCCGATGAGGGGGAAAGGCGCATCATCACTGCACACCACGATGGTACGATCGCCTCCTGCGTCCGGGGCTTCGGTCTGGGTCACGGTGACGGTGGCACTGGAGGGCGCGCAAGGAGGAGCCCCTTGAACCGTATAGGTATACACGCCGGGGACAGATGTCCCGGGCACGTAGGACGAGGAGACCGATCCGCCACCGGGTCCGGTCCACGTGCCGCCCGGTGCGGGCGTGCCGCTCAATCGCGTGAACAGGTCCTCCGCTTGTCCATTGCTGCACACCGCAAGCGTCCCGTTCGTACCGGCCAGAAGGCGAGGTGTCACGGTCACGGTCACGGTCGCCGATACGGGATCGCACGGAGCGGTACCGGGGACGGTATACGTATAAACGCCAGGTGCATCAGTGGTCGGATCGAAGGTGCCGTCATGTGCCCCTCCAGGCCCGGCCCAAGAACCACCAGCGTCCGGAGAACCGCCCAAGGAATTGATGAGGGCAGTCGAGGGTCCATCGGAACACAGGGTCAGCGTACCATTTGTCCCAGGGTCCGGTGGATCAATGATCGTGATGGTCACCGTGGCCGTCGAATCATCACAGGGTGCAGAGCCCGTAGCGGTGTAGGTATACACTCCGGAGGGGTCGGTGAAGGGGTCGAACGATGGGGAGTGTGCGGCGCCTCCGGGTGCTGTCCAGGTCCCACCCGCATCCGGTGTTCCGCCCAACAGGGTGATCAGCTGGACAACACCGTCATTGGCGCAGAAAGCAGCCGTACTGTTGGTTCCAGCGTCAGGTCCCGTCAGGATCGAGGCGGCCCATCCGGCAGCAACACCTGCGGCATCGCTGGTCCATCTGAACGTTAGGCAGCCGCTGGTGCCTGTAGCCGTGAAGGTCAGTCCTGCCAAGGAGTTCGTGACGGTGCCCGTGGCGAGAACAGGGTCCGCGACAGAGGTGCCGTCATGGATCACCAACCGATCACCGGGAGGGGCGCCACCGGCAAGGGTCCACACGGTGAAACGCACAGCCGTTGCAGGACCTGCGCCGGCACCACCGGTCGGGCAGATCGTCGTGGTGATGTCCTGGCCATTGGCATAGTTGCCACCAGCACCACCGCTGTCATAAAAGATGCCTGAGCAGGACTCATGGACCACGCCGTCCACAGCGAGAAAGGTCTGGCCTTGGGCCGCGCCGACGAACACGAGAGCGGTGAACGCAAGGACCGCAGCAGAGAGCTTGGATCTGATGGATAGAGGCAAGGACAATGGACCCACGTGCATCTGCTTCGTTCCCGGCAAAGGGCGTGCAAGATACGCCTTGGGCGGGGGTGAGTGTCAACAACGCCCTAGGCGTTCAAGCATTTCGTCGACCATTGATCGGAATGGTTCGATGGAGGCCACCCGTTCTGCCGAACAGCACTTGAAAAGGATCGACAGCCCATAAAATGGTCGATCCTGAGTTCAACACATGCTATTCGGTCTTCCGGCCCAAGGTCACCGCCAACATGAGCTCGTGCGTTCCTGTGCTGTAGTTCCTCAGGTTGCTGGTGATGATGTCGTAAGAATATCCGAACTGGAATGACTCTTTATGCCAGTATCCCAGCATGGCACAATAGGCGTCGTTCGTCCGGTAGGATGCCCCCAGCCAGAACGCGTCCCTGTATCGAACGGTGGCGGTAATGTCGATCTTGGCCGGGACGGGGGAAACATATTTCACCAGAAAAGAAGGTTCCACCTTCCAATCCGTGCCCAGCAGGAAACGATAACCGCCGGTCACATAATAGTGATCTTCCATGACGCTGAGCGTCTGGTCGGCATCATCCACGAAATAGACCTTGTTCTGGAGGATCTGGGGCGCGGCTGCACCGAACCAGTAGCGGGGATGGTAGAGCATGAACCCGAATTTGGCATCCGGTTTCAGTTCACCGCGCAGTTGATCGTCCATGACCGGGTCGCCCGGGTCGTTGAACTGGATCTTGGAGCCATCGATCAGGAACTGGAGGACCCCGCCCGACAAGGCCAGCGACAACTTCAGGTCATCAGTGATCCGCAGGTGATAGGCATAGGAGAACTGGATGCCCGTGCGCCGGGTCGGCCCCACATTGTCGGTGAACAGGTACCCTCCGAGCCCCATGTTCTTCCCCAGTGGCGTGGTACCACTGAGGGTGAAGGTGCGGGGTGAATCCTGGATCCCCACCCATTGGTACCGATGCCCACTGCGCAGTTCGAAGAACGGCCTGCTGCCCGCCACCGCAGGATTGAACACGTAGTCGTTGAACTGGTATTGGGAGAGCTGCGGAAGCTGCTGGGCCTGCACGGCCTGTAGCATCGTGCCCAGAACGGTGATCGTCAGGATTCGTCTCATGGTGCACATGGGGTCAACGGATCACGGTCAGGGGACCAGTATAGGGTTCAGGGAACTCGGGGTCATTCAGCTTCACCACGTAGTAATACGTGCCCACCGGGACAGGACCATTGTTGTACCGGCCATCCCATGGCTGTTTGTAGCCCACGCTTTGGAAGAGCATCTCGCCCCAGCGGCTGTAGACCTCCACTTCGCAGAGCGGGAACATCTCGATCAGGTCGATGACCCAGGTATCGTTCGCGCCATCGCCGTTGGGGGTGAAGCCCGAAGGGATGATGAACTCGGGCACCACGGTGATCAGCACGCTGTCCGTATCGATGCAGCCGTTCGGTGCCACAACGGTCAGCGTATACCAGGTCGTCAGTGAGGGGTCGGCCACCGGATCGGGGACCGTGGCGCTCGTGAGGGTCGAATCCGGTGTCCACGTGAAGATGGAACCTTCAGGACCGGAGGGCGATCCGCCCAATGTGGCCTCTTCACCCAGGAAGATCGTCTGGTCCGGGCCAGCATCGGCCAGTGGCAGGTCCAGAATGACCACCGTGACCTGATCCGTACTGATGCATGGGCCATCGGTCACCGTCAGTGTGAAAGTGTAGGTACCCGGGGCCAGGTCGGGGATGGTCACCACGGCCACATCGCCCAGCACCGTGCCTTGGTCGTTCGTCCATTGATAGGTCAGCGCTCCCTGGCTCAACGAGCCATCCAGCACCACGGATGGTCCGGCACACAGTTGCTGGTCATCGCCGGCCACCGCCACCAGCGCGCTCAACGCACCCACGGTGATGGGGAGGCTGAGGTCGCAGCCATTGTCATCCGTCACCGTCACCACGTAGTCACCCGGGGCGAGGCCGGTGATATCCTCCGAATTAGAGGTGAATCCACCGGGACCCACCCAATCCAGCGACAGTGGCGCAGTTCCACCGGTGGCCGTAATGGCGATGGATCCATCGAACGCGTTGGCACAACTGGCCTCCACGACCTGGTCCACGACCAGCGCCAGTGCCGGTGAACCGGTGATGGTGAAGGTGATCGTGGTATCACAACCCACCTGATCGGTGATCGTCACGGTGAGTTCACCCGGACACAGCCCGGTGGCCTGTGCACTGCCCTGCCCGTTGGGCGGTTCCGGTGTCCAGAAATACGTTAGCACGCCCACACCTCCGGTAGCGGCCAGCAACACGCTTCCATCGCATGATCCGCTGCACGTTTCCGGGGTGACCGTTGCACCGGGGTCGATCGGCGCGAAGGGCAGGATGGTAAAGGCATAGGTGCTGTCACACCCCAACAGGTCCGTGAGGGTGACGGTGTAATTGCCGGCACAAAGACCAGTGGCCTGTGTACTGCCCTGACCGCCTCCCGGCTCGGGTTGCCAGAGGATGGTGTAGGGTCCGTTCCCTCCGGAGGGATTCACCGTGGCGGTGCCGTCACATGGGCCGAAGCAGGTCTCCCCGGTGAACACCAACCCGGCATCGATCGGTGTTCCCTGGCCGATGGTGAAGGCTTGCTGCACTGTGCATCCGTTGGCATCCGTCAGGCTCATGGTGTAGTCGCCCGCACAGAGCAGATCGATGGCGTTCTGCCCCTGGGCGATGACGGTCCCGTTGGCATCGGTCCACACCACACCGAAGGGTGCCGTACCACCTTGGACGAACACCTCAGCGGTGCCCAGGCAGTCCCCGAAACAGATGTTGTCCGTGGTGGCCAGTACGGCCTCCAGCAGCGCTGGCTCGGACAGCGTGTAGGTGAGCAGCGTGTCACATCCGTTCGCGTCCGTCACCAGCACCTGCCAGTCGCCGGCACAAAGGTCCGTGGCCGTATCGCCTGTGGGACCATTGGGCGGAGCAGGGCTCCAGAGGAAGGTGTACGGCGCCACGCCACCCTGTGGGACCAGGGCGATGGAGCCGTCGCACACGCCGTTGCAGGAGATCTCCTGGATGGTCGCGCTCACGGAAATGGGTGGTGGCGCCAGGATGATGACGTCCTGGACGATGCTGCATCCTGCATCATCCGTGATGGTGACGGTATAGACCCCGGCACACAGACCTCCGGCCTGCGGCGTTCCTTGGCCGGTCAGCGGTTCAGGGGCCCAGAGATACACGTAGGGTTCCACTCCCCCCGTGGGACCAACGGTCGCGGTGCCATCACAGACATCCGAGCAGGAGGCCGGAGTGGTGGACAGGTTGGCGAGGATCGGATCGGGGGAGGCCACGGTGGCGGTGTCCACCGTCACGCAGCTGGTGGCGTTGGTGACCTGCACGAAGTAATCACCCGCACAGAGGTCCACCAGTTCACCGATGCCTTGCGCCAGTTCGGTCCCCGCAGCATCATACCACACCACCGTGCAGGGCGGATCGGTGCAGGTGAAGGCCAGCTGCACGGTTCCATCGCAATCACCGGGACAGGTGGTCACCCCATCGGTCATGGTCAGCTCCTCTCCTTCCACATCGGAGATCGGGACCAACAGGGAAGCTTCGCATCCATTGGCGTCCGTGACGAGCGCGATGTAGATGCCGGCACAGCGGTCCGTGATGGTATCACCGGTGCCGAGCACTGCTCCACCCTGCGTCCACTGCACGAAGTAGGGTGCGGTTCCTCCCGCGACACCGATCGAAGCGGTCCCATCACACGCTCCGCAGTTGCTCAGCGTGCTGGAACCGGAGAGCAGTAGTTGCTGAGGTTCAGAAACGGTCCACGTGCTCACCGTGCTGCATCCGTTCGCATCGCTCAGCGTCAGGGTGTACTCACCTGCACAGAGCTGGGAGATGGTGGAAGTGCCCTGGCCTGCCGGCGGCTCCGGTGACCAGTTGAGAACGTAGGGGGCGATCCCGCCCTGTGCGATGACGGTGATCTCACCATCACAGGTGCCATTGCAGGAAGTGCCCAGGACCGTGGCGTCCACGGTCAGCAAGGGGGGCTCCAGGATGAGCACCTGCACCGTGGTATCGCAACCCGAGGCATCTGCGATCAGCACCGAGTAAACGCCTGCACAGAGCCCCGTGGCCTGCGGTGTGTTCTGCCCGGCCCCGGGTTCCGGGGTCCACGTGTAGGTGTAGGGTTCCACACCACCGGTGGGGCCTACGGTGGCGGTTCCATCACAGACACCCGTGCAGGTGGCCGCCGTGGTGCCCAGGTTCGGGATGATGATCTGTGAAGGTTCCACCAGCACCGTCGCGAAGCTCACACAACCGGCGCCGTTCGTGACCTGCACGGTGTAGGTGCCGATGCAGAGGTCCGGCACCGTCAATTGGTTCTGGGCGATCACATCGCCGTTCGCGTTCGTCCATACAGTGACGCAGGGCGGAGCGCTGCACGTGAAGAACACGCCCGCCGTGCCGTCGCAATCACTCGAGCAGCCCACCTGGCCGTTCTGCGGGACCAACACCTCGGCGTCGCTATCAGCGATGGTGAGCAGGGCCGTGGTCGAGCACCCGTTGGCATCGATCACAGTGAGCGTGTACAGTCCGGCACAGAGATCAATGGGGTCGGGGTCCGTACTGACCACAGTGCCACCGAGCACCCAGCTATAGGTGTATGGCGCAACGCCTCCGGTGACCGTGACGCTGGCGCTACCATCACAGGCCAGACAGCTGCTGGGCGTAGAACTCGTTGTCAGCGTGAGGGGAGCGGGTTGGGTCAGGTCATAGGTGCGGGTGATGGAGCATCCGTTCGCATCGCTCAGAACCACCGTCCACTGACCGGCACACAGGTCATTGGCGGTCAATACGCCCTGGCCCGCAGGCGGCACGGGTGACCAGATCACGGTGTAAGGGGCAACACCTCCACCGGGCAACAGGCTGATCGATCCATCACAGGGTCCCGAACAGGAGATCTGCTGCACGACCTCGTCCAGGTCAAGCACGGGAGGCTCCGTGATCAATACGGAAACGGTCGTATCACACCCGGCCCCTTCAGTGATCAGGATCGTGTAGACCCCCGCACAAAGTCCGGTGGCCAATGGTGTGCCCTGCCCTGCGCCCGGCTCCGGCGACCAGGTGAAGGTGAAGGGCGGCTGACCACCCAGGATACCGACAGCGGCCGTGCCATCGCAGGCACCTGCACAACTTACAGCCGTGCTCGAGATGCCGATGATGGGGGCTGTGGGGGCAACGACCGATGCACTGCCGATGGCCACACAGCCGCTGGCATTGGTCACCGTGACGAGGTATTGGCCGGGACAGAGGTCGATCACCGTGTTGCCGGTCTGGCCCAAGGGGATCCCCAGGTCATCGGACCAGGCCACGGTGCATGGAGGGTCGCTGCAGGTGAAGGACACCCCTACGGTTCCATCGCAGTCGTTCGGACAGGACACCGAGCCATCCTGCATGGTCAGGACCTCACCATTGGAATCCGTGATGGGAACAGCTTGTTGGGCGATGCAGCCGTTCGCGTCCTCCACACTGACCGTATAGAGATCCGCGCAGAGATCCGTCAGGTCAGCGACGTTCCCGATGACAGCTCCCAGACCGTTCGTCCACGTGATGATGTATGGCGCAGTACCACCGCTGATCTGCACCGACCCTGTTCCCACGCACACCTGGCATTGGCTGGGTGTGCTCTGCGTTTGCAGGATGAGCTCCGTGGGCTCGACCAGGTCAAAGGTGAAGGTCGTGTCGCATCCGGCGGCATCCACCACCAGCACGCTCCAGAGACCGGCACAAAGTCCGGTGGCCTCGGGGTTGCCCTGTCCGTTGGGGGGCACCGGTGACCATGTGTAAGCGTAGGGGGCGGTGCCGCCTTGGGTGTTCAGCCCGATGGCACCATCGCATTCCCCATTGCAACTGATGGGCGTGATCGTCGGCACACTGCTCAATGGTGCGGGTCCGGTGACCAGCACCTGCGTGGTGGTGGTGCAGTTGACCGCATCGGTGATGGTGACCTCATAGACCCCTTCGCAGAGCCCGGTGGCCTGGGCGACACCCTGTCCATTGGGGGGCTCAGGCACCCAGAAGAAGGTGTATGGAGCCTGTCCGCCTGTTGGTCCCACCGTCGCTGTGCCATCACAGGCGCCGGAACAGCTCACGGGCGTACTGCTCACGTTGGGCAGGATCGGTTCGAAGGGGTCGATGGTGATGGTGAGCGTGGTGTCACAGAGGTTGGCATCCGTGATGGTCACGTCATAGGTGGTGCCGGCGCAGAGCCCGAGCGCCACGTTCGTGCCCTGGCCACTGCCGGGTTCAGGGTTCCAGAGGTAGGTGTAGGGAGGTGTCGCTCCCGCCGGGAATACGGCCGCTGCTCCGCTGCAGGGACCCGTGCAATCCTCCGGCTGCACCACCAGGTTGGGCACGAACGGACCCGGCTTCTCGATGATGAAGGTCAAGGTGGTATCGCAGCCCAGTGCATCGGTCACCGTCACCGAATAACCGCCCACACACAAGCCTGTGACCGCATCACTTCCCTGCCCGGTGATCGGACCCGGTTGCCAGAGGAAGGTGTACGGTTCCACACCACCCGTGGGCGTCACCGAGGCCGTGCCGCCACATTCACCGTGACAGGGTCCATCGGCGAACACCAGCCCTGCGGAGATCCCCGCGTTCGGCAGGATCGTGAAGACCACCGTGGTATCACACCCGGCCGCATCCGTGATGGTCACGGACCAATCACCGGCGCAGAGGTCCGTGGCGGTGGGTCCACCCTGACCGTTGGGCGGGACCGGTGCCCAGAAGAACTGGTAGGGCGCCTGCCCTCCCGTGGGCGCGACACCGGCCGTGCCGTCACAGGGACCATTGCAGGTCTCGTTCGTGGACACCCCGTTCGGCACGATCGCAGCGGGTTCGTTCACGGGTATCGTCAGGAGCGTGTCGCATCCCGCAGCATCCGTGACCTGCACCGTCCACAGGCCGGCGCACAGGCCGCTGACGGATCCGGTGCCCTGGCCGGCGCCAGGTTCCGGCGTCCACAAAAAGCTGTACGGCGCAACACCCCCTGAGGTGGCCAGAACGATGGCACCATCACAGGTTCCTCCGCAGGAAGCATCGGTGACCGTGGGAACGGCATCGATGCCGGACGGCGTGGTGATCACGAACTGCACCGTGGTATCACAGCCCAGTGCATCGGTGACCGTGAGCGTGTATGCTCCCGAGCAAAGCGCGGTCACGTTGGGCGTACCATCGCCGTTGATCGGGTCCGGGGACCAATCGTAGACATAGGGCGCGGTACCACCGCTGACCGTGGCATCCGCAGTGCCGGTGCATTGGCCCGAACAACCCGTCGGCGTCACCACCAGATCGACCACGATGGGCACCACAGGATCGATGACGAAGGCGATGGTGGTATCGCAACCGGCAGCATCGGTGATGAGCAGGGAATAGTTCCCGGGACAGAGACCAGTGGCATCGGGCGTGCCCTGTCCCGCACCTGGCGCCGGTGTCCACACGAAGTCGTAGGGCAGCGTTCCACCGCTGACGATGGCGCTTGCCGAACCATCACACACATCACTGCAGGTGGGAGGTGAGGTGCTGAGCGATGCAACGATGGGCGGTGGTTCCAGGATGGTATAGGTGAGCGTGGTATCGCAGCCGCCCGAGGTGATCAGCACCTGCCATGGTCCGGCACACAGACCAGAGACCGATGCCGTCCCTTGACCGGCACCGGGGAGCGGGGTCCAGACATAGGTGAAGGAGCCATTGCCACCGCTGACCAACAGATCGATGGTACCATTACAATCACCGGAGCAGGTGGCATCAACGACCGTGGCCGCCGCAGTGATCGGATCGGGTGCGGTGATGGTGAAGGCGATGGTGGTATCGCAGCCCACCGCATCCGTCACGGTCAACGAATAGGCTTGCGGGCAGAGACCCGTAACGTTCGGCGATCCCTGACCGGCACCCGGCTCCGGCGTCCAGGCATAGGTGTATGGCGCAACGCCGCCACTGGCGATCACGCCTGCACCACCATCACACACACCGGGACAACTTGCCGGCGTGAGCTGCAGGGAAAGCAGGATCGGAGCAGCATCCAGAATGGTGAAGGGCACCGCCAGTTCACAACCGTTCTGGTCCGTGATGGTCACCGTGTAGGTGCCGGCGCATAGACCTTCCGCCTGGGCGGTACCCTGACCGACCGGAGGGTCCGGGACCCACACGAAACCGTACGGACCAACGCCACCGCTCACCACCACCGATGCCGTACCATCACACAGACCACCACAGGTCACGTTGGTCTGTGAGGGAACCGCGCTCAACGGCGGCGGTTCATTGATCGTGAAGGTCACCGTCGTATCGCAGCCGTTGTCATCGGTGATGAGCAGGGTGTAGTTGCCTGCACAAAGACCGGTGGCCGAGTTGGTGCCTTGACCACCGGCCGGTGCGGGCGTCCAGATGAATGCGTACGGCGCAACACCTCCGGTCACTGTGGCCGTGGCGGTACCATCACAGGCACCGGCACAGCTCACGTCCGTCACGACCAGTCCGGGATCGATCGGTGGCGGTTCAGTGATGGTGAAGGTCAAGGTGGTATCGCAGCCCGCAGCATCCGCGATCAGCACGGACCAATTGCCCGCGCACAGGCCGCTGATGCTGCCCGTTCCCTGTCCCGCTGGAGGAGCCGGGTTCCATGTGAAGGTGTATGGTGGAGTACCACCGCTGGTGGTCAATTGGATCTCTCCATCGCAAGTGCCCGCACAGCTTGCATCCGTCACCACCGCCTGTGCGTCGATAGCACCCGGCGCGGTGATGTTCACCGTAAGCGTGGTATCGCAGCCGGAGGATTGGTCGGTCACCAGCACGCTGTAAGTGCCTTCGCAGAGCCCGATCACATCAGCCGTTCCCTGTCCCGATCCGGGTTCCGGCGTCCATACGAATGCGAACGGTCCGGGTGAACCCGAAGCCGTGACCGAGGCGGTACCATCACAAGTGCCCGAACAGGAGGCGTCCGTGTTGGTGATGGTGGATAAGATGGGTGGCGGCTCGGTGATCTCGAAGGTCAGTGTGGTATCGCAGCCGTTGCCATCGGCGAGGGTCACCGTATAGCTCCCCGCGCACAGGCTGGATACGGAAGGGCCGGTCGCTCCTCCGGGAGACCAGGTGATCGTGAAGTTGCCGGTGCCACCGGACGGCGCCACCTCGGCGGTCCCATCGCACGAACCGAAACAGCTCGTCGGCGTGAAGCTCAGGTTGGGGGTGATCGGCTGAACGTTGAAGAAGAAGGTGGTGTCGAACGCACATCCATTGGCGTCGGTGACAACCAGGGTGTTCAGCCCGGCGCACAGTTCGAAGAAGGCCGAGTTGGTACCCGCTCCATTGTTCCAGCTGTACGCGATCGGGCTCACCCCTCCCACGGCAAGTGCAGTGCGGGATCCGTCGCAGACGGTGGCGCAACTCGGAGGTGTGCCCTGCCCGAAGAAGATGATGCCCAAGGGTGCAGGCTCGGTCACGTTCACCTGTGCCGGACAGGAGATGCCTTGCACCACGTCGGTCACGATCACGATCTGCGGACCACCGCAGGCCGTGGTCCAGGTGGAGGTGTTGGGGCCTCCGTTAAGCCAGGCGAAAGTGAAATTGCCGCTACCACCGGTCACCGTGGCCGTCACCGTGGCATTGCAGGCGCCCCTGCACTGCACGCCGAATCCATTGAAGTTGGTGGTGAGCTGGGCGTTGACGATGAAGGGTGTCTGTCCGGGGCCGGTGCCGCACACATTGATGTCGCGCTGTGCTTCAGCGTCCTGGAGCAAAGGCACACCCCAAGGCCTCACCTGGCCCTGGACCGCCAGTGTGGATGAACCGGGTTGCAGCACCCCGCGCAGCAGCGCAGCATCCGGCATTTCCTGCAGCTGCACGATGCTGGAACCGGCGATGAAGCGCTTCTCCGCACGTCCTTCCACGAGCAGACGACCCGCCTTGATGCGGTTGCCATTGCCGATCAGGGTCCCCTGGCGCATGCGTAATGCACGTTGGTCCGCGATGCTCAGATCGCTCAGCAGCGACCAGGATCCCGAGCCATCCAGGATCACATCGGCAGCGATGGGCATTCCGCGGAGCTCCAATTCGGCGCCGCCCTGTCGTTTCACCAAGCGCACCTGGCCCTGTTGATCCCACTGCACCGCCCCCTGCGCGCGCCAGTCACCGGCAATGTTCAGCTCACTGTCCGTTCCACCCGTCATCCGGACCGATCCGTTGCCCGCCTGAAGGAGAAGGCCACGACACCAGGCCACATCCTGCAGTTGGATGGTCACAGCCCCTTCGCCGTTGATCACCACATCCTCCTGCACACGCGGAACACCAGCGCCACCGGCACCCAGTGGTGTGAGGCTCCACTTTGCCGGATCGTTCCAGCGGCCATCCCCGCCGGTCCAGTACTTGGTCTGCGCCGATGCCACGGACACTGCTGTGATGAACAGCAGAGTGAGGATGGACTTGGACAGGGTCTTGGTCAACATGGGGGTCGTTCTCCGGTTCTAATCGAAAGCAGGGCAATTGATCATTCGTCGGCCCAGTTTGGCCTTGCTGCACGGGGTGATCGCGAGGATGATCTCATGCGTATTGTTCCCGGCCACCTTCATCCGGGATGTAGTGACGTCATAGCTGTAGCCCACCTGGAAGTACTGCAGGAAGCCCACCTTGAGCATGAAGACCATCGCATCCCCTCCTCGGTAACCCATGCCCAGTGCGACGACGCGCTTCCATTCCAGCATGGCGTTGAGGTCCAGGGCCGGAGGAGCACCACCCGCGAACTTGATCAGGGTGCTGGGGATGAACGCTGTGTTCTTTCCGAGGCGGTACTTGTAGCCTGCGGAAAGTGCGAGGTGCCGGTACAAGCGGGCATCCACGCCAAGGCCCTCCATTTTGTTGCCCAACAGCTGGTGGATGGACAGACCGGCCCATGCCTTCTTATTGTACAGCCAGATGCCGGGTGTGATCTCTGGCGCCACCATCACCGAGGCGCGGCCTTCCACCGCAGGATCCCCGGGGTCAAGTACCGTGGCCTCCCCCACGTCGAACTTCATCTGCTGCAGGCCACCGAAGAAACCGAAGGACATGTAGTAGTCCTTGGACATCTGGATGTGGTAGGCATAGGCCAGCAGGAAGCGCGTGTAGCCCCAATTGCCCGCTTCATCAGCCTCCACGAAAAGCCCCACACCGTGCTTGTTGGCCTGATAGGGCTTGCCCTTCTGTTTGAGTGTTCCATGCAGGCTGGCCCAGCCTGTGGTGGGCGCTCCTTCGAAACCGGTCCATTGTTGGCGGAAGCCCAAGCGCACGTCCAGGCAATCCTTGCTGCCCGCCACGGCCGGGTTGATACTGAAGTGATTGAACACGTACTGCGAATACTGCGACAGCAATTGTGGCCAGGCCTCCAAGGCGATGAAGCACGAGAGCAGCAGCAACAGGGGCCTCATCGGATGATGGAGATGAAACCCGTGTAAGGCGCCGATCGCCCTTCGAGCTGGTTGAGCTGGATGTGATAGTAGTACGTGCCGTCGCTCAGCACCTTCCCATTGTTGGTCCCGTCCCACGGCTCGCGATAACCGGTGCTGCTGTATACCCGCTGCCCCCAGCGATCATGAATGTTCACCTCAGCTCCGGGATAATCCACTATGCCTGGGATGACCCACGTATCGTTCTTCCCATCGCCGTTCGGCGTGAACGTATTGGGAGGGATGATCAGGCGCAACACCTCCACATTGACCTGGTCCACATAGGTGCAGCCGCCGATGGTGGTGGTCACGGAATAGATGGTGGAGGAAAGCGGACTGGCGATCGGGTCGGGAATGGAAGCGCCGCTCAGGCCGCTGGTGGGCGACCAGCTGTAAGTGGTGCCCCCGATGGCATTGAGCTGTGTGCTTTCCCCTTCAGCGATGCTCACATCAGGACCAGCATCGAAATCAACGTTCACCACGTTCGCTCCGGGGCCGCTCACAGCGATCTGGAAGTCGCACTGCGCGAAGTCCGTGGCACCATCATCCGCCACGCCGGCCACGATCACCCAATACTGTGTGCTGGGCAACAGGTTGGGGGTCACCACGCCAAAGGGGGTGGAATCCTGGCTGAGGCAGGGGTCGCCGGAAAGCACCACGAATGAAGCCGGCGTGCAACCATTGGCATTGCTCAGCACCACCAGGCTCAGTTCATTGTCCATGCCCACGATCACCGGGCAATCGATGTCCTGAAGCTCCACCGTCACTTCACCTCCCACCGTGTTGGTGGTGAACGTATACCAGAGCAGGTTGGAGGTTCCGCAGAAACCGGGCAGCACACCCGCGGCACCCGTATTGTTCCCGGAGAGGGGCTGCTCGGCACAGAGCAGGGCGGCCGTGGCACAGTCGGTATTGACCGGCTGGGCCCACGCGGCGAGCGCCGTGAACACGAGGAAGAGCGTTGCTGTGACGTGGCGCATGGAGGAAAGCCGAACGGACGTACGGATGCACGTACGGCCCCGCCGAAGGTAGACGCGTGAAAAACCACGCGAAGGCCCACAGGGCCGCACTTTCACACAGGGTGGTGTTGAGGGGCCATGTAGCCCCGTACCGCCTGGGTTCCGGGACCTTGCAGGCTGTGGTCCCGGTGGTTGACCGTTGGACCTTGTGACCCCACCAGGAGTCGAACCTGGATCAAGAGTTTAGGAAACTCCTATTCTATCCATTGAACTATGGGGCCGGGATAGCGGCCGCAAAAGTAGGCGGCCTGAGCTTGCCCACACCCCCCAACGGTCCAGTTCCTTTCCCGACACAGCGCCCGTCGGGAGGAGTTCACTGGTACGCAACTTTCATGGGACCAATGGAACAAAGACCGCGCGTTCGATCCTCGATGGTTCACAACCCGAGGGATCACGGTTGATAACTCCGATGCCTGCAACCCCAAAAGTCCACAGGGCTCCCTCCTACCTTTTGCCCACCAAGATCACCACCATGCATAAACAGATACTTCTCTTTGCCGCGGTCGGCCTGCTCCTGATCGGTTGCAAGCGCGATGAACTGACGCCCGATACCATCGACCAGGGTCCCGTCCTCGTGCAACGACCGGAACCGGTTCAGCAACCGGTCGGTGACCCGCTCTCCCAGGAGGACCTTGACCGTGCGGTGGTCGGCATGCTGGAGCAGCGGAACGACTTCCGATGGGAGTGGGTGGACCTGCACACACTGTGGAGCGCCCTCCAGTACAATGACCATGCACTGGCCATCGGCTATGCCCCCGCCAACGTCGGCAACATCGATGACCGGATGCACGAGGTGAACGTCCGGGAACCGGAATGGCGGCGCGTGCACGATGCCCTGATCGAACGCATCCTTGACCTCCTGAACCGCAGCGGTGGAGCACCCGTGAAGCTGGCGGACATCCTCGTCGAGGACGACCCTGTGCTGCCCATCCTCACCCTGCGCATCACGGACAAGGAAGTGCTGACGGCACTGGCCAACCTGGAGAACGTCCGTTACCTGGAGCCCCTGGACTACTGGCCGGCCGCCGGTGAGGACGATGCACAGCGCAGCACCAGTGGCTGCGGTGCCTCCACCACGGCCGTGCAAGCGGCGGACCTCACGACCATCACCCCCAACGCACGCCTACCCTGGAACTTCAACCTGCACAACATCCCCGGCGCATGGGCATCCTCGCAGGGGCAGGGGGTCACCGTGGGCGTGATCGACGCCGGTCTGAGCAGTGCACAGCCCTTGCTGGGCAGCGGGCTCAACAATGGCG
Source organism: Flavobacteriales bacterium (assembly GCA_041749915.1). Classification (GTDB taxonomy): domain Bacteria; phylum Bacteroidota; class Bacteroidia; order Flavobacteriales_F; family PHOS-HE28; genus PHOS-HE28. Next base: position 37,519 of record JBGTAJ010000058.1, read on the forward strand.
ACAGCAATGTGGGCCGCACCCTCACCACCGGGTGGACCTGGGGAAGCAGCGCGTACAGCAGTTGCACCCATGGCAACAGCATGGCCGGCCAGGCCGTGGGACCGCGCAATGATCAGGGTGCCACCACGGGCGTGGCATACAAGAGCAGCCTGCATTTTGTGAGGGGCTGTGAGGACGTGGTGCTGAACACGAGCAGCGAACGCACCGGCGTGAAGAACGCCTTGATCGCGCTGGGCAACAACCCGGCGGTCCGGGTGATCAGCATGAGCATCGGCACACCGTTCAGCAGCAGTGTGCTGACCGACGGCGTGAACTATGCCCACGGCAGGGGAAAGATGATCCTGGCGGCGGCGGGCACCAGCTTCAGCTGGACGAGCTGGTGGGGCGTGGTCTATCCCGCAGCGCTGAGCAAGTGCGTGGCCGTCACCGGGGTGAAGGAGAACGGAAGCAAGTGCTCCAGCTGCCATGATGGCTCCCAGGTGGACCTCACGATCGTGATGGAGCGCAATAGCAGCAGCGACCGAAACAGCCTGAGCCTGCCCGCCAGCGGGACCGCACCCACCTACATCGGTGGAAGCAGCAGCGCCACGGCCACGGCGGCCGGGATCGCTGCAGTGGTATGGAGCGCCAACCCCGCCAAGACCCGCGAGCAGGTGCTGCAGTGCCTGACCAGCACCGCCCAGTTCGCGGCCTCGCCCAGTGGCAGCAAGGGATACGGCAACATCAACGCTTCAGCCGCCGTGAACTGCGCATTGGCCAACTGATAGCCTCGCACGCCCGAGGACAGCGAACAGGCAGAGCCGGGATCCCTTGCGGGGTTCCGGCTCTGTTGTTTGAGGTCATTGCTGAAGGCGCTGTACAGACCTGGCTGTGTATTCAACGTCCTGCCAACGAACGTGCATCTACGGGACCGGTATTGAGGTCAGACGTCCTTTTCGACGGATCCTGACGTGCCGTCCTTTCCCTTACCCAGATACTGGGGAAGGTCCATCCCGGCCATGTCGAACAGATCGCGCAGCGGCGGCACTGACTTGTACAGGCCGCTGATGAAGCCCGCCGTGGAGCTCTTGCCATCACCCTGCTGACCGCCATCCCACACGGTGACGTTGTCGATCTTGATGTTCTTGATGGCCTCGGTCTGCATCTTCACCAGCTCGGGGAGCTTGTCCACGATGAGCAGGAGCACTGCATCCTTCGGATCATTGCCTGCGCTCTTCACGATGCGCTCCAGACCTTCCGCCTGTTTCATGAGGATCTCCTTCATGCCTCGTGCTTCGGCCTCCATCTTGGCGAAGATGGCATCGGCCTCACCCTTGGCCTGCTCACGGATCTGTTCGGCCTGTGCCTGGGCTTCGATGATGGCCTTCTGCTTCTGGATCTCGGCCGTCACCACGATGCTGGCGTTCTGGGTGGCACGCTCCCGCTCGGCACGGGCCAGTTCGGCGCGTTTCTCCGCCTCATAGGCCTCCTCCAGCGCCTTGGCCTGTTGCACTTTCTCCGAAGCGGTCGCCCGGCGCAAGGCCTCGGCTTCGCGTTCACGACGTTCGGCCTCGGAGTTGGCCACATCGATGCGGGACCTGTTCTCCCCCTGCACGGCGGTGGCGTTCGCCTCGGCGTTCTTGATCCGCGAATCCCTCTCCGCCTCCACCTTGCCGATGCTCTCGTCCCTTTTCGCCTGCGCGATCAACACCTCCTTGTCCTTGACGGTGACCGCCACCTGGGTATCACGGTCGCGCACCATCTCGCTCACCTTGATATCACGCTCCTTCTCCGCCTCGGTCTTTCCGATGTCGCCCATGCGCTCCTGATCCGCCACACGGATCTTGGCCTCGTTGATGGCCTTGGCCGCCGCCTCCTTTCCCAGCGCCTCGATGTAGCCGCTTTCATCCTTGATGTCCGTGACGTTCACGTTGATCAACTTCAGGCCGATCTTGTTGAGCTCGGCCTCCACGTTGTTGGCCACATTGCTCAGGAACTTGTCCCGGTTGTTGTTGATCTCCTCGATGTCCATCATCGCCACCACCAGGCGCATCTGACCCAGGATGATATCCGTCGCGAGCGCATGGACATCGTTCCGCTGCAGGCCCAGGAGGCGCTCGGCTGCGTTCTCCATCACGCCCGGGTCGGTGCTGATGCCCACCGTGAACTTCGAGGGGACATCGACCCGGATGTTCTGCTTGCTCAAGGCACCGGTCAGGTTCACTTCGATGCTGATCGGCGTGAGGTCCATGTAGCTGTAATCCTGGAAGACCGGCCAGATGAAGGCCGCACCACCATGGATGCAGCGAGCGCTCAGTTGGCCATCGGGACCCGAGCCCACTTTCCCGTAGACCACCAGGATGCGGTCGGAAGGACAGCGTTTGTACCTGCTGAGCAATGACGCCACCAGGACGAACAGGAAGATGACGGCCGCCGCAATGGCGATAAGTATGAAGGGCATGCTTTAGAGGGTTAGTGGTCCAGGTGGGAGGAAACGAGCAGGATGCGATCGTCGATGATCCGGGTGACCTTCACCAAGGTGCCCGTGGGAATGGGAGCAAGGTCCTCGGTCATGGCATCGAGCTCCTTGATGCCGCCCTGCACGCGCACGTGCACCTTACCCAGGCCCGCCCACGCTGCGGGAATGGTCAGGTAGGTGCTTCCCGTGGCACCGATGGCGTTGCTCAACGAAAGCGTCCCGCTGTGTTTCATTGCGGAGATGCGGCCGAACAGGAACATCATCAACCCGACCATGGCGGACCCGGCGATGGCAGCGATGAAAAGAGCCAGGGGCACGGACAGACCCATCTGCAGACAGCCGAGGCCCACCCAACCGAACAGGGTGAAAAAGGCGATGAGGTTCTTGACGGTGAACAACTGCTGACCGGCCCCATCATCGTCCGCGATGGCCTCGTCCGAGTGACCGCCGCCATCGTCGCCGGAGAGGAAGGTCATCACCATCTGGACAACAAAAAGAGCGGATGCCATCAGGGCGATCGCCCAGAGTATGCGCTCCAGCGGAGGGATCGCGGTCCATTGGTCCACCAGGCTCAGGGTGATCATCGGTCGGGGATTGTTCGTCGGAAATATAGAGGACACCGTTTCAACCATCACCATTCCGATCGAATTCACTTTCGTGTTCCCACCCACCATCTCCATTCTACAGGGTGACATCCATGGCCATCCGGCAAGCCGTCACGCATCACCCGTACGCGTGATGACAGTTCCACCTAAGGACGTCGAACGGCATGCGAGTACGGAGAGGTCTTTGATGTCCGGCACCGTTCTATCGGGCATGTCCGGGGTGGGTTATGCTTCCTCCACGCCATGGCTCCTGCACCACTGCCGATATTTGCCCCCCAAACATCGCCCCATCGCCATGACCAAGGCCCGCATGAAGTCCGCCGTACCACCACCACAGTGGACCACCGTGAAGGAGTTCGAGGACATCACCTACCGCAAGAGCGGCGGCGTGGCGCGCATCGCCTTCAACCGGCCCGAGGTGCGCAATGCCTTCCGGCCCCACACGGTGAGCGAACTCCTGCAGGCCTTTCATGATGCGCACCAGGACACCAGCATCGGGGTGGTGCTGTTCAGTGCCGAGGGGCCCAGCGCGAAGGACGGTGGCTGGGCGTTCTGCAGTGGTGGCGACCAGCGTGCGCGCGGCCACCAGGGTTATGTGGACGAAAGCGGCATGCCCCGGCTCAACATCCTCGAAGTACAGCGGCTCATCCGCTTCATGCCCAAGGTGGTGATCGCCGTGGTGCCGGGATGGTGCGTGGGTGGTGGCCACAGCCTGCACGTGGTGTGTGACCTGACACTGGCTAGCAAGGAGCACGCGATCTTCAAGCAGACCGATGCCGATGTGACCAGCTTCGATGGTGGATACGGAAGCGCCTACCTCGCCAAGATGGTGGGTCAGAAACGTGCTCGCGAGATCTTCTTCCTGGGCCGCGACATCAGTGCACAGCACGCCTATGAAATGGGCATGGTGAACGCGGTGGTGCCGCATGCCGAACTGGAGGCCACGGCGTGGGAATGGGCGCAGGAGATCCTGGCCAAATCACCCACCTCCATCAAAATGTTGAAGTTCGCCTTCAACCTCACTGACGACGGCATGGTGGGGCAGCAGGTCTTTGCCGGCGAGGCCACGCGCCTGGCCTACATGACCGAGGAAGCACAGGAGGGCCGTAATGCCTTCCTGGAAAAGCGCAAGCCGGATTTCTCGAAGATCAAGTGGATACCATGAGTATGCTCAGGGTGGGGTGACCCTTCGCTTACGCGGATGCTGTCGGGTATCCCAAAAGCCAACTACCTGAAGCTCCCTTCCTTTCAACCGGAAGCACATGATATTGTGCTTCGTGATCAGCACTTCGCGAGTGCCCTTCCTTCCCTTGCGCGACATGCCAGGGAAACGCATCAGCATACGGACCATGGCGTCCGTTCGCTGGATGAACCGCAGCGCCTCACGCTCGGTCCATTCCGAACGCAGATAAGCGATCACTTCGATGAAGCGCGCTTCTGCTTCCGGCGACCAGCGGACGCTTTCGACCATGATCGTGCATTGGCCATGACCGCTTCATGAGAGCGCCCCTCGCCCCGGTCGAGTTGCTCCAAGCTTCGCTCCAAGGAAGACCGCACCTCCGGTGGCAGGTCGCCCCAAGGAGCTGTCGGCTCTGCAGTCAGGAAAGCATGAAGATTTTCCAAGGCTGTCTCGTCCTTCAAGGCAAGCACCTTCTTAACGATCTCCAGCTTGGTCTTTTCGGTCGCCATTTGCTAAAGGTACGATACGCCCCTAGCGCACCTCCGACCCGGGGGCGATGATGTCCTTGGGCTGCACGAAGACCAACTTCCCGGTGGCATCCTCGGCCATCAATACCATGCCCTGGCTCTCCACCCCGCGCATTTTGCGGGGCTCCAGATTGGCCACCAGCACCACCTGTCGACCAGGTAGTTCTTCCGGCGCATAGTGCAGGGCGATACCACTGACCACGGTTCGCGGTGAGGCTTCTCCCAGATCGATGGTCAGCTTCAGCAGCTTGTCCGCCTTGGGGACCCCTTCAGCGGCAGTGATGGTGCCCACCCTCAGGTCCAGCTTCGCGAAGTCATCGAAGGCGATGTTGGGCTTGGCAACGGGAGCCTCAGATGCAGCACTTTCCATTTTTTGATCATCTGATCCACTGATCGTCTGATCGGAACTGTGCAAGCGGTCCACCTCGGGCTGGATCTCCTCGTCCGTGATGGGTTTGAACAAATGCTCGGCCTTGCCCAGCACGGCACCCTCCCCGATCAGGTCAGTGCGGAAAGCCTCGGTCCAGGGCAGTGTGCCGATGCCGAGCATCTGCTGCAACTTCTTCACGGTGAAGGGCAGGAAAGGCTCCAATACCACCGTCAGCACGGCCGCCACGTTGAGGCTGTTGGCCAGGATGGTCCGGGTCCGTTCCGGATCGCTCTTCTCCAGCTTCCAGGGCTCACTGTCAGAGAGGTACTTATTACCGGCCCGGGCGACGTTCATGGCGCTGGACAGGGCATCGCGGAAGCGGAAATGGTCGACGTGACGGGCCACCTCCTCCACACTGGCATGCACGGCGCTCCAGAGCATCTGGTCCTGATCGGTACGCTCTCCGGCGGCCGGTGCACTTCCGCCGTAGTACTTGTGGCAGAGCACAAAGACACGCTGCACGAAATTGCCCAGGATGGCCACGAGCTCGTTGTTGTTCTTGTCCTGGAAGTCCTTCCACGTGAACTCACTGTCCTTGAACTCCGGCAGGATGGTGGCCAGCGCGTAGCGCAGTTCATCCTGGCGATCGGGCCAGCGCTCGATGTATTCGTGCAGCCACACCGCCCAATTGCGGCTGGTGCTGATCTTCCTACCCTCCAGGTTGAGGAACTCGTTGGCCGGGACGTTCTGCGGCAGGTTGTAGCCACCGTGCATCTTCAGCAGGATCGGGAAGATGATGCAGTGGAACACGATGTTGTCCTTGCCGATGAAGTGCAGCAGGCGTGTATCCTCGTCCTTCCACCACTTCTCCCAGGTCTCTCCCTTGTCCTTCGCCCACTGCTTGGTGGCGCTGATGTAGCCGATGGGTGCATCGAGCCAGACATAGAGCACCTTGCCGTCCGCGCCGGGCAAGGGCACGGGCACGCCCCAGTCCAGGTCACGCGTCATGGCGCGCGGGCGCAGGCCGTCCTTCAGCCAGCTGTTGCACTGGCCCAGCACCGGGGCCTTCCACTCCTTGGGATCATGGTGCGGCTTGCCGTCCAGCACACCGGTGTTGATCCATTCCTCCACCCACTGCTGGCTGCGTTCCATGGGGAGGTACCAGTGCGTGGTGGGTTTCAGCACGGGCTTGGCACCGCTCAGCGTGCTCCGCGGATCGATGAGGTCCTTGGGGCTGAGGGCACTGCCGCACTTCTCGCACTGGTCGCCGTAGGCATCCGCATTGCCGCAGGTGGGACAGGTGCCCATGATGTAGCGGTCGGCCAGGAATTGTTTCGCCTCCTCGTCGTAGTACTGCTGCTCCTCCTGCTGGGTGAAGGCGCCGTTCTCGTGGAGCTTCAGGAAGAACTGCTGACTGGTCTCCTTGTGCAGTTCGCTGCTGGTGCGGTGGTAGATGTCGAAGTGGATGCCGAAGTCCTGGAAGGCCTGGCCCATCAGGGCGTGGTACTTGTCCACGATGGCGCGTGGCGTGGTGCCCTCCTTCATCGCGCGGATGGTGATGGCCGCCCCATGCTCGTCGCTGCCACAGATGAACAGCACCTCCTTACCCCGCTGGCGCAGGTTGCGCACGTAGATGTCCGCAGGCAGGTAGGCACCGGCGATGTGGCCGATGTGCAGGGGGCCGTTGGCGTAGGGCAGGGCGGCGGTGACGGTATGGCGGGCGGGGGACTTCACGGGGTCTGGCGCTTCGGAGCGCGAAGGTACCGAAGCGTACCGGGAGACACAGGCAGCGTGCTTGGCGAAGGCCAGGCGCCACCCTTATCTTGGCCGTGATGATCGCTTCCGGGACCAACTATCCAGGCCAAGGGAGGAGTTGCGCATATCTACCCATCTCCGGGGTGATATGCGAAATAGGTGCGTATATCTAGAGTTGGCTGTAATTGAAAATGGGATACTTGATACCATCCATATTAGTTCTCGCAGGAATGTTTCTTGTGTTTATGCAAGTTCGCACTTACATCAGAGCAAATCGACCGTGGACTTTTAAAAAACAAATCGACCACCCTACGCTTGGATTGATTTGGTACAATCAAGTGTCAGGCTCCGTTGACGGGTATTATCAGGGCCAATACTTTTTTCCGCCAGCTAACAAACGACTAGATTTTATACTGGACTCCAAAAAGGAAGGGCCAGGACAGGCCGAACTAGCATTCCTGAAGCGCTTAGAAGTGGACTTTCCTAAAATAGAATCGGAGTTAGCAGACAGGATGGTCGAACAGTTGCAAATGAGTGATGAAAAGATTAAAGAGATATCCAGTCTGGAAGTCATTGTAATTCGTTCAGGACCATCCGAGGAGAAGTCTTGGGAAATCGTCTATTGGTTAAACAATCCAATTGCGGCAGACCTAACGTTTAAGATGAAAGGTTTGAAAGTGAAAGAAATAATTACAACAGCCAACAAAACCTAAAGCCAACTAAAGTCTGGCTTTAGCCAGACCGTTAGTGAAGTTCAAGGGGGAGTGCACCGATCCGTTACTCGGTTTGCACAAGACTGCTGACCTTCGCCCCATGTCCGTGTCGATCCCGCCTTCCCTCCGTCCCGGTGACACCATCGCCATCGTCCCCACCGCCCGTGCCATCACCGTGGAAGAGCTGCAGGACGGCATCGCCCTGGCGGAAAGCTGGGGCCTGAAGGTGAAGCTGGGGGGCGGCATCGGCCGCAAACACTTCCAACAGGCGGGCACGGCCGAGGAACGTGCAGCGGACCTTCAGCAGATGCTGGACGACCCCGCCGTCCGTGCCATCTGGTGCGCACGCGGCGGCTACGGCACCGTGCACCTCATGGACCACTTGGACCTTTCCGCGTTGGACCGGGACCCGAAGTGGATCGTGGGCTTCAGCGACATCACCGTGCTGCACAACGCGCTGCACACCATGGGCATGGCCAGCCTGCACGCGCAGATGCCGTTCAACATCGGGACGAAGACGGAGCAGTGCCGGGAGAGCTTGCGGGCAGCGCTGATGCAGGACGGATCGTCGATGGCGAACGGCGAATGGGTGAGCCACCCGTTCACACAAGATCATTCACCGTTCACGCGCGTTGGCCAGGGTGAGGGCATCCTCATCGGCGGCAACCTCTCCCTGCTCTATGCCCTGCGCGGCACGCCCTACGACATCGATCCGCGCGGCAAGGTCCTGTTCATCGAGGACCTGGACGAACTGCTCTATCACCTGGACCGCATGGTACAGAACCTTCGCCTGTCGGGCTGGTTCAAGGGCCTGGCCGGGCTGATCGTGGGCGGCATGAGCGACATGCACGACAAGAACCCTGCGGACCCCTTCGGCAAGACCGCCGAACAGATCATCGCCGATGCTGTGGGTGATGCGGACTTTCCCGTGTGTTACGGCTTTCCGGCCGGCCACATCGATGATAACAGGGCGTTGGTGCTGGGCCAAAAGGCGAAGCTCAGCGTAACTGCCGACGGTGCTTCGCTTGCATACGGCGACAGGCGCAGCGCCTGATACCTTAGGTGACCACACCCATTGTCCGTGATCGTGCCGTTCAAAAACAAGTAGGTCGACCCGGTGGGCCCGAGGCCTCGGGCGACGCTACGGGTGCGGATCTGCGATGTCGGCGCTTTGCCGATCAGTTACGTTCGAACTTATTGTATCCTGCGGGGATCTCGAACAGCGCAGGTTTCTGGGCGCCCTTGGTAACCTTGGACACCTCCAGTCGGCTCACTTCGGCCCCGTCCGTCTTCTGTTCAATGCCCAGCATGGGGAACACGCCTCCGTTGTCCTTCACCTGCAGGAAGAAGACCGCCTGCTCATCCTTTCGGTTCAGGGTCTCCAGCAAGGGAACGAAGAAGTCGAAGTCGTCGGCGGCCACCCAATAGGTGATCTGGCGGTCCTCCTTGGGGCTTTTCACCAACCACTTCTCGCACTTGTAACCGGCGATATCCTTGAGGTCGGAGGTCTTCTGCACCTGCACCTCCACATCCTTGGGCAGGCGCATGTTGGGCACGTCCATGTAAAGCTTGCGCTCCGGGCTGATGGCGGTGACGGTCTTGTCGCGCGTGTCCACGAGCATGATGCCCTGCACTTCGCCGCGTGCACCGATCTCCTCGATGCGGACGCGTTCACCCTTGACGAAGTACTTGTAGGAGGTGACCACCGGTCCCGTGGTCTTGGTGAATTCCACGATGCCCTCGAAGGACTGCGCCTGTGCAGGGGTGGCAGCCAGCGTGGTGGCCACCAGGGCGGCAGAGAGTCCGATGGAACGGTAGAAGGTCATAGCGCTTTGCATCATTCGTTCACGTTTCCCAAGGATTGGCGGAAAAACCCTCAATTTTAGGCCTTCAACGGCATCGTGACGGATTGGTTACGGGCCGATCTTTCCACAGATGGCTGAGCACAACGAAACCGGCGCTCTTGGTGAGCAACTGGCGTGCCGCTTCCTGGAGGAGGCCGGTTACCTGGTGCTGGAGCGGAACTGGAAGCATGCCAGACATGAGCTGGACATCATCGCCCGCCAGGGGCACGAGCTGGTCATCGTGGAGGTGAAGACCCGCAGCAGCGAGCAGTTCGGGCAACCGGAGGAGGCCGTAAAGAAAGGCAAGCGCGGGCGCATCATCCAGGCCACCAATGCGTATATTCAGGCCACCGGGTGCGCCTTGAGCGTTCGCTTCGACATCGTCAGCATCATCCTGCACCCCAGCGGCAAGCCTTACATACACCACATTCCCGACGCGTTCTACCCGACCACCCATGACCGACCGTACTGATCGCAACCGCGCTGGCAAAGGCGGAAAGAAGGGGCCATCGAAGCCTGGCAAGTCCACCGCCGCAAAAGGAAAGACACCCAAGCGGGAGGGCAAAAGCGCCGAGCGCAAACCCCTGGGCGAGGAGGAGCCCAAGCGTCCCCGCTCCACCCGGGCGGGCAAACGTCCACCGGCAGCAGGGCGCGAGGGCTATGACGGGCCCGTGTTCGAGCGTCGCAAGCCGAACGCACGTCCAGGTGGCGAACGGCCGACCTCATCCCGTACGGGTCCACGCTCCGGCGGCGAAGGCTACCAGGGTCGGCCGGCCGGAACGCGCGCCACGGAGGACCG
>JBGTAJ010000059.1:0-28982 GCA_041749915.1 Flavobacteriales bacterium
ATGCGGGCGCAGCACCTTGCGCCGGAGCAGGGCATCCGTCCAATGCTGCTCCCATTGCAGCACACGCTTGGGAGCGAAACGATAGAGCAAAGCCGCGCTCACGGCCATGGCGTAAAGGAAGAAGAAGGTATGGGCGGTGAAGATGCTCGTCAGCAGATCGCCGAGCACCTCCCAGATGCCGTTCAGGAAACCTGCCGTCAGTTCCTCGAAGCGCGGATTACCGACGCGGTACAATTGAAAGAACACAGCTCCGATCAGGACCGGAATCACCGCAAGCTTCCCCCAGCCCCAACCCTGCCGGGGAGCATTCCGACCTTGCAGCAGGACACCGGCACCATCCCAGGCCGCTACGGGCAGGCACACGATATTGGCGAACCATTGCTGGATCGCATAGAACAGACTTCGTAATTGGCGTTCATGGGCCAGGCTGGTCGACACGCCCAAGGCGATCACCGCGGCGACCATTGCCACCGTGCTGGCATGAAGCACCACCATTCCGGCTGCGAGGTTCAAGCCACCCAAGGTCCACCGCGCGGGCACCGACAGCCCCTTCCATCCATGCCGATGCAACAGGAGGGCGGTGATCAGCAAAGCGAAGAGCAGCAGATTGAGCCCGAGCGAGAGTTCGTGGAACAGGCGATCGAAGATCACGGCGGTGAGCAGGATGGTCAGGAACGGTGTCCAACGCTGTAGTCCGGTGTTCAAGGGTTCTGTCATGGTGGTGATCGGATGGGGAGGTCAGGTCAGTGGCGATGGAATGCACTCAGGGTCGGATGGATCGTGCAACGCACGCGGTGTCGCCGGTATTGGATGGCATGCGCGGAAAGTGGTTGCGGAACGACGAAGCCGGATACCTCTGCGCATCGATGGGCAGAGCGAACCTTTCATTCACGCCAATACTGGTAAAAGGTCGTTGCGATGGCACGGGTGATAGCAAAGTACTTTGCACTACAAAGTAACGATGCATCAAGGCGCGTATTGTGCGTTGTTGCTAAATTTCAATGGATGGTCAACGCGGCCAGTCCGGCGCCGATGATGACGGCGGCGAAGCGGGTGGCGTTGAAACGGTGCTCGGGGGCACTTTCGAAGATGATGGTCGTGCCGATGTGCAACAGCATCCCGATCGCCAGGCCGAGCATGTGATCCAGGAAATGGTGGCCGAGGCCCTGGCCCAGCGTGGCCCCGAAAAGGATGCCGAGGGGAGCGGCCAGTGCGAAGATCACCAACAGGGTCCAGCTCCGGCCATCGCCGGCACCCGTGCGCTGCAGGACCGTGGCCAGCGCGATCGCCATGGGCATCTTGTGCAAGAGCACGCCCACCAGGAAATGCACATCACCGGCCACCTTCGGATCGGCAAAGGGAATGCCCTCCGCGAAGGAATGCAGGCACAGGCTGCCCAGCGTGAGCAACGGAAGCGCATGGGACGCCTTTCCGTGGATATGCATGTGACCATGTTCGATGCCATGGCTGAAGAACTCCAGGATCACCTGGACGAGGAAACCGCCGAGCACCCAGAAACCGATCCCGGCCCCCACCTCGGCGTAAAGCTCCGGAAGCATGTGCAGGAACACCACGCCCAGCAGGAAAGCTCCACTGAAGCTCAGGAGCAGGCGGAGCCACTTCGCATCGGGCCGTGTGAGGCGGACCAGGCCGCCGGCCAGCATCGGCACCAGAAAGAAGGCGATCGCCACGGATATCACGGGGTCTCCGGGCGTTTGGTCCACATGACGAAGCGTTGGGAGGTCTCCGGGTCGAAGGGACTGATGTCCGGACCATCGGTGCATTCCTCCACCTCGAGACCTGCATCCACCGCCATCTGCTGCAGTTCTTCGGGCATCAATGCCAGAACACGTTCCTCATAGTGGTGGCGCTCGGGTCCATCGCTCACGGCGATGCGCTTGACGATCACCCCCTCCTCCACCGTCCGTGTGATGTGGAACTCAACACCCTCCCGCGTGACCACTTCATCGGCCACCAGATCGCGCAATACCGCTGCAGTGTTCATGAAGTCCAGCACGAACCTGCCTCCGGGACGCAGATTGCCGGCCACGGCCTCAAAAATGGCCCGGTCATCCCGCCGGTCGCGGGTATAACCCAGGCTGGTGAAGAGGCAACAGACCAGATCGAACTGACCGGGTTCAAAGGGTTTACGCATGTCGTGCACAACGAAGCGCGCCCCGGGCACGTTGCGCGTGGCCTCGGCAATGCTCTCCGGAGAAAGGTCCACGCCGGTGACCGTCAGTCCGGCCTCGGCGAAATAGCGGGCATGCCGGCCACGGCCACAGGCCAGGTCCAACAGCCGGTCACAGGAGCGGGGACGCCAGCGGGTAACGACGGCACGCACCCAACGGGCGGCCTCCACCTCGTCGCGATGCCCATAAAGCAAGGCGTAATAGCGCGTACCGAACCACTCCTTGTACCAACCCATGCCTTCGTGCCGAAAATGAACGGCGAAACTAACCGATCGGCATCGTGCGGGTTGACAATTCCGTGGATAACTCCACGCAGGGAGCTGCGCCCCCCTTGACCAAGCACAGTTGATTTGTACCTACGGCTCCTCCAAGCGGTAGTCCAGGCCATGCTCGACCAGATCCACGACTTCTATGACTCGCTTGAGCGACAGCGCGTAATGCTCTCGTTCAAGGGTGATCTCACGGAAGACCTCATCACCTCATTGTTGGGGGCGGTGGAACACAAGCTGCCGAGCATCGAGCCCGATGCCAAAGCCCGCAAACGCGTGTTCAACGTGGTGATGGAATGCCTGCAGAACCTCTACCACCACAATGCCCACCTCAAACTCACCGACGGACGCCCCGTGCGCACGGCTGACCCGCATGGAGTGGTGATGATCGCGCGCACTGATGCGGGGTATTCCGTGCTCACCGGCAACTTCATGGTCGGCGCTGAGGTGGAGCGATTACGCTCCCACCTGGACCGCATCAACACCCTTACGCCCGAGATGCTCCGCGACCTCTACCGCGAAAAGCTGGCCGATGGCACCTACTCACAGAGCGGTGGCGGTGGTCTGGGCATGATCGACATCGCCCGCAAGAGCGGCAGCAAACTTGAATACGGATTCGTCCCCTACGATGCGGACAACGCGTTCTTCAGCCTGAACGTGAACGTGACCACCTAGACCTCTCCCCACCATGGCATCGCTGCAATTAGAAGGTTCTCCCAAAACACCGTTCGTGAACTTCGATCACGAGACCGGCTTGCTTGAATTGAAGGGCCGTTCGATCCCGGAGAACTCCATCGAGTTCTACAAACCCCTGATCGACTGGGTGGACAAGTACGGCCGCACCCCACAGCAACGGACCGCCCTGCACGTTCAGTTGGAGTACTTCAACACCAGTTCCTCCAAGTGCATCCTGGACCTGTTCAAGAAGCTGGAGGCCATCCGCGCTGCAGGGAACGAGGTCACCGTGCTGTGGCACTACGAAGAGGATGACGAGGATATGCTGGAGGCCGGTGAGGATTACGCCGGCATCATCAACATCCCGTTCAAGATGATCTTGATCGAGGAGGTGGACGGACAGTGATCTCCGCGCTTCGACAACACCTTTAGCGGGGGTCGCGAGCAGGGATCAGCCGCATCAGGCGCGGGAAGACGTCTGCGTAGAGCATCACGGCAAGCACCAGCGACATGCACCAAAGCACGGCGGCATTCGCCCAGAGCGTGGGGATCTTCATGCCCAGGAACCACTTCATGGGCGCGTAGAACTGCGCACTGAAGATGCTTCCCCGCTCCGGCACGAGGTACACCGGGTCGCTCTTCTGCACCAGCTGGCCTTGGTATTCCACGATGACGTTCACGTCATTGCGGTTCGTCACGATCTCCGTCAGGCTCTCGTTGCGGTATCCATCCAGCAATGCGAAATAGGCCTTTCGCCCTTCCTCCGTGGCCGTCATCCGTCCGATGAAGGCCTCCTTCTCCTGTTCGGCAGTGCGGTAAACGGCCCGGTAGTGGTGCACGAGCACCTGCAGGCATTGTTCCACCTCATCCAACGCGGCCGTGGTCACCAGGTCGGGCGTGAGCAGGTTGATCGAGGGGCAGCTGAATCCTTTGATCACTGCGGCCTCCCGTTGCAGCTCTGTGCTGATCAGGGCCAGTTCATAGGCCACATCCACCTCCGGGGCAAGTCCCTGCTTGGCACGACGCACATCACCGACACTGTTCTGGATCTCCCGTACCCACAGGTCCTTCTTCCAGTTCGCGGTCTTCATCCGCTGATCGAACGGGTAGACGGTCCGCTCATAGGCGTTGTCCATGAACTGGGTCACCGCGAGCCCTTCATAGGCCCAGCGGGAGGCCATGACGTTGCCGATCCAGGGAACGCTCTTCTCGGAAGCGAACCAGGGGTGCAGTTTGTCGAACTTCACGATGATCCCGCTGAAGAGCAGCTGCGGAATGATCAGCACGGGGATCATGATGTAGATGACCTTGGCGCTATTGAAGCTCGCGCTCACGTTGAGGCCGAGGACGTTGGCCATGCACGAGGTGCTGAAAAGGAGCAGCCAATGGGCCGACAGCAGCCCGTCGATACCCAGCACCGCGCTGCCCACGATCACGAACAACAGCGTTTGCAAGGCCGAGATCATGAACAGGATGGACACCTTGCTGAGCAGGTAGCTCGCCCGGCTCAGGTCCAGGAATTTCTCCCGTTGGCGGATCTGTCTGTCCCGGATGATCTCCTCCGCGCTGACCGTGAGCCCGAGGAACAGGGCAACAATGACAGCGATGAAGAGGTATTGTGGAATGTTGTCATTCTCCCGGAAGATGTAGGCGTCCGCAGTACCATGGCCCACGCGATAGTACTTGAGGAAGAAGGCCATGACATAGGCCAGGACCGGTGCCTCCAGCAGATTGATGAGCACATACTGGCGATTGGCCAGCTTGCTCAACAGATCACGCTTGAAGTAGACCACGAACTGCTTGAGCTTGTCGGGTATGGCGAAGGTGCTCTTGGGCACGCTGCGCTCATCGGGGACCTTCGCCGCACGGCCTTCCATCTGTGCCTTGAACACCTCGTTCCAGGCTTCGGGGCTGATCCGGCGCTGGTCCGTCTCATTGCCGTACTCATCCACCAGTTTGGCCTCGAGGATGTTGAAGATCTGCTCGGGGTTCACGTTGCCGCAGGCACTGCACTGGCCCACATCGCTGTTCACCTGGCCGGTCACCCGCTTGAAGTAGACCACGGCATCAACGGGATCGCCGTAGTACACCGGATGTCCTTCCTGGTCCATCAGCAGCAAGCGATCGAACAGCTTGAAGATGTCCGAGGAAGGCTGGTGGATCACCACGAAGACGAGCCGGCCCTTTAGGGCAAGCTCCTTGAGGAGGTCCATGATGTTCTCCGAATCCCTGGAACTGAGGCCGCTGGTGGGCTCATCCACGAAAAGCACGCTGGGCTCCCGGATCAGTTCCAAGGCGATGTTCAAGCGCTTCCGCTGGCCACCACTGATGGTCTTGTCCAGGGGGCTGCCCACCTTGAGGTCCTTGGTCTCGTATAGCCCGAGGCTCTGCAACATGCGCAGCACGCGCTCGGTGACCTGCTCCTTGTTCAGGTCACCGAAACAGAGTTTGGCATTGTAGAACAGGTTCTGGAAGACCGTGAGCTCCTCGATGAGCAGGTCGTCCTGGCTCACGTGACCGATCACACCGCGGATGCGGTCGCGTTCGGTGTGCACGTCGATCCCGTTGATGGTCACATGACCCCTCCCGGGCTTCAGGTTGCCGTTGAGCACATTGAGCAGCGTGCTCTTCCCACTTCCACTGCCGCCCATGATGCCGATGAGCTTGCCTCCGGTCTCTGCCAGGTGCAGTTCGTGCAGTCCCAATCGACCGTTGGGGAAGGCATACTCAATGGCCTCCGCCTTGAACACGATCCGCGGGCGACCGTTCTTGGACATGAAGGCACCGAGGATGTCGCTGTAGTAGATGGGCACGCCGTGGGGCGGTCTCACACTGCTGCCGTTGCTGAGCACATAGTGGCTACCTGCACCGATGCGTTGACCGTTCAACAGGACCTCGCCGGATCCCGTGTAGCGCATCACATAGAGGTTCACGCTCGGTACGTGCAGCACCCGCAGGTCTCCTTCCATGCCATGGGCATGCAGGTGGCGGGCCTTCTGGAAGGGTGATTCCAGGGCCGCATCGATGTACAGGAGGTGGGCGGCATCCTCCCGCTCCTGGATATCGCTCTCCACGAAGGCACGGCATCGACGGAACTCCTCCTGGCCGATGTTGAAGGTCTCGGCCACGGTGGTCACGAAGTCCTGCTCCTGCTCGCTCACCTCGCCATTGGCGTAGATGAACTCCAACAAGTGCACCAGCACCACGAACTTCTGGCGCTGGTTGAGTTCCTCGTTGACCTGGGTGCAGATCTTCAGCACCTTCACGGAGTTCACGGAGGTGCGCTTGCGGCCGGTGCGCGTCTGACCGCCGCTGGAATGAAAGGCCAGCACGAAGGCCTGGTAACGGGCAAGGTGCGAGGCGGCCACCTCCGGACTGAACTGCTTGCGGAGGAAGCGCTCCAGGGGCGCCGCATTATCAGGGCGCATGCCTTCGCCCACCGCATCGCCTTTGGCGATGATGGCGAACAATTGCAACAATGCTTTGAGGATCTTCTCGCTCATCCGACCGCACTTCCTCCCACTGACGGGAAAAGAAAAGCGCCCCTCTTTACGGGAGGGGCGCTGCAAGGTTGCAGGAAAGAGGAGGTCGCTCTATTTCTTGAATCCGACCAGCATCACGGCGCAGCCGCTGCCTGCCTTGGAGGGGTCCAACGAGGCTTCGATGCTCACGTCCAAGGTGTTCGTGATGGCCAGGTCCCAATAGGGGGCCGAGCTGTGCTCCTTGTTCGAGTAGAGCAGGTTGCGCTCCTTGTCGAACACGGAAAAGAGCAGGATCCCGTCGGAGTCACCGCTGCAGGCGGCCACCCGGTAGGTGCTTCCGCCGAACAGGGTCAGCTCGAACTCGGCCACCTCCTCCCCTTGGAGAAGCGCGCGGTAGAACTGGCCGTCGGGGATGTACTGGCTGGTGATGTGCGCCTCGCAGCGATCGGCGATGGGAGCGCAAAGGCCCTGTGCCTGGGAGAGCGCCGCAAAACCGGGAACGAACAGGGAAAGGAGAAGGTACCTACGCATGGGTCAGGCAAGGATCTTGGAACGGATGGCGGACACTTGGGCAGCGATGGCCGAAAGTTGCTCGGGAGTGATGGTCACACTACTCTTACTGTTGATGAAGGTGGTCCTGGATGCAACATCCGTGACAGGCTTCTCGAAGGTGTAGGAAGCGCTGATCCCATCGAAGGTGGTCTGCAGGGTGCGCAGCCCTTCAACGGTCTCCTTCGCACTTTCGTCCGTGACGGCCGTGGACAGCAGGGCCACCAGATCGGCCAAGGCCTTGCGCTGCTCACCGATGCGGTCCATCAGGGCCTGGTCCTTGAACGCAGCGGGATCGGAGAGCGTCAGGTGCAGCGATTCCAACCAACCACCGGCCAGGACCAGCGCGCTGATATCGTGCCGGTCGTTGTCCTTCAGGTATTGATCGGCGGCACGGAAGGCGGTCCCGCTGAACTGCAGCAGGCTGTCCTCGCTGCCCAAATTGGACTTGAAGCGATCGAGCAATGCGCGGTCGAAGGCATTGGAGAGCTCGAGCTTCCCTCCCAGCTTCTCAATGGCCTGAAGGGTGGCCAACGCCCGCTGACCATCCTTGTGCACGGTCACGTAGGCCATGTCGGCGCCCAGCATCCCGAGCATCAGGGCCTGCGGGGCCTTGGCGGTCAGGCTCTCCCCTTTCTCCAGCGGAGCGGTGATGCCCTTCTGGTATTTCAGGCCGGCCTTGCGGATGGCGAAGGCGGTCTGCACGGGAGATGGCACGCTGAAGACCTTTCCGCCCACCTGTAGCACCTCGGCACCATTCGCCACGGTATCCGTGGGAACGGGATCGGTGCTCGCATTCTGGTCCGGTGCGGAAGGCCCACCGCAGGCGGCGAGCGAGAGGACCACTGCGAGGCCCATGAAGGAGTTTACGGAGTATGGCACAGCCATGGAAGCGCTGGGGATTTCGAAGTTCGGAGGTCGAAGGTAATGGGGCCTTCTACGGCGACGGCGGTGGAAAGGCTTCACTTTTCAACAGCCACACCGGGGTGCAGCTTATCGGGCTGCCCGCCAATGGCGCCAGCGCGCCCCCGTGGAGGCGTACCAGAGCATGAAACCATAGCACGGCAGCATCATGGCATAGGCCATCTGCGGGCCAACGCCGGGGGACGCGGCCAACTGCCCGTAGACCAAGGGTAGGATGGCGCCACCGGCGATGGCCATGATGAGGATGGCGCTGGCCTGCTTGGTGAACCGCCCCAGATCGGCAATGGCGAGCGGCCAGATGGCAGGCCACACAAGGGCATTGGCCAGACCGAGGAGCGCGATGCACAGTACCGAGGTGTATCCGTCCGTGACCATCGCGGCCAACGTGATCAGCACGCCCAGGATGGCGGAAATGACCAGGGCCTTGGATTGGGACAGTAACCTGGGGATGGTGGCGATACCGATCACATAGCCCACCACCATGCAGATCAGTGTGTAGCTCGTGAGGTGCTTGGCCTCACTGAGCGGTATGCCCTGCGATTCGCCATAGGTTCCGATCGTATCGCCCGCCATCACCTCTACGCCCACGTAGAGGAACAAGGCCACGGCACCCAGCACCAGATTGGGATAGCTCAATACGGAACGGCCCTCCTCCCGATCGCCTGCGCCCTCCACCTGTTCATCCAATTCGGGCAGGGGGGAGAAGCGGACGGACACCGCCAGAATGATCAAGGCAACGGCCATGACGAGGTACGGTTTCACCACCCGGGCCGCCACTTCATCCAGTCTAGCCTCATGGTCCAGGCCTTGAAGCGTGTCCAGTTCGATGCGCAGAGCATCCGCATCGCTCAGCAGCACTGCACCCACCACCAGCGGGGCAAGCACACCGGCCAGCTTGTTGCAGATACCCATCACACTGATGCGTGCCGCTGCGCTTTCCAATGGACCCACCACAGTGATGTAGGGGTTGCTGGCCGTCTGCAGCAAGGACAGTCCGGTGCCGATCACGAACAGGCCCACCAGGAACAGGCCATAGGAGCGCATCTGTGCGGCAGGCACGAACACCAACGCACCGACCGCCATGGTGAGCAGGCCGTACATCATGCCGTTCTTCATCCCTGTGCGCTCCAGGATGCGGGCCATCGGCAGGGCCGTGAAGAAGTACGCGATGTAGAACGCGAAGGTCACATAGAAGGGCTCGGCACCCGAATCCAGCTCGCAGATGATCTTCAGGTAGCTGATCAGCGGACCGTTGATCCAGGTGATGAAGCCGAAGAGGAAGAACAGGCCCCCCAACATGAGGATGGCCGTGGTGGTGCGTGAATTCCCGTTCATGGTCGGAGGACACCCCTTGGGAAGGACCGGGGCGGCGCAATGTAGCCGGAGCCCAAGCCCACCGATGCCCAGGTCCTCCTGGCCCACCAACATCCCACTGTGGATCGCAGCGGCGGACCGACCTGCGCTGGTCCCCTACCAGTTCAAGGCCTTGCGGTAATACCGCGGGAAGCGGATGCTGCGACGCACCCGCTGGTAATAGGCGTTCCAGAGGGGCGTGCGCTTGAGTTCCTGTGCCTCGTGATCCACGGATGAAGGGTCACTGGCGTGCTGTGGGGCTTCCCGTTCGTGTTTCCTGGCTTCCATGCCCGATAGACAAGGTGAAGCCCCCTTTTCGCTGCCTGGACCCGTAAGGCCGGTCCGGAGAACGCCGTTCCATGGTTCACCTTTGCACAGTTCCTGTGGCCCGCTACATCGACGTCATATTACCCCTCGCCGTTCCCGGCATCTTCACCTACATCTGGCCCGAGGACCAGCCCGATGTGGTGCCGGGCATGCGCGTGGCCGTGCCATTCGGCCGCGGACGGAAGCTATACAGCGGCCTGGTCCGCAGGGTACACCAGGAAACTCCTCCACACCGGTCCGTGCGCACCGCGCTGAGCCCCTTGGACGCCGCACCCATCGTGCACGAGACCCAGTTCCTGCTCTGGGAACGCATGGCCATGCACTACCTGTGCAGCCTCGGGGAGGTGATGATCGCCGCCGTTCCCGGGCAGTTGTCACTGAGCAGTGAGACCCGCCTCGTGATCGACCCCAGTGCCACCGAAGACCCGGAGATGACCGGCCGCGCGGGCTTGCTGCTGGATGCGCTGGAACATCGACAGGTGGTCACCTTGGAAGAGGCCGGTGAGCTTCTGGGCCTCAAGGACCCCATGCCCGTGGTGAAGCGCCTGATGGAACGGGGGGCCCTGCGGCTGGAAGAGGAGATGCGCGATACGTGGCGACCCAGGACGGTGAGCTATGTCTCCCTGGCACCCGATGCCCGATCGGAGGAAGCGCTGCACCAGTGGTTCGACCGATTGGAAAAGGCGCCCAAGCAGCTCCACCTGCTGATGCGTTACGTGGAGCTGAGCCGATGCCTGAGCGATACGCCGCGCGAGGTCGACCGCTCCGCGCTCCTTCGGGCTTCCGGCACTTCCGGTGCGGTGCTGAAGGCCTTGGTGGAGAAGGGCCTGTTCCTGATGGAGGAGCGGGAGGCCGGCACCCCTCCGCCTGCCGATCAGCGGCGCGCCGAACCCGTGCTTTCCGAAGCCCAACGCACTGCACTGGAACAGGTGCGCGCGGCCTTCGAGGAACGGGCGGTGGTCCTGCTGCGCGGTGTCACCTCGTCCGGGAAGACCGAATTGTACATCACCCTGATCCAGGAAGCGCTGGACCGGGGCGAGCAGGTGCTGTACCTCCTGCCTGAGATCGCCCTCACCACCCAGATCATCAGCCGGCTGCGGGAACGTTTCGGTGATCGCATCGCGGTCGCGCATTCACGCATGGCCATGCACGAGCGCACCCAGCTGTGGCTCACCATGGCGCAGGGCGATCGGCCGGCACCCATCGTGGTGGGAGCCCGTTCGGCCTTGTTCCTGCCTTTCACGAAGCTCGGTCTCGTGGTGGTGGATGAAGAGCATGACCCCAGCTACAAGCAGCACGACCCTGCACCGCGCTACCATGCCCGCGACATGGCCGTGGTCCTTGCCGCACTGTACGGGGCACGCACGCTGCTGGGCTCCGCCACACCGGCCATGGAAAGCCTGTACAATGCCAAGACCGGAAAGTTCGGGCACGTGGAACTGCTCACGCGTTTCGGCGATGTGGCCATGCCGCACATCACGCGGGTCGACCTGCGGGATGCATACAAGCGGAAGACCATGCGCGGCCATTTCAGCAGCACGCTGATCGACACCGTGCAACAGGCCTTGGACCGTCGGGAGCAGGCCATCATCTTCCAGAACAGGCGCGGCTACGTACCGGTCTGGCAGTGCGAGACCTGCAGCTGGATCCCCGAGTGTGACCAGTGCGACGTGAGCCTGACCTACCACAAGCAGCAGCACCAGTTGCGCTGCCACTACTGCGGTCGCCATTATCCACCACCCACCATCTGCGGCCACTGCGGCAGCCCGCGCCTGAAGATGCTGGGCTTCGGAACGGAGAAGATCGAAGAGGAACTGGCCACGCTGTTCCCCGAGGCCCGCATCGGGCGGATGGACCAGGACACCATGCGGGGCAAGAACGCCATGGACCGCTTGCTGACCAGCTTCGGGGAAGGCGGTATCGACATCCTGGTGGGCACCCAGATGGTGACCAAGGGCTTGGATTTCGACCATGTGAGCGTGGTGGGCATCCTCAATGCGGACAATCTGATGCGCTTCCCCGATATGCGGGCCCATGAACGGGCATTCCAGCTCATGGCCCAGGTGGCGGGGCGGGCGGGGCGAAGGAAGAACGCGGGCACCGTGATCATCCAGGCCATGGATGTCAACAACCCCATCCTGGACCTCGTGGTGCGGCATGATGTGGAAGGCATGTACCAACGGGAGATCGAGCATCGACAGACCCATGGCTATCCACCGTTCACAAGGCTCATCGAGCTCACCTTGAAACACCGATCGGAGGAGCGGGTGGCGGCCACCGCCGTGGCGCTGGGACAGGCGCTGCGTTCAGGTCTCGGCGAAAGGGTCCTCGGGCCTGACATCCCGCTGGTGTCCCGCATCCGCGACCGACACCTGCGCAAGCTGCTCATCAAGATCAGGCGCAGCGCACACACCGAGGAGAAGGCCTTCGTGAGCGAGATGATCGATCGTGTGTTCAGCGACCCCGCACACAGTGCCGTGCAGCTGGTGACGGACGTGGACCCGATGTAGGCCGGTTCCTGTCACTCGACCACCAGTGTGCGGAAGGCACGTTGGGCAGCGCTTCGGAGCTCCACATGGTAGGTCCCGGCGCTCACCCCGGACAGGTCCAACCGCTGTTGCTCTCCCACGCCATAATTCCCCCGATGCACCACCCGGCCATCGCTCTGGTACAGGGACCAATCGCCACCATCACGGAAATGCTCGGGGAGCTGGATCCACAGCTCGTCGCTGCAGGGCTGCGGCCAGACCTTCCACCCGGCCTCGGCCATATCGTTCACGCCCACGTCCGTGCAGGGGTTATGCAGCTCATCGAACCAAGCCTTGGCGGCGAACAGTGCCGGAAAGGCACAGGAGCCATGATCGAAGCTGGCGCCAGCGCTCACGGCAGAAACAGAGGTCGCTCCGTTGGCCTGCATGGCGTCCAGGGCCACCAAACTGTTCCGGTAGGACACATGATCATCGGCCTCGCAGTAGATCATGCGCACCGGGGAGACCGGGGTCCAGTCGTACACGTCATTGTCGCGTAGGGCCACGCGGAACGGATGGTCCGCCTCCGTGATGAAGGCCTCCAATACCGCGTCGACGATGATCTCCGAAGGGACATCCGGCATCACGTCATCCACCGCACCGGAACCGTTGTTCCCTTCGAACAGGGGTGGCAACAGCACATCATAAGGCGCATCGAACACCTCCGATACCTCGTTGAACAGACCGGGATAGATGCGACCGTAGGAGAGCAGCACGTAGGGCAGGTAGTAAGGTGCCGGGTAGGGCTGGTCGGAGGTGATCACGGCGGCCTGCACGCCGCTAGCGTCAAAAGGCCCGCTGCACGGTGCGCTGGCAGTGACTTGGAATTCCTCCGGGTACAGGGACTCGATCATGCGATGGGTGGCCATGCAGGTGTGTCCGCCCTGAGAGTAGCCCACCAGGAAGAGCTGCCCGTTCAACCCGACCCCACGCTGTGCGCAGAATTCGCGGGTGGCACGCAGCATGTCGATGCTGGCCGTGGCCTCGCTTTGCGCATGCATGTAGGGGTGCTGACCCGGCGAATCCCCAAGGCCCAGGTAATCGGGCAGGGCGGCCACATAGCCATAGCCACCGAGAAAATATCCCACCAGGCATTCGTTGCTCAGGCGCGAGGGCACGTCCTCCCGGTCCAGGATGGTGCCATGCATGTAACTGGCAAGGGAAAGCGAACAGGGTGCCGCGGTGGGCAGCACCACCGCCCCGCTGGCGATGGTCGGTTCACCGAAGGGGTCGACCGTGTTGTAGATCAGCCGATGTACCGTGACGCCGTACGATGCCCCGCCCACCCCCTCCGCAATGAGATCCTGCTGGGTGTAGGTGAGCAGCAATGAATCGGAGATGAGGACCTGTGCTTGTGCCCCTTGGACCAGCAGGACCAGGAACAGCCAAAGGGTGCGGATGGGCTTCATGGATGGGAAAGTAGCATCCGGGGCCGAACCCACCAAATGGGCTTTGATCCTACCTCTTCAAAACGCAGGTCCTATGAAGCGGAACTGCTCGCCAACGGCCAGAGCGCGCGCCAGAGGGGACCGTCAGGCAGTGGGGCTTCGGCAGCCACTTGCAGGCCGGTGACCGGATGCCGGAACTGCAACGAATGGGCATGCAGAGCGATGCTGCGGGCAGGGCCATCGGCACCCCGTTCGCCCCGACGGGCACCGTACTTCACATCGCCCTTGATGGCGTGCCCCCAGGCGCCGAGCTGAGCCCGGATCTGGTGGAAGGCACCACCCTCGGGCAGCAGTTCCACCAGCGAATACCGATCGCCAAGGGTCAGGACACGGACGTTAAGTCGTGAGGGGGCATCGGTCCGTTCGCCGGTGTTGTCCACCCGTGCCCGGTGCACATGCGTGTCATGGACCAGATGGTGCTCCAGAACGTTCCCCTCCGCAGGCAATTCCACACGCCCCTCCACGATGGCGCGGTAGATCTTGGTCACCTCGCGCTCGCGCATGGCCCGGTTCAGTTCCGCCAGAACCTCCGGCCGTCGGGCCAGCAGCACCAGCCCGCTCACCGGCCGATCGATCCGGTTGACCAGTTCGATGCGCGGATCGTCGAGGGCAGCGCGTACCGCGGTCAGCAGGTCGGCATCGCCGGAGGGGTCGGCCTGTGCCGGCATGCCCGCCGGCTTGTGGACGATGACAAGGGCGTCGTCCACATGGACCGGCAGGAAGGGTACCGCCGGGTCAGTACTGTTCGTCGGCATTCGGGAAGGACTTCGACCGCACATCGGCCACGTAGGCGGAAACAGCATTGGTGATCACCTCATGCAGATCGGCGTAGCGGCGCAGGAAGCGCGGATTGAACTCCTGGTTGATGCCCAACATGTCATGCAGCACCAGCACCTGTCCGTCGACACCTCCCCCGGCCCCGATCCCGATCACCGGGATGGAAACACTGGCGGCCACCTCCGTGGCGAGCCGGGCGGGGATCTTCTCCAGCACGAGGGCGAAACAGCCGGCCTGTTCGAGCAGCTTGGCATCCTCGCGCAGGCGCTGGGCCTCGGCCTCCTCCTTGGCCCGCACCACATAAGTGCCGAACTTGTAGATGCTCTGTGGGGTCAACCCCAAGTGTCCCATCACGGGGATGCCCGCAGTGAGTATGCGCTCCACGGAACCGAGCACCTCGCGCCCGCCCTCGAGCTTCACAGCATGCGCACCACTCTCCTTCATGATCCGGATCGCTGAGTTCAAGGCACCCTTGGTATTGCCCTGGTAGGTCCCGAAGGGAAGGTCAACCACCACCAATGCACGCTGAACGCCGCGCACCACGCTGCTGGCGTGGTAGATCATCTCGTCCAGGGTGATGGGCAGGGTGGTCTCATGCCCGGCCATCACATTGCTGGCACTGTCACCCACCAGGATCACATCGATACCGGAGAGGTCCACCAAGCGTGCAAGGGAGAAGTCATAGGCCGTCAACATGGCGATGGGGACGCCCTTGGCCTTCATTTCCTGCAGCGTGTGTGTGGTCACGCGTTTGACATCCCTTGAACCGGTGCTCATGGGGGCGAAACTACTGCGGAACCTTCACGATCGCCCAGAATATGGCCGGTCGCGGCCGCCGTAGCCTGTGGTGGACCGACCGTTGACCGGACCGCCACCGCTGGTGGGCCACCTCACCTATCTTTGGCCGCCTGACGCTTTGACCATGCTACGCCCCCTCCCCCTGCTCGCGACCGCCGCACTGGTCATCATGACCGGTTGCAGCACCGACTTGGACATCAATGCCCCATACAAGGATTCGACGGTGGTGTATGCCCTGTTCAACATGCGCGAAGACACGCATTATGTGAAGATCAACAAGGCCTTTTTGGGCGAAGGCAATGCACTGACCTATGCGCAGATCGCGGATTCCAACGAATATGCGGCCGAGGACATCGAGCTGGCCCGTGTGATCCAGTTCACGAACGGCAACCCGGTGGATTCCTTCGAATTGCAACCGATCACGATCAACAACAGGGTGCCTGGCACGTTCTACGCCCCCCAGCAGCGCCTCTATTACTTCGCAGGTCAGCAGCAATTCCTACCGATCACCGGTCTGGCCGTGTACCTGAACCCAGCCAGCGAATATCAAGTGAAGCTGCGCGTCAAGGGGAACAACATCACCGCCAAGACCAATGTGGTGAACGACTTCACCATACAGACCATCGACCAGGATACCACCGAGTCCTTGAACGCTAACCGGGTGAACTTCATGAACGCCACGGGTACGGATTACGGGCAGTATGAGTTCAATTGGACCTCACGCCTGAACGGCAAGCGCTATGAGGTCTCCTGGCGCTTCCGATACGATGAGGTGCGCGGGCAGGACACCATCCGGGGGCTGTCCATCACCCAGAAAATGGGTAGTAAGATCGCATCGAACTCCAGTACCTCGGAACCCATGTCCCTGTTCATCGTAGGTGAGAGCTTCTATTCCACTCTGGCGGCCCGCATCCCGGTGAACGCTGCAGTGGACAAGCGCATCTTCCGCGGCCTGGATTTCCTGGTCTCCGTGGCCAATGACGAGTTCGACACCTTCCTGACCTTGAGCGAACCCGTCTCGGGGATCATCGAGGACCGTCCTGCCTACACGAACATCACCGGTGCTTATGGCATCGTCGCGGGGCGGTACACCAAGAATGTGATCGGCAAGCGTTTGGGCGCCAATTCACTGATCGAGCTGATCGAAGGCCCCTACACGGCACAGCTCCGTTTCTGTTCGGGGCTTGACCCCGGCACTTCCTTCAGCTGCAACTGACGACTGTCTTTTTGACAGCGAACGACCTGCCCTTCAAGCAGGTCGTTCATCTTTCTGACAGGAAATCGGCCTGGATCGCGCTGGCATGAAGGTTGACAAGCGGAGGTCCGACCGCAGAACGAAAGACCGACACACATGAGCAAGATCATAGGTATTGACCTGGGCACCACGAACAGTTGCGTAGCCGTAATGGAAGGCAACGAACCGGTGGTGATCGCGAACAGCGAAGGCAAGCGCACCACCCCCAGCGTAGTGGCATTCATCGAAGGAGGTGAGCGCAAGGTGGGCGACCCGGCCAAGCGCCAGGCCATCACCAACCCGACGAACACCATCTCCTCCATCAAACGCTTCATGGGAAGCTCATTCGATGAGATCGCCAAGGAGATCAGCCGCTTCCCCTACAAGGTGGAACGCGGTGCCGGCAATGCCCCCCGGGTGACCATCGGCGACCGCCAGTTCACCCCGCAGGAGATCAGCGCGATGATCCTGCAGAAAATGAAGAAGACCGCCGAGGACTACCTCGGTACGACCGTTACCGAAGCGGTGATCACCGTTCCGGCCTATTTCAACGACGCCCAGCGTCAGGCCACCAAGGAGGCGGGCGAGATCGCCGGCCTGAAGGTGCGCCGCATCATCAACGAGCCCACCGCTGCAGCCTTGGCCTATGGCCTGGACAAAAAGAGCGTGGACCAAAAGATCGTGGTGTTCGACTGCGGTGGAGGTACCCACGACGTGAGCGTCCTGGAGCTCGGCGACGGTGTGTTCGAAGTGAAGAGCACCGACGGTGACACCCACTTGGGCGGTGACGATTTCGACCAGGTGATCATCGACTGGTTGGCCGAGGAGTTCAAGAACGACGAAGGGCTGGACCTGCGCAAGGACCCCATGGCCCTCCAGCGCCTGAAGGAAGCGGCCGAAAAGGCCAAGATCGAACTGAGCTCCACGACCAGCTCGGAGATCAACCTTCCGTACATCATGCCGGTCAATGGCATCCCCAAGCACTTGGTGCGCAGCCTGACCCGCGCGAAGTTCGAGCAGCTCGCCGACAGCCTCATCAAGCGCACGATCGCCCCCTGCGAGAGCGCCCTGAAGAACGCCGGTCTGAAGACCAGCGACATCGACGAGATCATCCTGGTGGGCGGAAGTACCCGCATCCCCGCCATTCAGGAAGCCGTGAAGAAGTTCTTCGGCAAGGAGCCCAGCAAAGGCGTGAACCCTGACGAGGTGGTGGCCATCGGCGCCAGCATCCAGGGCGGCGTGCTCACCGGCGAGGTGAAGGACGTGCTGCTGCTGGACGTGACCCCCCTGAGCCTCGGCATCGAGACCATGGGCGGCGTGATGACCAAGCTCATCGAATCCAACACCACGATCCCGACCAAGAAGAGCGAAACCTTCAGCACGGCCAGCGACAACCAGCCCAGCGTGGAGATCCACGTGCTGCAGGGCGAACGTCCCATGGCGGCAGGCAACCGCACCATCGGCCGCTTCCACCTGGACGGCATCCCACCGGCACCACGCGGTGTGCCCCAGATCGAAGTCACCTTCGACATCGATGCGAACGGTATCCTGCATGTGGGCGCCAAGGACAAGGCCACCGGCAAGGAGCAGAGCATCCGCATCGAGGCCAGCAGCGGCTTGAGCAAGGAGGACATCGAAAAGATGAAGAAGGAGGCCGAGGCCAATGCCGACGCCGACAACCAGGCCCGTGAGCGCGTGGAGAAGCTGAATGCCGCCGACAGCCTCATCTTCCAGACCGAGAAGCAGCTGAAGGAGTTCGGTGACAAGATCCCCGCCGACAAGAAGCAGCCCATCGAGGACGCCCTTGGCAAACTGAAGGCAGCCCACGCCGGACAGGACATCGCCGGCATCGAAAGCGCCATGGCCGAACTGAACGCGGTGTTCAGCGCAGCCAGCGAAGAGATGTACAAGAGCGGTGCCCAGGGTGGCACCAACGGAACCGAAGCCAACAGCGGAGCCAAGGCGGATGCCGAGGTGACGGACGTGGACTTCGAGGAAGTGAAGGACGAAAAGTGAGCCCCGGCCACCCGCCTGGTGCGGTCTGAACAGAACAAGAAGCCCCGTCGCGATCAGCGACGGGGCTTCTTCATTCCGTAAGCCGGAAGGACAATTTCTTGAACGTCCGAGTGCGACCGCACAAGCACAGGCCTGTAACGAAGGCCTAATCCACCGACGCGACCTTGCCATCCATGTAGTGCTCCTCCTTCACCAGGGCACCTGCCACATCGTAATGGCGCCAGACGCCGATGCGTTGGGTATCCATGCGCGATCGGTCGTAGCGTGCCCTTCCGGTGGACCGGAGGATGCCGCCTGGGTGGTACTCCTTCAACTCAAACTCGAGCAGTTTCCGGTCCACCAATTGGAACAGGCTGACCGGCTCACCGGTGGCCGTGAACAGGTCCATCCGGATGAAGTAGCTCTCCTTGCGGTCCCGCTCCTCGGCATAGCGCAGCTGGCCGTTCACATAGTTGTCCTGGTAACTCGTCACCACACCATCCGCGTAACGGGCCTCGGAGCGCAGGTTACCGTTGGGATGGTAGGTCCGCAGAATGCTCTTCACCGCATCGATCGAGCGGAAATCACGCTCGAGGGTACCGGATGGATGGTAGTTCTTGTAGATCAGGAGCTGCCCGTTCTCGTAGTTCCCGCGGTGTTTCAGGGTGCCGTCCGGATACCGGTCCTCCACCCAACCGATGCACGGATGCCCACCACAATAGCGGATGGAATCACCGCCCAACGCCTTGTTCATTCCCTCATAGGCATGCAGTTCGGGCGATGGGTCTTCGCCTGCATCGCCCATGACGTAGTGCTCATCTGCGTTCAACAGCACTTGGTCCTCCTGGCCATGGGACAGCAGCGGAAGTACGACTACGAGGGCCGATAGGCCTTGTGATAAGGAGATCATCGCCCCTTCCTACGGTACCGAGAGGCTTACGGTTTCGGTTCCCCACCCGGCCGGAGGCGCAAGATCCGGTAGCCCACCCAAGCTTGGAACACCGTCATCAACGGGCTGAGGATGTTGAAGAAACAGAACGGCAGATAGGTCATGGTGGCGACGCCCAGCACGCCGGACATATATGCCCCGCAGGTATTCCAAGGCACCAGTACGCTTGTCACTGTGCCACTGTCCTCCAAGGTCCGGCTCAGGACCCGGGGGTCCAGGCCACGTTCACGAAAGACAGGTGCGAACATGCGGCCGGGCACCACGATGCTGAGGTATTGATCGGAGGCCGTGACGTTCGTGAACACACAGCTTGCCGCCGTGGTGGCCACGAGGGAGCCATCGCCGCGAACAAGGCCCATCAGGGACCCGGTGATGCGCTGCAATAGCCCGGCACCCTCCATGACCCCGCCAAAGGTCATGGCGCACAGGATCAACCAGATGGTCTTCAGCATTCCGGCCATGCCACCGGCGGACAACAGTTCATCGACGGTCACATGACCTGTGGTGATGGAGATACCAGCGCCCATGGCACGTATCAGGACCTCATACGTACGCTGAAGACGCCCACCATCCACTGAAGCGATATCGTTCAAAAGTTCCTGCTGGAAGAGTGCAGCGAAAAGGGCGCCCAAAAGGGTACCGATGAACAGGGACGGAAGCGCCGGAACCTTGCGCCAGATGAGGACCATCACGCTCAGTGGAACGAGATAGAGCCACCAACCGATCCGAAAACGTGTGTTGATCGCCTCATGGATGGAAGCTATGCCCTCCACCGATCCTTCCGTGGAACCCCAAAGTCCGATCACCAGGAACATGATCAGGGCAATGAGCAATGATGGGATCGTCGTGTTCAACATGTAGCGGATGTGCCCGAACAGTTCGGCTCCGGCCACCGCAGGCGCAAGATTGGTGGTGTCGCTCAGTGGACTGAGCTTATCACCGAAGTAGGCACCACTGATCACCGCACCGGCAACAAGGCCTTCATGGATCCCCAGGGCACTACCGATCCCCATCAGCGCTATTCCCACGGTGGCGACAGTGCTCCAGGAGCTTCCAGTGGCCAGTGAGACCACGCAACAGGCCAAACAAGCGGCCACGAGGAAATAACTGGGATGCAACACCATCAGGCCATGGTCGATCATGGCGGGGACAATGCCCGCCACCAGCCAGGCGCCGGAGAGCGCGCCGATGAGCAGGAGGATCAGGATGGCCCCCAAAGCCGTGCGGATGCTTTGGACCACATGCTCCAGCAGGTGCTCAAAGGAATGGCCATGGAGCAGGCCTACGACCATGGCGCAGGCCGCAGCACCCAGCAAGGCCAACTGATTGGGCCCATCCAACCCGGCATCACCGAACACCACCACGTTCAGCGCTAATGCCAGGACCAACAGGACGAGAGGCACAAGAGCGGCGAACAGCGTTACTGGGCGTTCGGGGGAGGTGTGCGGCATCGCGGCCCAAGGTAGCGGAAGCCCACGATCCATGCCGTTCGTCCCGGATCGAGGGCGCGCGCGTAGACGTATCCAATAGCAGGTGGTTGCCTCCCCAAGAATAAATTACTTCAACCCTTGCCCGGGAAATCCCATCCCGATACATTCGGGCGCTGTGTTCCGAAAACACGCGTGTTCAACCAAGCCAACAACGCACCTACCATTTTGACCGATCCGTACACAGTAGCCAGCCCTTGACCATTCAGGCGTATCAAGGTTTCTTAGTTGCCCTTGTACCGCCGACAGCGGACCTGTTTGCCCGAAACGGGCTGCTGAATGAACGTGGTGAACAGCCCACAACATTGACCGCATCCAACCAAAACCCTATCTCATGACCGGAATGAAAAATCCACCAGGACAACGAACGCGTGCCTCGCTATGGCGTTGTTCGATGCTGAGCATGGCCTTGCTTTTAGCTGCAGGGCTTACAGCCCAGGTAACCGTCACCATCGACGGGGCTTCGTATGCTGGACAAGGCACCTCGGGCTTGGCACCCATGGGCAGTGCTGCTCACCATGCCAGCGAACACGTGTACCTGGCGACAGAGATCGCACAGGACTTCACCATCAACCGGATCGAGCTTTCGAAGAGCGCCTTCGCTTCTCCGGCTCCGCTCAATACCTATAACAACGTTGCCATTTACCTGTACACCACGGCCAGCCCCACGTTGGCCGCTGGCGTCTACACCACAGCAGGCAAGACCTTGGTTTACAGTGGTTCCATCGCTTGGTCCGCATTAGGATTCAGCGGCGTGGACCTGACCACTCCGTTCGCCTACACACAAGCTGCCGGGAACCTGGCCATGCTGGTGGTAAGAACGGACAACGTCATCCATACTGGCAACATCTTTAATTGTGCCCGCGGCAACGCCGCTTCCGGTGTGGCGGCCATTACCTCACGCAGGTACAATGGCGCAACGGCTCCTGTGGCTGGAACAACTGCTCTGGGGACAAGCGCTTTCCGCGCAGCAGCCCGGTTCATGTTCGTACCGGTTTGTTCAGGCACCCCTACCCCAGGCAACACGGTCGCTACGTTGTCCAACGCCTGCGTAGGACAGAGCTTCACGCTGAGCCTGCAGAATTCCATTGGGAACCTTGCCAATTACAGTTGGGAGTCCGACAACGGTGGTGGGTGGACCTCGTTCGGCACCAACGCACCGACCCAAGTGGTCACTCAAAGTGTGTCCACTTCCTATCGTTGCACCGTCGATTGTCCTGCCGGTGGAGGTAGCCCCACCACCGCAACAAGCACGCCCATCAGCGTGAACATGGCTGGTGCATTCCCGGTGGATTTCGCTTCCATCACCTACCCATCGAACTGTTGGAGCGCTACCGCTGCTGCAACACTGCTCCGTTCGGCATTGAACGGCTATGGTGCCGCAGGAACGGGTTCCTCACAATGGAATTTTTTCAGCGCAGGGAGCGGTACGGTGTTGACCATCACCAGCCCGACCTTCACCGCCATCGGATCCAACCAGCAACTCCGTTTCGATGTGGCTGGAGCGGCCTATAGCGCAGATGGAGGCGTTACTGTTGATTCGGACATCCTGAATGTGGAATACTCATTGAATGGTGGCGGCCTGTGGACCACCTTGGATGCCATGAGCAACAACACGGGCGGCGCTGCAAGTACGGCTCCTCCTCAAGCGGCGGCTTTTATTCCATCAGCTGCACAATGGGCCACGCGTACCTACCCCATTCCCGCGGGCACCAACATGGTCCGCTTCCGTGGTGTTTCCGGTTTCGGGAACAATGTGTATGTGGACAACATCAACATCGAGACCATTCCGACCTGCTTCGTACCCACGGGCATCTCGGTGTCCGGAACGAGCGGTACTTCCGCAGCCGTGAGTTTCACGCCCAACGGTTCCACCAGCTACATCATCGAATATGGTGCTCCCGGCTTCACGCCCGGAACGGCTGGCAGCGCAGGCGGAGGAACGATCATCACCACGACCACCTCACCGGTCACCATCCCTGGCTTGGTGCATCCCACCCAGTACCAGGTCTACGTGCGTTCCTTCTGTGGTGGAGTTGACTACAGCGCCAACTCGAACGGCTTCCTGTTCTTCACCCGTCCGCCATACGATGAATGCCAGAGCATCACGAGCATTCCGACCGTGGCCCCTGGAGGTACCATCCTCCTCACAGGCAACAGTTCCGGAGCGACGGATTCGGAAGGTTTCGGCGCCAATGTCAGTTGGGAAGCGTTCACCCTCACCGGTTGCGCCACCACCCTGAACATTGATTACTGCGGCAGCACGCCTGCACGCACCACGGCATACGTCAACCTCTTCGTGGGATGCCCTCAGTCAGCAGGGTTCATTCCCTGGGTGGGAGCTGCTGGCCCGACATGCCCCAATGGCAGTGTGAACATTCCTTACGCGAACGTGCCGGCAGGAACGTACTACATCGCAGTGGCAGAGCTTCCTGCAGCCAATGGCCCATACGGCATCAACGTAACTGTTGGCGCAGCATGCCCGCCCCCACCGGCAAACGATGAATGCAGCACGGCGACTTCCATTGCCTGCGGTGATGTCATCAGCGGCACCACGGTCGATGCCACGACCACGGGAGCTCCGTCCACACTTTGCAACGGATTCCTGAACAACACCTCAGGTGGTGTATGGTATGTGGCCGAGAACCTCTGTGGTACAGTGACCGCCTCCATCTGCGGCACCCTGCCCACATGGGATTCCAAGATCGCCATCTACAGTGGAAATTGCGGTGCATTCACGTGCATCACCACCGATGACGATTTCTGCGCACCTCTGAGCCAGGCTACTTGGAACGCAAACGTCAACGAGACCTATTACATCTATGTGCTCGGATTTGGGGCAGCGAATGAAGGTGCCTTCAGTCTGGCACTGAATTGCGCGAACACACCTGTCGCGGCTGCGGCAACGGTGGTGGATGATTGCGGCAACGGCCAATTCGGTGTGGACGTGAACGTGTCCAACCTGGGCGGTGCGGCTTCCGTCACCATTAACCACAGCATCAATGGCGTGGCGCAAGCGCCGATCGCTGGCGTGTTGCTCGGTGTGACAAACCTCGGTCCGTTCGCTGCCGGGGCTGAAGTGAACGTGAGCATTTCGAACGGTGCTGCCGGTTGCACGGCCGATCTGGGCAACCACTACAGCAACTGCGCGGTGGATATCGTTTGCGCCAACCCGCTCACCTATCTGCACTGCTACAGCAACAACGACCCTCGTACCTGGACCTTCAACCCGCCCACGGCAGGAGAGTCGGTCACGCTGGCCTTTATCGGAGGCACCATCGACCCGAACGATGTCATCCGCATCTATAGCGGAACCGACAACTCGGGAACGCTGCTCGCTTCCAGCACGGTCACCAACCTGAACGGGTTGACGGCCACTTCACTCGTCGGTGAATCGCTGTACATGGAGATCGATACCGACCCCACGAACAGCTGCGCGGACGGAAACCAGACCAGCTGGGAATTCGAAGTGGAATGCACCGCTGGTTGCGTGGACCCGGATGGTTCTGTGACTGCGAACGTGGATTGTGGCACCTACAGCTTCACGCTGGATGTGGAGGTATTGTTCACGGGTGATGCCCCGACAACAGATCTCGTTTACACCGTGGATGGAGGTTCTCCCACGACCATTCCCGGTCTGGTCGACTTTGATGTCACGAACATCGGCCCCTTCACGATCGGCAGTGTGGTGAACGTCGTGCTCGCACACGAGACCGATGGTGCCTGCAACCGCAACCTGGGCAACTTCCAGCCGGGCCTGGCCTGCCCCCCTCCGGGTACGTCATGCGCCCTGCCATTGGTCGTAAGCAATTTCCCTTACACGCAGAGCAATACCACCTGCGGTAAAGGGAACAATGTGAGCGGAGCCCAATGCGGTCTTGGCGCCAATTATGGTGGCGGTGAGGACTTCGTCTATCAGTTGAACATCGGCAGTACCGGTGACTACCAGATCAGCCTCCAGCTGAGCGGCGGTGCCAGTTTTGCCGGATGGTTCCTGAAGGCTGACGGCAACTGCTCCAATGTAGCGGCATGCGTAGCGAATGCGATCACCACAGTGGTGAACGGAACGGCCACGGCTCAAGTGACATTGACCGCCGGCACGTATTTCCTGATCATCGACTCCCGCCCTTTGCCGAACTGCGTGGCCTACAACCTGACGATCACGCCCTTCGTGGCGCAGCCCGGAGACAACTGTGGCATCGCCATTCCCCTGACCACTGGTGCGAGCTGCGCACCTACGGCCGGAAGTGTGGTGGGCATGACGCAGAGCATCCCTGGTGGCGTCTGCGGTGGAACCGCTGATGACGACATCTGGTACAGCTTTGTTGCCAGCGCGACCAGTCAGATCGTTACGCTTGACGCTGATTTCGACGCGGTCCTGGAGGTCCGTAGCGGAGCGTGCAATGGCACCAACCTCGCTTGTGCGGACAACAACTTCTCCGTGGGCATCGAGGAACTCATCGCCACCGGTCTGACAATTGGCGAAACCTACTTCATCCGGATCTGGTCCTGGTCGGCTACCGTACAGGCAAATCCTGGCTTTGACATCTGCGTGGTGGATCCTCCCCCACCTCCGGCCAACGATGCCTGTGCCAATGCTCAGCTCCTGACCGTCAACGACCCTGCGGATTGCCCGGCGAACGCAGTGAGCGGTGACAACGCCTTCGCGGATGATGAGGGAACGGCGTTCAGCTGCTTCATCGGTGGACCATACAATGATGTCTGGTACTCCTTCAACTCGGGTGCGTTCACCTCGGTGAGCTACTCCATATCGAACTTCACACTGGCATCCATTGCGGTGGAAGTGTTCGAAGCGAACTGTGCGGGAACCTCGGTCTTCTGTGCAGTCGGTGTTGCCGGACTTGCCGCGAACATCCCGACGACCCCGGGTACCGATTATGTCATCCGTATCGCCTCGGAGGCTGGATTGGGCGGATCGTTCGACCTGTGTCTGAACGCCACGCCTCCTCCACCCGCCAACGACGATTGCGGGAACGCCATCGCTCTGGCCGGCTGTAACACCAGCATTGCCGGGACGACCATTGCGGCCAATGGAACCGACAGCCCTGGCGATAACTGCGGCACCACCTCCAATACCTCACCCGGTGTATGGTACACCGTGCAAGGATGGGGCGGTGGAATGACCGCCGGGGTTTGCGGAAGCACCACGGCTGATTCCAAGATCGCGATCTACACGGGTAGTTGCGGTGCCTTCACCTGCGTGGCAGGGAACGACGACTTCTGCGGCCTCCAAAGCGCAGTAAGCTGGAACGGTACCCTGGGCACCACCTACTACATCTACGTGTTCGCCTTCGGTGCGACCACCGAATACAACTTCGTGCTGGAGGTGACCTGCGGCGACAACCAACAGGTGTGCGTGGACAATGGACTGACCCTGGAGTTCCAGACCGATCAGTTCAGTGATGAGACCACATGGGAGATCGTTCCCGAAGGTTTCAATACGCCTGCCTGTGCGGGAGGAGGGTTCTTCCCGCCCGATGCAACGGTCACCGACTTCTGCTGCCTGCCTGACGGCTGCTACCGCCTCCGGGTGCTGGACAGCTTCGGGGACGGTATGGTCACCGGTGGATTCACTGGCGGTTACATCCTGCGTACGACGGGTGCCAACCAGCGCATCATCGACAACCGGAACAACTTCAGCACCGGTAGCGTGAGCGCCATCAGCGGTGGCCAGGGCTTCTGCCTGCCCATCAGCAATGACAAGCTGGTGTTCACCAGCTGCGACAAGTTGGATTGGATCAACGGCCAGTACGTGGTCGCCAGCCCCAACCCGGCCGTGAGCGCCGAGTGGATCCCCGGTGGAGCCAATGCCGTGCAGGACAACAACAGCGGTTACGAGTTCTGGATCTTCGATCCCAACGGCAGCTACAGCTTCCGCAGGTTCCGCAGCCACAACGTCAGCGACGGTTTCGGACCGGCCAGCGCCACCCGCGCCTGCCACATGAAACTGAACAACTGGACGCCTGCCAGCCATGTGCCCGCCAACGTGCTGATGAACGTGCGCGTCCGCGCCCGCATCAATGGCGTGAACGGTGAGTTCGGTCCGGCCTGCCGCCTGGAGATCAACCCTGTGCTGGCTGCCTGCCCACAGACCAACCTGATGGACATCCCCGGCAACCAGTACTTCAGCTGTGGCGCCACCCGCACATGGGGTGCCAACAACTACGTGCACGCACGCCCTGTGAGCGGTGCCAACCGCTACCAGTTCCGCTTCCGCCTGCCTGCCGAAGGCTTCGAGGTGGTCCGTCAGGCGAACACCTACTTCGTGCAGCTCAACTGGACCACCCTGCCGTTGCAGGATGGCAAGACCTACGATGTGGATGTGCGCATCAGCAAGGACGGTGGCCTCACCTGGTGCACCAGCGCCGATCCATGGGGTAACGTCTGCCAGCTGACCATCGACAACACGCCTGCCGACAGCGGCAACCAGAACTTCGCTGCTGAGGGTGCCGGTGAACTACGCATGTTCCCCAACCCCAACCGTGGTGATGTGCTGAACTTCAGCCTCAGCGCCATCGAGGAAGGTGTGAACACCGTGAGCGTGGACATCTACGATCTGACCGGCAAGCGCGTTACCGCGCGCACGGTCGCCGTATCCGGTGGCCATGTGAACACGGTGCTTGACCTAAACGGCGACCTCGCCGCAGGCATGTACATGGTGAACATCACCGCCGGTGAGACCGTGTACACCGAGCGCCTGGTGATCCAGCCGTAAGGTTCAACGACCAACACAGGGGAACGCCCCGTACCGAAAGGTGCGGGGCGTTCTGCGTTCGGGGGCACTGTTCATTTTGTCCGATGTGCAGTGCCAGTCGACCGAGATCCCAGGTCATCATCACGGCCTTGAGCCGGGAGGGGGGGCCTTTCTTCCGTGACCATCAGTGCCATCAGGTAAAACTCCGCAGTGCTTCGTTCTTGGAGGCTCCGGCAGAAGCCCTGAGCGACAGCTTCGAAGTAATTGCTTGACTTCTCGGAGGCGACCCCGTGAGCACACACAGCATTGTCATGTCCGGCAGGACTGCAGTAAAACCTAGCCGGCCAGTCATCACAACCTACGGCCGGGACGTTGTCGCATCAGGTGTACCCCCCTTTTCAAAGACCAGCCTTCCAATGCGTTCGTTTCCGTACACGCCAAAGGCTCCGCATGGTTGCCTCTTGTTCATAAAAATATTCCTGTTGCTTTTTGATCGATCATGACCATAATATTACCAGCGTCTCAACATAACACCCAACGGACCTTTCCCCAGCCCAAAACGACCGTTCCGAAAACAAGCCTTCCTGAAGTAGTCCTACTCTGATCGATCACCCACCACGGGTGAACCAACGGAGATAGCCCGATATGCTATCGCTGTCTTTCGAACCTAACAACCAAAACCAGAGACGATGAAGAAAGATAACGCGAGCTCCTCCCGAACGCCCCGATCAGCATGGTGGCGCAGGGTTGGATCCATTGCATTAGGTGTACTCGCCACACTTGGGGCGCACGCGCAGTGCAACAATACGACCGCATACGGCACCGCCACAGCACCTGCTGCTCCAGGCGGAACAGCCCTGATATCGTGCAACTATGGCGGTGAATATGGAACGTGGAATAGCGTAACCGCTGCCACTGCCTATTCCTTGACCAGCACGATCGGCACCGACTTCCTCACGGTACGTTCTGGAACTCCCGGTGGTGCTGTAGTGGCCTTTGGCACCCAGCCATTGAACTTCACTTCCACCGTGGCGGGCACGTACTACGTGCATGTCAACACCAATTCAGCATGCGGAACCGCGAATGTTTGTCGGGACATTACCATGACCCGTGCAGGTGGTGGACCAGCTGCCACACTAGTTCCCTTTACGGGCAGCAACAGCGTGGCGTGCGGCACCAACGTGACGCTGCAGGACCATGCCGGTGCAGGCAGCTATGCCAACAGCGCCAACGGCTTTACAGTGCTGAACGCTGTGGGTACGGCAGTGATCAACGTGAAC
>JBGTAJ010000060.1:0-27183 GCA_041749915.1 Flavobacteriales bacterium
CGCACTTCGTGCAGGAAGTCCACCGGTCGGAATTCCATGCGGCGGCTTTGCACGGGTTCCACCAGCACGGCCGCGGCCTCGTGGCAACGCTGCTTGATGATCTCCAGGCTTTCGGGCGTGCCGTAGTCCAGGATCAGCATGTTCTCCACCTGCTGCGGCATGATGCCGGGCGCACCGGGATAGCTCTTCTTGCTCTTGCTTCCGCGGATGATCACCTCGTCGTTGATGCCGTGATAGCTGCCACTGAAGGCGATGATCAAGCTGCGACCGGTCACCGTGCGGGCCATGCGCATCGCGCCGAGCACAGCTTCTGACCCCGTGTTGCAGACGGCCGCGCGCTCATGCCCGGTCAGTTCGCAAAGCAACCTGGATACATCGGCCGCCAGGGGATGCATGGGCCCGATCTCGATGCCCTGGTCCAGCTGCTTGTGGCAGGCCTCCTTGATGAAGTCGGGCATGTAGCCGAACATAGAGGAACCGAAGCCGCTCAGGATGTCGATGTACTCGTTGCCGTCGATGTCCCACAGGTGGCAACCCAAGCTCTTGTCCACCACCACCTGGTAGACGAGCTCCTTGGTCTGCGGCTTGAAGCCTGTGACCACGCGCGGGTCGGCCATCGGCTTGCGGTTCTCCTGCGTGAAGGCCTTGCTCTTCGCGGTCTTGGCGACGTAGCGCTTCACGAAAGCGTCGAACCACGCGCGCTGCTGCGGCGTCATGTCGTCCACCTTCTCCTTCACGATGCGGGCCTGGGCACCGAAGACCTTTTTCAGGTCCGGGGCGTCCTCCAGCGCATTCAACGCCGGTGCTGCATTTGTCATTCCGGCCCCCGAGCCGGAATCGCGAGATGCAGTTGTTGCGCCACCACCGTTCCAATGTGG
This sequence comes from Flavobacteriales bacterium, assembly GCA_041749915.1. Lineage (GTDB taxonomy): Bacteria > Bacteroidota > Bacteroidia > Flavobacteriales_F > PHOS-HE28 > PHOS-HE28. The sequence continues at coordinate 879 of JBGTAJ010000060.1, forward strand.
CAAAATGTAATCCGCCAGCTTGTCCAGGTTCGGCACCTCCTCATTAAGCTGCCGGAACGAGATCTTCACCCCGAACTTCTTCGAGAGCGAAGTGGCCACCTGGGTCAGGAACAAGGAATCGAGGCCCATCTCCAGGAAGGTCTCCTCGGGGTCGGCATCGGCCAGTTCCAGTCCGGAGCTTTCCTCCAGCAGGTGCTTGATCTGCTTGATCAGCGCCTCCTTGGGCGAGAGGTGCGCATCGCCGCTGTTCGGCACGGGCGCCTCGATGGTGGTGCTCGCGATGGCATGGCCACCGGCCGCGATCATCGACACCGGATCCACCCAGTGACGCACACGCTCGAAGGCGTAAGTCGGCATCGGGATGCGATGGCGCTCTTCATTCGTGTAGAACGCCTTCCAGTCGACCAGCACGCCGCTCTGCCACAGGCCACCGACGGCCTTCAGCAGTTGCGCGAGCTCGTTGCCGTTCCCAGCGGAATCGCTCAGCGAGGATACCGCCGCTTGTTTCTTGGTGTCGCTGCTCTGTTGGCGTGCGAGGGTCGTTGCTGTTGTACGCGGACCAACTTCAAGCATCACACGATCCGCATCGCTCCACGCGAACTTCACCGCCTGTGCAAAACGTACCGTGGCGCGCAGGTGATCGCTCCAGTACTTCGAGGAGGTCGCTTCCTCGTCCTTGAGCCATTCCGTGGTCACCGTGCTGATGATCGGGATGCGCGGGGCGTTGAGCTTCACACTTTCCACCACCTTCTTGTACGGCGCCACGATGGCTTCCATCATCGGGCTGTGGAAGGCGTGGCTGGTCACCAACAACTTGCAGGTGATGCCGTCCTGTTCCAGCTCGGCCTGCAGTTTCGCGATCGCTTCATGCGGACCGCTGGCCACACAGAGTTGGGGGCCGTTGTTCGCCGCGATGCTGCAACCAGCGGGGAGTTTCTTCAGCACATCCTCCTCCGCTGCACGCACGCTGAGCATGCTGCCACCGGGCAGTTCCTGCATCATGCGGCCGCGGTTGGCCACGAGCTTCACGGCATCTTTCAGCGAGAACACGCCAGCGAGACAACCCGCAGTGAACTCACCGATGCTGTGGCCCATCATCGCATCCGGCGTGATCCCCCAATGCATCCACAGCTTCGCGAGGCTGTAATGCATGGTGAACAGCGAAGCCTGCGTGTAGATGGTCTGCTTCAGTTGCTCGGCGGCCTTTTCCTCTTCACCGGTCTTCGGGAAAATGATGTCGCGGAGCGAAGTGCCGAACTCCTTGCTGAACAGATCGCAGCACTCGTCGAAGTGTTGTTTGAAGACGGGCTCGCTGTCGCAGAGATCGCGGCCCATGTTCACGTACTGCGAACCCTGTCCAGGGAACATGAACACCACGCCGGGCGCCGCTTCGTGCAGTTCGCGTGTGCCGATCAGGTTGGTGTCCTTGCTGGCGATCGCGTCGATCAGTTCAGCGTGCGTGCCACCCACGATCAAGCGGCGGTGCTTGAAGTGGCGACGACCGACCTGCAAGGTGTATGCGGCGTCGGCCAGGGATGCGCTCGGACCTGCCTGGCCGGCAGGCAGGTGCGTCTCCAGCCACAGGCGGAGGTTGTCCGTCATGGCATCGAGGCTGGTCTTGCTCTTCGCGCTCAATAGGAAGAGCTGCTTGTCACGGGACGCGCTGGAAGCCTTGGCCACCGGCGCCTCGGCGAGGATCACGTGCGCGTTGGTGCCGCCCACGCCGAAGGAGGAAACACCTGCGATGCGCGGCGTACCCGTGCGCGGCCAGGCGATGTTCTCGTTGGCTACCCGGAAAGGCGAGTTCGCGAAGTCGATAGCGGGGTTCGGGTTCTCAAAGCCCACATTCGACGGGATCACTTCCTCGCGCAAAGCCAGCGCGGTCTTGATCACGCCCGCGGCACCGGCGGCCGGCGTCAGGTGACCGATGTTGCTCTTGATGGAACCGATCACGCAGTGGTGGCCGTTGGTCTTGCCACCGAACGCAAGCGTCAACGCCTCCACCTCGATCGGATCGCCGAGGGGTGTGGCGGTGCCGTGCGTTTCCACATAGCTGATCTCACTGGGGCTCACGCCCGCATCGGCCTGCGCCATGGCGATCACTTCGGCCTGTCCACGCACGCTGGGTGCGGTGAAGCTGGCCTTGTCGCTGCCGTCGTTGTTCAGCGCAGCGCCCTTGATCGTGGCGTAGATGTGGTCGTTGTCGCGGATCGCGTCATCGAGGCGTTTCAGCACGATGATACCGGTGCCGTCGCTGAAGCTGGTGCCCTTGCCCTCGGCGTCGAAGGTGCGCGTGCTGCCATCGGGGCTGTACATGCCGCCCTCGTTGTACACGATGCCGCTGTTGAAGGGCACGGTGAGCGCGATGCCACCGGCCAGCGCCATGTCACATTCGCCATCACGAAGTGCCTTGAAGGCCTGCGCGATCGCCACCAGCGAAGTGCTGCATGCCGTGTGGATGCTCAACGCCGGACCGCGCAGATCGAACTCGAACGCAAGGCGTGTGGCGATGTAATCCTTCTCGTTCGCGGTCATCACCGCGAAGTCGCCCACCTGCTCGATGAGCTCGGGATGGCCGATGACGTTGCGGGTGAAGTAGGTGTTGTTGCCCATGCCGGCGTACACGCCGATGAGGCCCGCGAACTGTGCGGGATCGTACGCCGCATCCTCCAGTGCCGCCCATGCCGTCTCCAGGAACACGCGTTGCTGCGGATCCATCAGCGCGGCCACCCGCGGGTTCACACCGAAGAAGGCCGCATCGAACTTGTCGGCATCGGTGATCACGCCACGCGCGGCCACATAGTCCGGGTCGTTCCTCACCTCGTCCGGCACGCTCGGGTCGATCTCGTCCTTGTTCCAGCGACTGATGCTGTTCTTCCTGGCGAGCAGGTTCTGCCAGAGTTGCTCCACATTCTCTGCTCCGGGGAAGCGGCCGCTCATGCCGATGATGGCGACGTCGGGGCGGCGTTGTCCGTTGTTCGTTGTTCGACGCGCCGCAGCCATCTCGGCGGGAGACTGCGATGTTGCAGTTCCCTCGAGGTAGTTCGCACAAGCCTTGATCGTCGGGTGCTGGTAGAGCTTCACGATGGGCAGTTTCAAGCCGTGGCCTTCGAGCTGCGCCATGCACTGGATGCTCAACAGCGAGTTGCCGCCGAGGTCGAAGAAGTTGTCGTCGATGCCCACGCGGTCGACGGCGAGCAGGTCGGCCCACACATTGGCCAAGGTCTTCTGTACCTGGGTCTGTGGCGCGGCGAAGGCCACGTCCAGATCAGGCCGTTTCACATCCGGGGCAGGCAGTGCCTTGCGGTCGATCTTGCCACTGGGTGTGCGCGGCAGCTCCTTCACGGCCACGAAGGCGGAAGGCTGCATGTAATCGGGGAGGAGCGCGGCGAGGTGCTTGCGCAGGTCGTTGGTGCTGACCTCGCCTTTCGTGACGTAATAGCCGATGAGCCGTTTCAATCCGGGACGGTCCTCGCGGACGTTCGCCACGGCCTGTTCCACGGCGGGGTGTTTCTCCAACGCCACTTCCACTTCACCGAGCTCGATGCGGTAGCCGCGCACCTTCACCTGGCCATCGATCCGGCCCTTGTAGTCGATCTCGCCGTTGGGGAGCTCGGCTGCGCGGTCGCCAGTCTTGTAAAGACGGCCACCGGGGGTGAAGGGGTCTGCTTGGAATCGCTCCGAGGTGAGGTCGTCCCGACCGATGTAGCCTTTCGCCACACAGGCACCACCGAGGTATAGTTCGCCTTCTTCGCCCTTGGCAACGGGCTTCATCTGCTCATCGAGCACAAGGAGCTTCACGTTGTCGATGGCGCTACCGATGTTCGGCAATGCGGGCCAGGTCGATGGATCGCCCTTCAGCTCCAGTTCACTTACGACGTGGCCCTCCGTAGGACCGTACTGGTTGCAGAAGCGGCAGCCGGGCAGCTGCTTGAAGAGGTTGGCGATCGCCGGGGTGATCTTCAGTTGCTCCCCGCTGGTGAAGACCTCCTTCAAGGTGGAAGGCACTTCGCCGGTGCGTTCCACAGCTTCCGCCAGGTACTGCAATGCCACGAAGGGCACGATGATGCGGTTGACCTTCTGCGCGATGATCTTGCGCAGGAGTTGTGTGCTGTTGAGCCGATCCTCATCGGTGATCAGCACCAGTGTGCCGCCTTGAGCGAATGTGGTGAAGAGCTCCTGGAAGCTGACGTCGAAGCTGATGGGCGCGAACTGCAGCGTGCGGTCACCCTCGCCACAGACGGAGGTGCGCAGTTGCCACTTGATCAGGTTCAGCAGCGGTGCGTGGTGCATGGCCACGCCTTTCGGACGGCCGGTGCTACCGCTGGTGAAGAGCACGTAGGCCAGGTCTTCCGTCGAGGCCGGGCAGGGTCCTTCGAACAACGGTCCATGCTCCAGGTCGATGTCCTCGATGAGGAGAACCTTGGCGTTTGTGCCGGCAAAGAGGTGCTGATGGGCCTTGTCGGTGATCACCACCGGCGGCCGGGCATCCTCCACCATCAGGGCGATGCGTTCGGCGGGGTAGGTGGGGTCGATGGGGACATAGGCGGCGCCGGCCTTCAGGACACCGAGGACCGAGACGATGAGCTCGGGGGAGCGTTCCAAGCAGAGCCCGACCGTCCGACCGGTGGCCACACCTGCGGCCTGCAGGCGATGGGCCATACGGTCCATCTTGATCGTGAGGGTCTTGTGATCCAATGACCGATCATGGAAGACCAATGCCGGACCTGAGCGTCCAGCTTCTCCTTGAACAGTGAAAAGGTCAATGACCGAAGTTGCTGAGTGGGATCGATCTGTGATCATGCGTACTGCTTAAAGGGTGCCTTGGTCTGAAGCTTTGGCGATCGGAACATCATGTTCCGGATAATCTTAGCTCCCCAAGCGCCGCGTTCTACGGAGAACGATGCACAAGGGTTGTCCGATCCCGACACCTCCATGCTGTTGCGAAGGAAGCCATTCGGGAGGTGAATTTAAACTGCATTCGTCAGGTTTAAGTTCAAACTTGGTCGTTGATAAGTTGTCGTTGGTCGGCACTTCGTCTTCGCGGTGAGGATTTGCGGGTGGTCAGGTGGGCGTCATGCCCTCGTCGGGACCGTTGAGGCGGAGGTGGTCCAGACCGATCTTGGCGCAAGGATGCAGTTGGGATCCCAAGGGATACGGGTCAGGTTCGATCATGAGCACGATACAGCCCAAGGCCTCAACCTGCTATCTTGGACCCCCTTTATGCGCTTCGGTCGGTTCATCATCCTCCTGCTGCTCAGTGTGGTAGCTCTTCCAGCCATGGCCCAGACCTTGGGTCAGAGCCGGAGTGTGGAGGTCTGGGCCAGCGTACAAAGCTCTCCTCCACGGATCGACCTGAATTGGCGCTCCCACCCGAACACCAACGGTTTCACGGTCTTCCGGAAGCTGAAAGGAGGCACTTCCTGGGGGAATGCGATCGCCACCTTGGGTGGAACGGCATTGGGCTACAGTGATGCCACCGTACAGGCCAATACCTCCTACGAGTACAAGGTCGTTCGGAACACCGCGAACGTGGGGAATGGCTACGGCTACATCAATGCTGGTGTGGAGCTCGCCATGGTGGAAGATCGTGGCAAGGTGGTGCTTCTGGTGGATAACACGTTCACCACATCCCTGGCCACGCCGCTCGCACAGGTGGTCAGTGATCTTGAGGGGGATGGCTGGCAGGTGGTACGGCATGATGTGAGCCGAACAGCGCCGGTCACCAGCATCAAGTCGCTGGTGGTCAATGCCTACAATGCCGACCCCACCCGGGTGAAAGCTGTCCTGATCCTGGGCCATGTCCCGGTGCCCTACTCGGGGAATCTGGCTCCGGATGGGCACGGTGAACATTACGGGGCGTGGAGCGCGGATGTCTACTACGGCGAGATGAACGGTTCATGGACGGACGCGACCGTGTGGAGCACCTCCGCCTCCTGGACCCGCAACCACAATGTGCCGGGTGATGGCAAGTTCGACCAGACCACCATTCCCACTGCAGTGGAACTCGCCGTGGGCCGCGTGGATTTCTTCGACATGCCCACCTTCTCGCAGAGCGAGACCACCTTGCTGGGCAACTACCTCACCAAGCTGCATCAATGGAAGGTGAAGCAGTTCACGGCTCAGGACCGTGCTGTGGTGGACGACAACTTCACCGGGTACAGTGACGCGTTCTCGCAGAACGCCTGGAGGGGCTTTGCTCCCTTGGTGCATCCGAACAATGTGGTGGCTGGGGACTATTTCTCTTCCATGGCCAGCCAGAGCCATTTGTGGAGCTACGGTTGTGGCGGTGGCTGGTGGGACAATGCCAACGGGGTTGGAAGTACCGCACAGTTCGCGTCCAGCAACCTGCAGAGCGTGTTCACCATCCTGTTCGGCAGCTACTTCGGGGATTGGGATGCCCAGAACAACTTCCTGCGTGCCCCCCTGGCGAGCGGGCGCACCCTCACCAATTTCTGGGCGGGATATCCCAACTGGTTCTTTCACCACATGGGATTGGGAGAGACGATCGGGTATGCGGCCGTGCTGAGCCAGAACAATGGCAATGGTCACTACGAGCCCACCAATCCACAGGCTGGACGGGTGCATGTGGCGCTGCTGGGCGACCCCACGCTTCGCATGCGCGTGGTGGCACCACCGACGAACGTGTCGTGCGCCCTGGTGAACAGCACCCTGGCCAACATCTCCTGGAGCGCCTCGGCGGAGGCTGTGCTGGGCTACCATGTTTATCGCCTGAACACCGCCACGCAGACCTGGACGCGCCGCACCACCACGGCCGTGAGCGGGACAAGCTTTGTGGACAATGTCTCAGGGCTCACCGGCACTGTGCGCTACATGGTGCGGGCCCTGAAGCTGGAGAACGGATACAGCGGCAGCTATTACAACCTGAGCCATGGCGCGTTCGGACAGCTTTCCATCGTAGTACAGCCCGGCGATTGCCTTGGTGTGGTGAACGGCTCCGCGATACCGGGTACTTCCTGCAATGACAATAACCTCTGCACCACCAACGATACCTGGAATGCGAGCTGCCAGTGCGTAGGCACGCCGCTCCCGTGCAATGACAACAACCCCTGCACAAGTGATGGCTGTGCGGCCGGTACCTGTGTATTCACCCCACTGCCCGATACCGATGGTGACGGCGTATGCAATGCGCAGGATGGCTGTCCGAGCGACCCCTTGAAGACCTCGCCGGGCCAATGCGGATGTGGGAACAGGGAGCCAGGGACCCCCTGCAATGACGGGAATGCGAATACCGTGAATGATGTCATCCAGAGCAATTGCAACTGTGCCGGCGTGGTGCAGGATTGCCTTGGGGTGCCGGGTGGTCCGGCTACCGTGGGCAGTTCCTGCAATGATAACAACCCGGGAACCGGCAATGATGTCTGGACCGCCCAGTGCATCTGTGCCGGTCAGGCGTTCGACTGTCAGGGTATTCCTGGAGGTCCGGCACTGCCAGGCAGCACCTGCAACGATGGCAATGCCCTGACGGCGGGTGACGTGTGGAACACTTCGTGCCAATGTGTGGGGGTGGCGGTCGATTGCCAGGGAACCCCTTCGGGAACGGCTTTGCCCGGCACGCCCTGCAACGATGGCAACTCCCAGACCGGTGCCGATACCTGGAGCGCGAACTGCCAGTGCATCGGGATACCGGTCGATTGTAATGGGATCCCTGGCGGAGGTGCGGTGGTCGATAACTGTGGCGTGTGCGGCGGGAACAATGATTGTATCGCGGGCACCATCTGCCTTGCACCGGGCGATCCCTTCGACGCGGACGGTGAGGAGGGCGATAACGGGAACATCTATTCCAATGTCAATGCGCTCGACCTGATCCGCGATGGCGAGAACCCCGATTGGCGCGGGAACCAGACGGTCGCCATCCGCTTCAGTGATGTGGCCATCCCGCAGGGTGCGGTGATCGTGAGCGCCCATGTGCAGTTCCACTCCATCGGCACATCGGGTCAGGACCCCTGTCAGCTGAGCGTTGCCCTTCAGGCTGCCGATGATGCACAGCCACTGGGATTCCAGCCCTTCGATTACAGCTCGCGTCCCCGGACCACCGCCATTCCTTGGAGCCCGCCGTCCTGGGGACAGGCCAACGCTTCCGGTCCGGCACAGCGCACTTCCGACCTCGCCTCCGCCGTCCAGGAGGTGGTGGACCGCAGCGGGTGGTCCTCAGGCAATGCCATGTTGGTGCTGATCACGGGCCAGGGACGCCGGTCGGCTTGGAGCAGCAACCAGAGCAGCACCCGGTCGCCGCGCCTGTGCATTTCCTATGGATTCCCTCCGGAGGATTGTGCCGGTGTGCCAGGGGGCGGTGCCCAGCCGGGTGCGGCCTGTGATGATGGAGATGCCACCACCGGGAATGACACTTGGACGGCGGACTGCGCGTGCATCGGGCTGCCGCTGGATTGTGCGGGTGTCCCGGGCGGTCAGACGCTTCCCGGTTCAGCCTGCGATGACGGCGACCCTACCACAGGCAACGATTCCTACGGCCCGGATTGCACCTGCTCCGGTCTGCCGATCGACTGCAACGGAGTACCCGGTGGCCCGGCGGTCGCGGGTTCGCCCTGCGACGACGGCCTCGCCCTGACCACGAACGATGTGCTCGGTGCGGATTGCAGTTGCAGTGGTGCACCGGTGAATGAGGATTGCCTCGGCGTGCCCTTCGGTACGGCACTTCCCGGAACGCCCTGCGATGATGGGGACGCTTCCACCGGCGGAGATCAATGGACCGTTCAGTGTACCTGCTTCGGTCTGCCCTTGGATTGTTTGAACATACCAGGGGGAGGCGCGCTTCCCGGAACGCCCTGCGATGACGGGAATAGCGATACGGGCAATGATACCTGGCAGAGCGACTGCAGCTGTCTGGGTCAATTGGAGGATTGTACGGGTACGCCCGGCGGCGCCAATTGGCCCGGTTCACCCTGTGATGACCTGGACCCCAACACGGGTGGCGATGTGTTCGGGGCCGACTGTATCTGCGCCGGCCAGGTGATCGATTGTTTCGGGGTACCCGGCGGATCGACGCTTCCCGGCGTGGAGTGCGACGACAACGACCCTTCCACGGTCAACGATGCATGGAGCAGCGACTGTCAGTGCATCGGTCAGGTGGTGGATTGTACGGGAATCCCCGGCGGTCCTGCGCTGCCCGGTACGCCGTGCAATGACAGCGATCCACTGACGGGAGAGGACAGCTGGCGTTCGGATTGCACCTGCCTCGGAGTGCCCATCGACTGCTTCGGGATCCCGGGCGGTTCGGCTATCCCGGGTCTGCCTTGCGACGACGGGGACCCGAACACCGGAGCGGATGCGTGGACCACGGATTGCCAGTGTGAAGGACAGTTGCTGGACTGCGCCGGCGTTCCGAATGGTCCTGCAGTGCCGGGGTCGGCGTGTGATGATGGGCTCGCCGCCACCGGAGAGGACCGCTGGTCCGCGGACTGTCAATGCATCGGTCAGTTGATCGATTGCAACAGTGTGGTGGGTGGGTCCGCGGTTCCGGGATCACCCTGTGACGATGGGAACTCCCTCACCGGGGCCGATGTCTGGACCAGCTCCTGCACCTGCGAAGGGGCCTTGCTGGATTGCCAAGGTGTTCCCGGAGGACCAGCTGTACAGGGTGCACCGTGCGACGACAATGATCCCTCCACAGGCGATGACCGATGGACGGAAACCTGCACGTGCGCGGGCCTTCCTCTGGATTGTGCCAACGTACCAGGTGGAGTTGGGCTTCCCGGAAGCCCTTGCAGCGACGGTGATCCGACCACGGGCAATGACACGTGGACCACGGACTGCACGTGCCTGGGTCTTCCCTTGGATTGTGCCAATGTTCCCGGGGGCACTTCCCTGCCGGGGACGCCCTGTGATGATGGAGATGCCACCACCGGTGCCGACACTTGGACCGCCTCCTGCAGCTGCGTGGGTCTGCCCTTGGACTGCGAAGGTGTGCCAGGCGGAACGGCAGGCCAGGGAACTCCCTGCGACGATGGCGATCCGGACACGGGACTTGACACTTGGGGGGGGGATTGCACCTGCGCGGGCCTTCTCATCGACTGTGAAGCGGTGGCCGGGGGCGCGGCTCTTCCGGGGACCCCCTGCGATGACCTCGATCCCGAGACCGGAGATGACCGATGGACCACGGATTGCACCTGCGCCGGCCAGCTCATTGATTGTCTGGGTGCGCCCGGTGGTGCCTCCCTGCCTGGAACGACCTGCGACGATGGTAACCCGTCCACCGGTAACGACCAGTGGACGAGCACCTGCCTGTGCGTGGGTGAAGCCTATGATTGCCTGAACGTGCCCGGAGGCCTGTCCCTGCCCGGGACGCCCTGCGATGATGGAGACCCGCTCACGGCGAACGAGGTCTGGAACACCAACTGCGATTGTGTGGGCATTCCAGTGGACTGCGCCGGGGTGATCAACGGCATCGCGTTCGTGGACGGATGCGGCGTTTGCGCCGGGGGAACAACGGGCATCATGCCGAACCCCGATACCGATGATGACGGTATCCTGGATTGCGTGGACCTCTGTCCGGACCTGTTCGATCCTTTGCAAGGCGATCTGGATCAGGATGGGGTGGGAGACCTCTGCGACAATTGTCCGTGGAACAGCAATCCCGGCCAGGAGGACGACAACGGGAACGGTGTGGGCAATGTGTGTGATGAGGTGGGTATCGAAGACCTGCGCGGCATGGAGGCCTTCGTCATGCATCCCAATCCCACCCGTGGACTGGTGCGCTTTGCCCAGCCCATGGCCGAAGCCCGGGACGTGATCGTGATGGACGCGCTCGGATCCCTGGTCATGCGCATCCCGTTCAGCGAGGTCATTGATCTTGGAACATTGGCACCCGGCACCTACATGGTGCTGGTCCAGGGTAGGAGCGGCGAGCTCCTGGGCAAAGGGCGCGTCGTGCGTCTTTGAGCACGAATTCGCAGCGCACACTTCGAGGTACCCTTCTGGTAAGTCCCGGTGCCATCTATGGCACTGTGGAGAAGCTGCTGTGTAACCCCATGACCGGAGGCAGGGTATAAGGCCACGGTCCGTCCACGAGGACATCTGACGAGAAGCGCACTGCCATGTGCTTCGAGTTGCCGCAGGCAAGGATGTGTTCAGGGGCGGGTCGATGTCCAACATACCGAACCTGCCATGTTCCGACTTGTCCTGCTCCTCACGGGGGTGTTCTTCAGCGTTTTTTTGAGCGCCCAGACCAGCTCACAAAGTGCCGCTGTGCAATTGAGCGCCACGGTCCAGTCCTCACCCGCGTCCATCACCCTGTCGTGGACGACACAACCCGGCACCAGTTCGATCACCATCTATCGCAAGTTGCGCAGCGCCACCGCTTGGGGCAGCGCGATCGCCACTCCGGCAGCGTCCTCCACGCAGTACGTCGATAATTCCGTGTCCGTGGGTGTGGGCTACGAATACCGTGTGGTCCGCAGTGCCTCCGCCGGTACAGGCAACGGGTATGTCAGCACGGGCATCGATGTGCCTGCCGAGGATGTGCGTGGAAAATTGATCCTCCTGGTCGATAACGAACTCGGCCCCCAGCTGACCGCCGAACTCCAGCAGTTGACCCTTGATCTCCGCGCCGATGGATGGATCGTGCTGCGTTCGGATGTGAGCCGTACCGCTTCCGTCACCTCCGTGCGCAACATCGTCATCGGGCACTACAACAGCGATCCCTCCAACGTGAAGGCGCTCTACATCATCGGTCACGTACCGGTACCCTACTCCGGGAACATCAGTCCGGATGGCCATAGCGAGCACAATGGTGCATGGCCCTGCGATGGGTATTACGCTGAGCTCAACGGCAACTGGACGGACAACAGCGTCAACAGCTCCGGTGCAGCACGCGTGGCGAATCGGAACATCCCGGGTGATGGCAAGTTCGATCAAAGCAGCTTCCCATCCCCCTTGGAACTACAGGTGGCACGGGTGGATATGTACGACATGCCCGCCTTTGCCCAGAGCGAGGTGGACCTGATGCGTGTGTACCTGAACAAGGTCAGCCAGTTCAAGCGCAAGGTCTGGTCGCCCCAGGTGCGTGGTATCGTGTTCGACAACCTGCAATGGGTCAGCAACCCGCTCGCCGGCAGTGGCTGGCGTAACCTGGCGCCGCTGGTCGGACCCGCCAACATCACGGATGCCTATCCCTATGGAAGTGCCTTCAATACCTACGTCAACGGGCAGAGCTACATGTGGACCTACTCCTCCGGGGGCGGCTCGCAGTGGTACGAGGGAAGCGTGCTGACCTACAACGGTGCCAACAACGTGGCCACCACCCAGAACTACGCCACCACGGTGAGCATGGGCGGGGTCTTCAACATGGCCTTCGGTAGCTACTTCGGCGATTGGGACAACAAGAACAACTTCCTGCGCGCACCCCTCGCCAGTGGCCAGGCGCTGACCAATTGTTGGGCTGCCATTCCCGCGTGGTACTTCCACCACATGGGCATGGGCGAACCCATCGGATCGAGCACCCTGACCTCCATGAACAATGCCGGGCTGTACACCCCACAGACCGAAGGTTGGCAGGGAAGCATCGGCAAGACCCACTTGGCACTGATGGGAGACCCCACCCTTCGCATGTACATGGTGGCACCGCCCGCCAACCTCTCCGTGACCAACTCCGGTGGCATGGCATCCTTCAGTTGGACAGCTTCTGCCGAGACCGTTCAGGGTTATCACATCTATCAGGTCGATCCCACGACCCAGGCCGTGAGTCGATTGACCACCGCGCCCGTCACGACCACGACGTACGTGAATCCCGCCATCCCGTTCATCGCTGGACGGGAGTACATGGTCCGTGCGGTGAAGACCCAGGTCTCCCACAGCGGTCGATATCAGAATCTATCCCTGGGTGTGTTCGGAACAGCCGCCGGTGCTGCCACACCCGATTGTCTGGGTGTTGCCGGGGGAACTGCCGTGGTGGGTTCCGCATGCAATGACGGTAACCCATGTACTACCGGTGATACCTGGAACGCGAGCTGCCAGTGCGTAGGCACGACCAGCCCCGACAGCGATGGCGACGGCATCTGCAACGCGCAGGACAACTGCCCGAACGTTGCGGGCCAGATCGGATCGAGCTGCAACGACGGCAACCCATGCACCACGAACGATGTGCTGAACGCGAGCTGCCAGTGCGTGGGCACGCCCAGCCCTGACAGCGATGGTGACGGCGTGTGCAATGCGCAGGATAACTGCCCGAACGTGGCGGGCCAGATCGGATCGAGCTGCAACGATGGCGATCCCTGCACCACGAACGATGTGCTGAACGCGAGCTGCCAGTGCGTGGGCACGACCAGCCCTGACAGCGATGGCGACGGCGTGTGCAATGCACAGGACAACTGCCCTAACGTGGCGGGCCAGATCGGTTCCAGCTGCAATGATGGGAATGCGAACACCATCAACGACATCATCCTTTCGAACTGCACCTGCGCCGGTACGGCTGTCACCTTCGACTGCGAGGGCGTGGCGAACGGATCGGCATTGCCCGGCACGGCCTGCAACGACGGTAACGCGAACACGATCAACGACGTTTGGAGCGCGAACTGCACCTGCGCCGGCACGGCTGTCACCTTCGACTGCCTCGGTGTAGCGAACGGGTCGGCTCTTCCCGGCTCGGCCTGCAACGACGGCAACGCGAACACGATCAACGATGTGTGGGGCGCGAACTGCACCTGCGCTGGCACGGCTGTCACCTTCGACTGCGAAGGTGTGGCGAATGGAACGGCCTTGCCCGGAACCTCCTGCGATGACGGCAACGCTTCCACCGGCAACGATACCTGGAACGCCAACTGCCAGTGCGTAGGTCAAGTGATCGACTGCATGGGCGTGGCGGGTGGCACTGCGCTGCCCGGCACGGCGTGCAACGACAACAACGCGAACACGATCAATGATGTGTGGGGCGCGAACTGCACCTGCGCCGGCACGGCTGTCACCTTCGACTGCCTCGGTGTGGCGAACGGATCGGCACTTCCCGGCACGGCCTGCAACGACGGTAACGCGAACACGATCAACGATGTGTGGGGCGTGAACTGCACCTGCGCCGGTACGGCTGTCACCTTCGACTGCGAGGGCGTTGCGAACGGATCGGCACTGCCTGGCACGTCCTGCAACGATGGCAACGCCTCCACCGGCAACGATACCTGGAACGCCAGTTGCCAGTGCGTGGGTCAGTTGATCGACTGCATGGGCGTGGCCGGTGGCACTGCGCTTCCCGGCACGGCCTGCAACGACGGCAACGCGAACACGATCAACGACGTGTGGGGCGCGAACTGCACCTGCACTGGCACGGCTGTCACCTTCGACTGCGAGGGCGTGGCGAACGGATCGGCTCTTCCCGGAACCTCCTGCAATGACGGCAACGCTTCCACCGGCAACGATACCTGGAACGCCAACTGCCAGTGTGTGGGTCAGGTGATCGACTGCATGGGCGTGGCCGGTGGCACTGCGCTGCCCGGCACGGCCTGCAACGACAACAACGCGAACACGATCAACGACGTGTGGAGAGCGAACTGCACCTGCGCTGGCACGGCTGTCACCTTTGATTGCGAAGGCGTGGCGAACGGATCGGCATTGCCCGGAACCTCCTGCAATGACGGCAACGCCTCTACCGGCAACGATACCTGGAACGCCAACTGCCAGTGCGTGGGTCAGGTGATCGACTGCATGGGCGTGGCCGGTGGAACGGCTCTGCCCGGCACGGCTTGCAACGACAACAACGCCAACACGATCAACGATGTGTGGGGTGCGAACTGCACCTGCGCCGGTGTGGCTGTCACCTTCGACTGTGAAGGCGTTGCGAACGGCTCGGCTTTGCCCGGCACCGCCTGCAACGACGGTAACGCGAACACGATCAACGATCTGTGGGGCGCGAACTGCACCTGTGCTGGCACCGCTGTCACCTTCGATTGCGAGGGCGTGGCGAACGGATCGGCACTTCCTGGCACCGCCTGCAACGACGGTAATGCGAACACGATCAACGATGTGTGGGGCGTGAACTGCACCTGCGCTGGTACCGCTGTGACCTTCGACTGCGAAGGCGTGGCGAACGGATCGGCACTTCCTGGCACGGCTTGCAACGACAACAATGCGAACACGATCAACGACGTGTGGGGCGCGAACTGCACCTGCGCTGGTACCGCTGTCACCTTCGACTGCCTCGGTGTCGCGAACGGAACTGCACTGCCCGGAACTCCCTGCAATGATGGCGACCCCTTCACTGTGAACGATGCGTGGGATGCCAACTGCAACTGTTATGGATTCCTGTTCCTGGTGGATTGTGCAGGTACGATCGGTGGAACTTCACTCCCCGGCACACCTTGCGATGACGGTGATGCGACCACTGGAAACGACGTGTGGAGCAGCAGCTGCAATTGTGAAGGACTACCTCTTGATTGCGCTGGAATACCGGGAGGTACCGCGGTGCTCGATGATTGCGGCGTGTGCGCCGGCGGTTCCACCGGCATTGATGTCGATGCCGATGTCGATGCGGACGGCCTGACGGTCTGCGAGGACAATTGTTCCCTGGTCTTCAACCCGGACCAGGCCGATTTCGACAACGATGGTGTTGGTGATGCCTGCGACAACTGTTTGTGGGTGTACAACCCGGAACAGGATGATACCGATGAGAACGGTGTGGGTGATGCCTGCGACCTGGGCGTCGGGATCACGGAAGTGGCTGAAAACGCCGGTCTATCGTTCCACCCCAATCCATCCCGCGGTGAAGTGTCGGTGACCTGCGACATCGCGGGGGTACGTTCCTTCCACTTCTACAATTCCTTGGGCGCACTGGTGTTCGAAGCACCCGTCCGTCAACGCATGCAATTGGATGCCCTGTCCATGGGCGTCTACACCGTGATCGCGCTGGATGCGGAAGGCAGACCGCTGGCGCGAAGCAGGCTCGTCAGGCAGTGATGGGCCGATGTTGGAAGAAGGAGCCTCGACCTGGTCGGGGCTCCTTTCATTTCAGCAGGGTCACACTGCCCTTGTACTCTCTGCGGTCGGCACTGAACTGGTCGCGGGCCACGATCTGCCAGACGTAAACATCCTGTGGAAGCCATTCGCCACCATTGTTGAGCGTCCCATCCCAGGCCACCGTGGGGTCATCGCTGGTGAACACCGGAATACCCCATCGGTCAGCGATGAAGAGCGAATAGCTGGTGGGGTCGATGCCGAGGACAGAAGGGAGGAAGGCGTCATTCGCACCATCCCCGTTCGGTGTGAAGGCGTTCGGCACATAGATGGTCATCACGTCATCGATCAGCAGTTCCTGGCAGCTCACATTGAAGCAGCCCAGGCTATCGGTGGCGAACAGGCACACAGGGTAGAACCCCACCTCCGCACCCTGAACGGTCCAGGTGAACGGAGCGCTCACATCGATGCTGTCACCGCCAAAGGTCCAGGCATAGGTCACCAGCGGGTCAGGAGCATGGTCCACGGTGAACTCGGGATCCTCCACGCTGATGCGGCGCGACAACAGCGTGAACTCCGCAAACGGACCACCGGAGACCTGTACGGCATTGATCACCGTCACGCTGCCGGTGCAGCCATTGATGTCAATGACCGTGAGCTGTACGTCATAGACACCCGATACATCATAGGTGTACCAGATATCAGCGCCGACGCTCGTGGACCCGTTGCCGTGGTCCCATTGATAGGTGATGAGCTGTGGTTGGAAGGCTGCGGTGAACTGTACCTGGAGCGGCGCACACCCGACAGAAGGGGCACTGTTGAACGAGGGGACCGGACTGGGCAGTACTGTGATCGTGATCGTGGCCACATCACTCTCATCGGCACAGGCACCGCTTCCTTGCACGGTGTATGTGTATTCACCGGGAATGTCCTGTAACGGGTCGAAGGTGGTCAGCGGGAAACCGTTCGGGCTCGACCATGAGCCACCTCCCTGGCCATTGGCGGGCAGCACGCTCGAAAGTGTGACGGCTGCCGCTTCGGCACAGAGTTCCAGGATGCCATCGTCCCCGGCAGAAGGCGGAGCTTCAATGGTCACGTTCACAAAGGCCTGTGCATCTGGACAGGGCATCGTGCCAGCGACGGTGTAGGTATATGTACCGGAGGACGCCGTAGCGGCATCGAACGTCGAGAGCGTGTTTCCGGAAGGATCCTCCCATGTGCCGTTCAGGTCAGGGTCATCGTTCAGCCAAGCGAACGGATCCGTCACCGTTGAGGTGTTGCACAGCGCGATCGCCCCCCCCGTTCCGCTGTTCGGGGCTGTAACGATGCTCACCTCGACCTGTGAGACGGCATCCGGACAGAGCCCCGCACTGGCCACTGTATAGGTGTATGCACCCTGGCCCGCAGATCCGGGGTTGATGGTGCCGGTGCTGGTACCACCATCAGGAGCCGTCCATGTTCCACCGGCATCCGGGGAACCCCCGAGAGAGCCGATCAGACCGGTCTGCCCCGAAGCACTGCAGAGCGTCAGTGCGCCGTTCGAGCCGGCATCGGGTAGCGTTTCGACCATGATGTCCACCGTATGCACACCGTTGGGACAGGGCGCCTGGCCTTGCAAAGTGTAGGTGTAGGTCCCGGCGGCGGATTGGCCCGGCACGAACGTCCCGTTCATTGCACCTCCACCCGGCGATGACCATGTGCCGTTGGTGGGAAGAGCGACCAGGAACTCATCAAACAGCTCCAAGGGGTCGGCATTGCTACAGAGGGCCAGATCGACCGTCTCTCCGTTCGGTACCGGTGCGATCAGCGTGATCTCCACCGTACTGCTGGCGGATGGACAGGGTGGCAGCCCGTTAAGGGTGTAGGTGAACAGACCCGCTGCATCCGTGGCGGGGTCGAAGGTCGCGCTGTGCACGTTCCCGTCCGGGTCGGTCCAGGTCCCGCCGGTGTTCGGTGATCCCCCCAGAACGGCGAAAAGATCGAATGCTTCGAGGCCGAGGTCACAGAGGGTCAATACAGCATCGGCCCCGCTATCCGGTGTGTCGAACAGTGAGAGCTCGACCACGGAGCTTGCGGAAGGGCAGGGAGCGGTTCCACTGACCGTGTAGGTATAGTCACCGGCTTGTGCGGATGCGGGGTCCTGTACAGCAGTGGCCGGGTTGCCAAGAGGATCGGTCCAGGTGCCGCCACCCTCGGGTGTTCCGCCCAGCGCGTCGGAAAGGTCAACAGGGCCACTCACGGTGCATGCGGTGATCGTTCCACCCGTTCCGGCATCGGCCGGTCCAATGATGTCAACGGTCACCGTCGCCGATGAAGAGATGCAGGGTGCGGGAGCGTTCAGCGTGTAAGTGTATGTGCCGCTCGTGGAGGTTGTGGGATCGATGCTGCCGGGGCTCGGATCCCCATTGGAGTCGCTCCACACCCCGCCGCTCTGCGCAGAAGGGCCCAACAGGTCGAACAGGTCGGTGAGCGCGCCAGATCCACACAGCTCGATCTGAGCGTCCGATCCAGCATTGGGCTGTGAGAGCACGGTCACATCGACCGTGGCGCTCACATCTGCACAGGGCGCGGACGCTGTGATGGCATAGGTATGGATGCCGGCCACACCCGTGCCCGGGGTGAACACGCTGCCCACGGAACCACCACCGGGATCTGTCCAGCTGCCTCCGGCATCTGGCGATCCACCCAGCGCATCCATCAGATCGGCCGGTGAACTGGCATCACAGAGCAGAAGTGTACCATCATTGCCAGCACTGGGCTGCTGAACGATGGTCACGTTCACCACGGCCTGGTCGTTCACGCAGGGTGCAGTGCCATTCACCGCATAGGTGTAGGCTCCACTGGCAGCGCTCGCCGGGTTGATGGATGCCCCCATGACAGCGCCTGTCGGTCCGGTCCACGATCCGCCGCTGGTGGGTGTGCCACCGAGAAGACCCAAAAGAGGTTGGGCGGGTGCACTGCTGCAGAATGTGGTCGCGGCATCCGCACCGGCGTCGGGTTGGTCGTTGATCGTGATGGTGAACACCGCCTGGTCCGATGGGCATGGCGCAGCTCCTGATACCGTGTAGGTGTAGACGCCGCTCACATCCTGAGCAGGGTCCAACTGGCCGGAGAAGGCATCATTGGCCGGGTCGGTCCAGCTCCCCCCGGCTTCGGGCGCACCACCCAACTGGGTGAACAGGTCGACCGCCGGTCCGGTGTTGCAAA
This sequence comes from Flavobacteriales bacterium, assembly GCA_041749915.1. Taxonomy (GTDB): domain Bacteria; phylum Bacteroidota; class Bacteroidia; order Flavobacteriales_F; family PHOS-HE28; genus PHOS-HE28. The sequence goes on from JBGTAJ010000060.1 coordinate 20,001, forward strand.
GGGTCATGCCCGCATCGGTTCCGGCAGAGACGGATGGAGAGATGGAAACCGTAACAGTGGCGCTCGCAGCCGCACAGGGAGCGGTCGCGGCGATCATGTAGGTGTAAGCTCCGGCGATGTCCGTGGACGGGTCGAAGGTCCCAGCAAATGCGACGCCCAAAGGGTCGGTCCAGGTCCCTCCGGCGTCCGGCGTGCCGTTCAGTTCCGCTGACAAGGCGAATGCTGATGCGTTGGAGCAGGTGCTGACCGTTCCGTCAGTCCCGGCATCAGGCTGCGCGACAAGGGTCACCGAAACAACGGCCTGAGATGAACAAGGCGGAGAAGCACTGGTCACCGTGTAGGTGTAGTCACCGCCCAGATCGCTGGCCGGATCGAAGGTGCCGGAATGAACGGCGCCCGAAGGGTCGGTCCATTGACCACCCGCATCGGGAGCGCCACCAAGCAGCGTGGCAAGGGGAGTCGCAGGTGAACTGGAGCACAGGCTGAGCGAACCATTCGTTCCGGCGCTCACTGTACAGCTCTGGATGACGGCGGGTGGCGAGGGAACGATGGGGTCGGTGTTGCAGGCGGCACTTCCCCAACTGCCGGTCTCGCTGTCACCGAAGGTGTTGAACGACACTCCGAGTCCAAGACCGTTCAGACAGGCCGGACCGTCCAGCACGTCGATCGTCCAGCAGAACTCCCAATCCGTCACACCCACACAGAAATCACCGAAGTTGTTCCCTGGGTTCCCATCGTTGTCCAGATCGAAGAAGAACCCCGGCCCTTGCGGACCGATGTTCGAGCCGGCCGTACCCTGCACGCTGTTCTCCCATCCCCAGGTACCTGCGCTCGCACCACAGGTCGCTGGCGGCGGCCCGGGGCTCAGCGTACTCAGGTCCCAGCCCGGCCCGAAGGAGGCCGTGATGCCATGGAACCAATTGGCATTGGTGCTGTTCCATCCCGTGACCGTGAAACAGAAGGTGACGCTCTGCCCGCAGGCATAGGTCCCTCCCGTTGGCAGGGGAGATACGGTCAATGAGTAGGCTGTGGCACAAGGCTGTGCATGCAGGACCATGGGTCCGGCAAGCAGAAGTCCGAGTACCAGCAGGCGTAGCAGTCGTACCATGGACGTTCAGGGTAAGGCAAAGGGCCACCCAATATAGTCGACTCCGGGATACGAAGGGAAGTTGCCCTGCCTCAGGTGGCCAATACCTGCAGTACGTGGAAGAGTTCCTGCCGGAGCGGCTTCTGTCGTCCGATGGCCTCCGCGAACGGTGTGATGACGATCTCGTCATTGATCAGGCCGACCATCGCATTGTGCGAGCCACGGATCAGGTGTTCCACCGCGGCCACACCGGTGCGGCTGGCCAGGATACGGTCGTTGACGCTGGGTGATCCGCCGCGCTGCAGGTGCCCCAGCACGGTGACACGGATGTCGTAGGCCGAGGTCCGGGCCTTCACCTTGCGGACGATCTCGAACGCACCACCCTCCTCATCGCCCTCGGCCACCACCACGATGCTGGAGGATTTCTTCGACGAAGCGACGCACAACGCATCCACCAGACCTTGGATGGACTGTTCCTTCTCAGGCACCAGCACATACTCCGCACCTGCTGCCACGGCGCTCATCAACGCGATGTGTCCGGTGTCCCGTCCCATCACTTCCACGAAGAAGAGACGGTCGTGCGAGGACGCGGTGTCCCTGATCTTGTCGATCGCCTCCACGGCAGTGTTCAGCGCAGTGTCGTAGCCGATGGTGCGGTCGGTGCCATAGAGGTCATTGTCAATGGTGCCGGGCAGGCCGATGACGCGGGTGCCATGTTCCTCAAAGAGGATCTTGGCGCCGGTGAAGGTCCCATCACCACCGATCGCCACCAAGGCATCCAATCGATGTCGCTTGATGGTCGCCGCTGCCTGCTGTCTCCCCTCTGTCGTCCTGAACTCCTCGCTCCGGGCCGATCGCAGGATGGTGCCTCCCCGTTGGATGATGTTGCTCACATCCCGCGGCCCCAATGGGCGGGTATGGTCCTGGACGAGTCCATCAAAACCGCCAAGTATGCCGGTGACCTCGATCCCGTTCACAGCAGCTGCACGCACCACCGCACGGATGGCGGCGTTCATGCCGGGTCCGTCGCCACCGGAGGTGAACAGTCCGATGCGCTCGATCGGGGTCATGCTTCAATCGGCGATCACGGTGCCCAGGTCGCGTGCAGGACCTCCGCCGGCGGGCAGGAGCAATACGCGGTAGGCACCTGTGCTGAGCTGGCCACGTTCGATCCGGAGCCTGCCCATGCCTGCCACGTTCCTGCGAAGCACCTCGCGGCCCATGGCGTCGATCATCAGCAGCTGTGATCCCGTATCGTCCGTGCTCATGTTGGCCGTGAAACCATCGCTGAACACGGTGGGGTACAGGATGACCTCCTCCTCCTGCCGGGCAGACCCGATGTCCAAGGTGGTGCCCTCGATACTGTACAGGTCCAGGCCCGTGCTCAGGTACAGATTGGTGCCGGAGGCGTGGAACTCATCGAGCAGGAACAGGTCGACCTCACCCAATCCGGTGTTGAACGGCGCCCAGGTCTGCCCGCCGTTCAATGACTGGAATACCCCGGCTCCAGTAGGCCCCGAGATCGCGAAGTACTTTCCATCATACAGGATCAGCTGGGAGGTGTTGCTGGGCAGCGGCTCACCGGAAACATCGGTCCAAGTTGCCCCATTGTTGTTGGAATAGCGCCAGCCGAAGTCGGACAGACAGACCATACGTGACGGGGTACCTTGCACGGCATAGGTTTGGAAGGCTGACCCGGTCACAGCGGTCCAACTCTGGGAATTATCCGTGGAACGATAGATGCCCGCACTGGTGGCGGCATACAACTGGTTGTTGATGTTGGCCACGTGGTACACGGTCATGTTGCTGCTCAATCCGTTCGCACCCTGGAGCCATGTCGTTCCATTGTTCCCGGTGCGGTAGATCCCACCCCCGCCGGATATGGGGCCGGTGAAGATGGCCAGCATGGTACTGCCGGAGCGGAAGAACTTGTTGGCATAGACCGATTGGCTCGCCGGGAGACCGCCATTGGCGATCGTCCAGGTTTCGCCCTGATCATTGGAACGGTAGATGCCCGAGGTGGTTCCAGCGAACAACCACGTGCCGTTGGAACCGATCGATTGAGCGGAGATGTCACCACCGGAAGCTGGAAGGCCCGAGTTCCTTGGGATCCACGTACCACCGGCATCCTCTGTCACGAAGATGCCACTGGGGAAGCTCACCACGAACAGGTTCCCTTCATGGGTGGTCATACTGGTGATCGACCCGAGACCAGTGTTGAAGGCTTGCCATTGGGCTTGGCCTACAGTGGTCAGCAGCACGGTCGAGAGGGCGATCAGGGTACGGTTCAGGGTCATGCAGTTGAAGTTGAGGGAACGAATTTAGTGATCAGAAGTTCCCGACCGCTCAGAGTTGCAAGGGAACCCATCACCGGTGAGCAGGCGGGCCGATGGATGGGCCGTACTTTTACACCCATGACCGTTCGGTCCTTGCCTTTTCGGCGTGCCTTGTTCATCCTCTCATGTGCCCTGATGCTGGCCCGCTTCATGGGCCATGGGCACCATGAAGATGTGACGGTCTTCGCAGAGCAGTTGGCCGGAAGCATGGTGAAGGAGCACTGCCCGATCTGTGACCTGCTGCACCAGCCAACGGAAACCATGGCGTCCGAGGGCAGTTCGATCCTAATGATCACGTCATTGGACCTGATCTCGGAAGGAGCGATCACCGTTCAGGTCGGTCGTGCCGGACAGGCGAGCAACAGGGGCCCGCCCTTGCAGGGGTGATGACCCTGCCCTGGACCGGATCCGAGCTAGTGGGGCTCGATCGTCCATTCATTCACATTCAATTGCTGCGGACCCCGATCCACCTTCTTCCGCGCACAATTCCAGGTCATGCCGAGGATCCTGTTCCTCCTTTTTTGTCTTTGCTCCACGCTGGCTGTCGTTGCCCAAGGTACCGACACGACCTATGTGCTGTCCGGCGTGGTGATCGATGACCATGATGGCACGCCGTTGCCGTTCGCCGAGGTCCACCTGCCCGCCGTGCAACGCGGTGTGGTGGCCGATGGGGAAGGGCGTTTCCAGCTTGAAGGACTTGCACCCGGCACCTATCTGGTCCGTGTCCTCCATCTGGGTTGCGAACCGGTGGAGCGCCATTTGGTGATCTCCAAGGACATGCAGATCGAATTCCACCTCGAACACCACGCCGAGGAATTGCGCGAACTGGAAGTGATCGCCAAGCGGCCTGATGAGAACGTGGGGATGTCCCGGAACGTCACGGACAAGGAGGCCATGGAGAATTCATCCGGTCGCACCATGGCCGAGATGATCGCCTCCATCCCCGGCGTGAACATGGTCTCCAGCGGACCCACCATCGGAAAGCCCATGATCCATGGACTGTACGGCAACCGGGTGCTGTTGCTCAACCAGGGCATCCGTCAGGAGGATCAACAGTGGGGCACTGAACATGCACCGAACCTCGATCCCTTCTCTTCCGATCGCATCACCGTGGTGAAGGGTGCGGCATCCGTCCAATATGGTGCGGACGCCATCGGTGGTGTGGTGATCACCGAACCCGTGGAACTGCCGCGCAGCGCGGGTATGGGCGGCGAGCTGCGCACCGTGGGCCTTCTCAACGGACGCGGAGGGGGAGTGAACGGGCTACTGCAAGGCGGGTCAGGCCGTGTGCGGGGTCTGGGCTGGCGCGTTCAGGGCAGCGTGCGCCGCTTGGGCGATTCCGAGGCGCCGGATTATGTCCTCAGCAACACCGGTCTGCGCGAGGCCGGGATCTCCGGGTCCCTGGGACTGCAGCGGCACTGGGGGGCGGCATCGGTCTACTACAGTTGGTTCCAGCGCGAACTGGGCATCCTGCGGGCCTCCCACATCGGCAACCTCACCGACCTGCAGAACGCCATCGAGCAGGGTGAACCTTGGTACCAGGCACCCTTCACCTATTCCATTGCCGCACCCCGGCAAACGGTGGCCCATCACCTGTTGAAGACCGAAACGATGTTCCGCCTATCAGAACGCGATCAATTGGTGCTGACCTATGGTTACCAGGCCGATGACCGCCAGGAGTTCGATGTACGCCGCGGCGGTCTCAGCGATGTGCCCTCCATTGACCTGTTCCTTACAACGCACACCGGGGATGCGGTCCTGAAGCACTGGTTGGGCGCCAGGTTGCACGGCAAGGTGGGCGTCTCGGGCATCTACCAGGACAACTACAACGTCCCCGGCACTGGCATCCGTCCGCTCATACCTGACCATGTCAAGCAAAGCGTCGGGGTCTTCGTTCTGGAGCACTACCCCGTTTCTGAAACGGTGGAACTGGAGGCCGGTGTACGCTTGGAAGGTACCCTGCTGCAAGTGAGCAAGTTCGACGTGGATGATGTTTTCATCACTCCGGAACATCGTTTCGTGAACCATGCCTTCAGTGTGGGCGCCAACTGGGGTGTGAAAGAGGGTCTTCGGGTAAGGGCCAACCTGAGCACGGCGTTCCGTCCGCCCCACGTGAGCGAGCTCTACAGCGAGGGTCTCCATCACGGCTCGGCAGCGATCGAACTGGGCGACCCGAACTTGATCAGTGAGAAGGCCATCCGCGGCTCGGTGGACGTGGAAGGCAGTTGGTTCAAGGACCGGCTCACCACCGAGCTCACCTTCCATGTCGGGACCATCGACAATTACATCTACCTCCGGCCCTCGGGCTACCGCCTCACCATCCGCGGGGCCTTTCCGGTGTTCGACTACGTGGCCACCGATGCCACATTGTACGGCACGGACATGACCCTCACCTACGCCATCCAGGGCCCCTGGTCGGTGCGTTCGCGCTTTACCCTGGTCCGGGGTTGGGACCGCACGCTGCAGGACCATCTTTTCCTGATGCCCGCCGATCGCTGGGAGAACGCGGTGCTCTACGAAAAGGACAGTGTGGGCACCTGGAACGGGTTGCAGGCGGCACTGACCAGCACCTGGGTCGCAGAGCAGGTGCGCGTGCCGCTCGGGGTCGACTTCACCGATGTACCGCCGGCCTATCATCTCCTGGGTGCCTCGCTGAGCATGAGCCGACCCGTGGGGTCGAGCGAGATGCGCTTCGGTGTGCTGGCCTCCAACCTGCTCAATGTGGCTTATCGCGACTACCTCGATCGCTTCCGCTACTATGCCGATGCGCGCGGGATCGATGTCAGCCTCTGGCTTCGTTTCTCCTTCGGGAACACCCGATCGCGCGGGTAGCGACCAGGTGTCCCCGGCCCGTGCCACCGGCCTGAAAGGTCCGCTCATACGAGAACCACACCTCGCCACGTTCCTTGGCCATGCGTTCGTCATCCGATCTGGCCGTTCTGAGCATTTTCATAACATGGCCTTTCCTCCTTTCCTGTCAGGATGGATCTGTTGTCCGGGAGGAACCGCCAGCTGCGGTCGTGGTGGATCTGGATGGGCTGCCGCTGCAACAGATGTTGGACAGCTTGGCCCTATCCGCGGACAGTCTCCGCTTCGTGGTGGACAAGTCGGAGCGCTCCTTCACGGTCTTCGCCGGCAGCCGATCGCTACGCACCTATCCCTGCGTGCTGGGCCTCAACCCGGAAGGGGACAAGCTGCAGGAGGGTGACCGCCGCACGCCGGAAGGCAGCTTCCTTTTCCGCGACAAGTATCCGCACAAGGAGTGGCACAAGTTCGTGTGGATCGATTACCCCAATGCGGAAAGCTGGAAACGCTTCCAACACCGGAAGAAGGAAGGGCTGGTTCCGGCAGGCGCACGCATCGGCGGTGAGATCGGCATCCATGGAGTGCCCAACGGGATGGACCATTGGATCCAACAGGGCACCGACTGGACCTGGGGTTGCATCGCCTTGCGCAATGCCGACCTGGACGAGATCTTTCCGCTGATCCAACTGCAGCGGACGCGTTTGGACATCGTGCCCTGAAGGGCCTATGGCACGCTCACCGGGAACAGTTCCAGGTATCCCGTGTCAGGGTCCTTGCGCCGCTCCATGCGCACGCCGCCCAGTTCGTGGATCACCAGTTCCAGTGTCGTGCGCACGTTGGAATCGGCCAGCAGATGGCCACCGCTCATCCGCCCTTCGACATCGCTCACTGCCAGGTGAAGGTGCAGGCCATGGCGCGATAGGGTCCCGGAAAGGGAGCAGACCTCCAGGTCACC